>BTRA01000005.1:0-56480 GCA_036986155.1 Gemmatimonadota bacterium | reverse complement strand
AGGAACTCGTCAATGTCTGGTCGGACTGGTCGGCCCGTGGGGGGCCCGTCCAGGAGTGGTTGGGCTTCCCGGATTTCCATGATCTTCGTCAGGAAGTTCCGGCCTTGGAAGAGCTCGCTCTCTATGATGGCTGGGGTCCGACCCTCACTGGGTGGGGCGAGGCGGAGCAGCTGAACGGTTCGTTTCTTTCGACGGGTATGTTCAGTCGCGTGCTTGGGGTCGCCCCTGTGCTGGGTCGCGATTTCCTTCCCGAGGAGGAAGAGGTCGGCGGCGACGAGGCTGTGCTGATCAGTGACGGGTTCTGGCACAGGGCGCTCGGCGCCGATCCGGACGTGGTGGGTACGGTTCTCGTTCTGAGCGACGTACCCCACCGGATCGTGGGCGTCATGCCGGCCGGCTTCCGGCCGCCGTTCATCCCCAACGCCGACATCTGGACCCCCTTGCAGCAAGACATGACCAACTTCGACTGTGGCCGTGGCTGTGCGGGCCTCAGGGCCGTGGGCCGGCTTGCCGACGGTATGAGCCTCGACGTGTTGCGCGAACAGAGCAGGAACCTGGGCAGAAGATTGGCTGTCGAGTATCCCGCAACCCATACCGGTCGAAGCTTTTCAGCTTTCTCGCTCAAGGATGACCTGGTGTCGTCGACATCCACTGGGCTCTGGGTATTGCTGGGTGCCGTGGGCTTCGTGCTGCTCATCGCGAGTGTGAACGTGGCCAACCTGCTCCTCGCCAGGGGTACTACGCGTAGGTCCGAGCTCGCCGTTCGGTCGGCCCTGGGCGCCGGCCGATCTCGAATCGCGAGGCAACTCCTGACCGAGAATGCCCTACTGGCCGCTGTCGGAGGCGGATTGGGCATCGTAGTTGCCTACCTCGGGACGAACATGCTCGTGTCCTTGGCGCCGCTCGGCACACCTCGTCTCGCTGAGGTCGCGGTGGACGGTCGCGTTCTCGGGTTCGCAGCGGCCGTAACGCTGTTCTCAGGATTGGTTTTTGGGCTCGTCCCGGCGCTACGATCGGCCAGGGCCGGTCTACACGACGCGCTCCGAGAGGGCGGGCGGAGCGGTGGGGATGGACCACGCGGCGGTCGGGTGCGTAACGCGCTCGTGGTCAGTCAGGTGGCCCTGGCGCTCGTACTGCTGGTAGGCGCGGGCCTTCTTGTGCGGAGTTTCCAGGCTCTGCAAGACGTCGATCTGGGCTTCGAGCCGGAGGGAGTGCTGGCCATGTCCGTTCTTCTTCCCGGCTCCCGGTATCCTGATCGCGAGGCGACGCGATCGTTTTTCGTCGATCTAGAGAAGCGGGTCCGAGCGTTGCCGGGTGTCGTGAGCGTGGCCTCCACCAACACGCTGCCGCTGAGCGGTCGGGACGGTGACGTCGACTTCAACATCGAAGGCCAGCCGATCCCCGCGCCGGGCGAGCACAACCAAGTCTGGTTCCGCCGCGTGACCCCCGGGTACTTCGAGACCGTCGGCCTACGGCTCGTCGCGGGCCGCGATTTCACCAGCTCGGAGGATTCCGAAGCTCCACGCGTGGTCATCATCAACCAGACCCTCGTGGATCGTTTCTTCCCGGAGCAGAACCCCATCGGCCAGCGCATCAACCTGGGTGCTACCATGGCTCCGGTGTGGCGGACGGTCGTGGGCGTGGCCAGGGACATCAAGAATTTCTCGATCCGAAGCGGCAGCCGGAACGCGATGTACGCCCCTTATCTCCAAGTGCCCACCCGGGCGCTCTCTTTGGTCATCAAGGTGGATGGGGACCCCGACGCCATTATTCCCTCGGTTCGTAGCACGCTCGCCTCGGCGGACCCGGGCCTCGCAGCAGGTGCGATCACGCCGATCGGCGACTTCGTGACGTCTTCTTTGGCGACGGACCGGTTCGTCACTACGCTCCTGTCGCTGTTTGCCTCTGCGGCGCTCCTCTTGGCCGTATTGGGCTTGTATGGCGTCGTTTCGTACGGCGTGAGTAGCCGATCGAGGGAGATGGGCGTGAGGATCGCGCTTGGGGCGGAACGAAAGGACATCGGCTCGCTGATTGTCAGAAGTAGCCTGGGCGTAGTGGCCGTCGGCGCGGCGCTCGGCATGGCCGGTGCGTATGGCCTGACACGGCTCATGGAGGGGCTTTTGTTCGGCGTTGGCGCCACCGATCCCGTGACATTTGCCACCGCGGGCGTCGTGCTGGTGGGCGTTGCCACCGTGGCGAGCGCGATCCCGGCGCGGCGAGCGGCCAGTGTCGAGCCCATCAGCGTGCTCAAGGCGGAGTAGCCCGCGTTCGACGAGCGCGTTTCCACGATCCGGCGTATCTTGGAGGTCACTATCGCTGGGCCGGAGACGAGCCCCACCGCTTCGACCGGAGTCTAGAGGTGCGGGGAGATGAGATGACGGAGGCAGGGGAAGACACAGGCCCCTCGCAGGTGGCGACGTTTGCGGCCGGCTGTTTTTGGAAACCCGAGCAGGTATTCTCCGAGATCGCCGGTGTGGTGGCTACATCGGTCGGGTTCATGGGGGGCACGGTGGAAGAGCCTACGTACGAGCAGGTCTGCTCCACGGCGACCGGTCACGCCGAAGTGGTCCACCTCGAGTACGACCCGGGACTGGTGAGCTACGATGAGTTGCTTGCGGTCTTCTGGGACATCCACGACCCCACCCAACTCAACCGCCAGGGCGCCGACGTCGGGACGCAGTACCGCTCGGCGATCTTCTACCATTCTGATGAGCAGGAGCAGGCGGCGCTAGCGTCGCTTGCCGCGCTGGAGGCTTCGGGCCGCCACTCCGGGGCCGTGGTTACGGAGATTATTGCTGCGGCGGACTTCTTTCGCGCCGAAGAATATCATCAGCGGTTCTTCGACAAACGCAGCGGCAAGAACCCCATCATCTAGCCTTCCACGGTTCGCTTGGGGCAGCGGCCTAGAGGGCCTCGAGGATGAAGGTGTACTTGTTCCCGAGTGTATAATGCACGCGGTTGATTCCTACGAGGCCCACGATGGCCTCGCCCAGCAGTGGATCGTCGATGCTGATCGACACGCCCAGGAGCACCCGCGTCTCGGGGTGCTTTGGCAGGCCGCCGGGGAGAACCCAGTTCTCCCAATCCAGTTTGTAGGCTGGCTTTTCGAAGGTGAAGCCCTCGAGGTAGGTCTCCAAGCCCGGTGGCACCACGCCTGTGTCGGCATCGGGGGGAGGCTGGTTGTTGTCGGCCAGGTACTCCTGCGCCGCGAGCTCGATCACGCGAAAATCGCCCAAGGCCTGAGCGGCCCGGGCCCTGACTCGCACCTCTTGCATCTGCGGAATGGCGATGCGGGTCACGATGCTGAGGATGAGCATCACCGTCAGCACCTCGACAAGGGTGAAACCCCGTTGGTCGAAGAGCTTCATCGAATCACATTCTCGATGAGGTCCAGGTCCTCGCCCACGAAGTCTTCGATCGACTCGGTGGATGAATAGGACAGCGTGACACGCTCACTGCGGCCGCGCAGTCGGTACTCGCGGCGTGTCAGGTGGATGTACTCCATGCCATCGAAGGCTGGGCCCGCCGCCTCCAGCCCGTCCGGAATGTGTCCATTCTCGATACGGTACTGCTGGATCGCCGAGTTCTGCAGAAACATCGCACGACGAAGCGAAGCCGCCTCCTCGGCCACGGTGGGCTGGGAAGGACGCTTAATGCGAATCGCGTCAGGCGGGAAGATCCATACCCACGCCGCCATGAAAGCAGATACAGCTAGGGCGACGTTCCCACGGCGGTTCCGTCGCCTCATCGTCGTCTGCGCCCGAAGGGCGGTTCCTTCTTTTTCCGCCTGATCCCTGAGGACCGCGACCAGGGCCGCAGCCCGCTCCTGACCTTTGCTCAATTCGATTTGGCCCGGAGCTTCCGGTTGGTTCCTATCCATTAGTTCCGTTGTTCCCGGAACACTTCCGATCTATTCAATATAAGCACACGTGCCACGCTTTCTCCTACACTTTTTTTCGCCCCCGCAACGCTCTCCTAGCTGCGCAGGAGCTTCCGGTACTTGATGCGGTGCGGCTGGTCGGCCTCCGCCCCCGTCCGTTGGCGACGAGCTTCCTCGTACTCCCAGTAGTTTCCTTCGAACCACACCGTCCGGCTATCCCCCTCGAAGGCGAGGATGTGTGTGGCGATTCTGTCCAGGAACCAACGGTCGTGTGAGATCACCATAACACAGCCGGCGAAACTGAGAATAGCGTCTTCGAGCGCTCTTAGCGTGTCTACGTCGAGGTCGTTCGTCGGCTCGTCGAGCAGGAGCAGGTTTCCGCCCGTTTTCACCAGGCGGGCCAGGTGGAGCCTGTTGCGCTCGCCACCTGACAGGGTCCCGACCTTCTTCTGCTGGTCCGCTCCGCGGAAATTGAACCACGAGAGGTAGGCCCGAGCGTTTACTTTTGCGCGCCCGAACTCGAACGTTTCCTGCCCTTCCGAGACCTCCTCGAACACGGTCTTGTTACCGTCGAGGGTATCGCGCGACTGGTCAACATACGCCAACTGCACCGTCGAGCCGATACGAATCTCCCCGCGGTCGGGTTCCTCCTCACCCGTAATCATGCGGAACAACGTCGTCTTGCCCGCGCCGTTGGCGCCGATGATCCCGACGATGCCTCCGGGTGGAAGGCTGAACGAAAGGTCATCGATCAGCAGCTTCTCCCCATAGGCCTTGGTCACGCCCTCGCACGTCAGAACGTCCTTCCCGAGCCGTGACCCCTTCGGAATGATGATCTCGGCGGTTCTTACGGCCTCTCGTTCGTCCGCCCCGAGAAGATCCTCATATGCGTTGATGCGCGCCTTCCCCTTGGTTTGCCGTGCGCGGGGGGCCATGCGAATCCACTCGAGTTCCCGCTCGAGGGTCTTTCTGCGCGACGAGGTCTGCTTTTCCTCGACGCGAAGCCGCTCCGTCTTTTGGTCCAGCCAGCTCGTGTAGTTGCCCTCCCAGGGGATTCCTGCCCCACGGTCCAGCTCGAGGATCCACTCGGCCACGTTGTCCAGGAAGTACCGGTCGTGCGTGATAGCGACGATAGTGCCCGCAAAATCGGCCAGGTGTCTTTCCAGCCACGCGACCGATTCGGCGTCCAGGTGGTTGGTGGGCTCGTCCAGAAGCAGAAGGTCGGGCTCCTCCAAAAGCACCTTGCAGAGTGCGACCCTCCGGACCTCCCCTCCCGACAGCGTCGTGACGTCGGTGTCGGGTGGCGGGAGGCGCAACGCGTCCATCGCGATCTCGATCTTCCGCTCCAGGTCCCACGCCCCCGACGCATCGATTCGGTCTTGGAGCCTGGCCTGCTTCTCGATCAAGGCTTCCATCTCGTCGTCCGACATCGGGTCGGCGAAGCTGGCATTGACCACCTCGAACTGCTCGAGAAGACTGCGGGTTTCACTCACGGCCTCCTCGACGTTCCCTCGAACATCGAGGTCCGGGTTGAGTTGGGGCTCCTGTGGCAGGTACGAGACCCGCGTGCCTTTCGCCGGCCAAGCTTCGCCGAGAAAGTCCGTATCCACGCCGGCCATGATCTTCAGCACGCTTGTCTTGCCGCTTCCGTTCGGTCCCACCACTCCGATTTTCGCGCCGGGGTAGAATGAAAGCCAAATGCCCTTCAAGATCTCGCGCTTGGGAGGGACGATCTTGCGGAGGTCCTTCATGACATAAATGAACTGGGGTCCGCTCATGGTCTCCCTTGTCGGTGAATCGGGCAGTGGTGGGGTCGCTCGGACGGATCCTCGTTTCCGTCTGGAAATCTACGTCCACACCGATGGGTTGAGGAGAGGGGGCCGACCCATGGGCTTGACGGCGGAACAAACCGAGACAGCGGTCGCTTTGTTGGGTTGAACGGAGAGTCGCTGGGGCGGGCGCTTCAGTGATCAAGATACTGAGCCACCAAGTGGGAATTGGAGGAATACGATGGTACTGACGGCGATGGCTCTAGCGGCGGCCTTGACCCAAGGGCCTCTGGCAGCCCCAACAAACACCTCGAGGCTTGGGGCTGACGACCCGGTCCTGGAGGTGACCATCGACTCGGTCGCACAGGAGGTGGTATTGAGGGCGGGGCCCTTCCATATCGCGGCGGCCACGATGGTGCCTCGCGGACAGATGCGGAGCCACAGCCACGACGCCCATGCCCTGACTCCGATCATGAGGATCGATTGGCCCGTCGAGGGCTGGCTGAGAGGATTTAGCCTGCGGCTCAGAGAGGCGGACGGCACGGAGTTGCCATCTGCGATCATCCATCATTTCGTGGCCCTCAATTACGAGCGCCGCCAACTCGTTTACCCAGTCATTGAGCGTCTCTTCGCCGTGGGGCAGGAGACCTCCGACGTTCTGCTCCCCCCCATCGTCGGCGTGCCCCTGGATTATGGGCAGTCACTGGGCTTCTATGCCATGTGGTCGAATACGCTCGGCAGGGACCTGAGCGCGTACATCGAGTTGCGAGTCCCATACCTTTCGACGACGCAGGAGCCGCAGTTCGAGGTGCTTCCCCTCTACTTGGACGTGAATAACGTGATCGGTGGGGAAAGCTCATTCGACCTCCATTCGGGAGTCAACGAGAGGGCCTTCGAGTTTGAGTTCGAAACTGCGGGTAGAATCATGATGGTGGGGGGCCACATGCACGACTACGGTGAGTGGGTGAGGCTCGAGGATGTTGAGACAGGCGAGGTTTTGATAGAGGTTAAGGGCGAGCTCGACGATAAGGGAAAGACCCATGGCGTAGAGCGGAAGATCATCGGGTTTGGAGATGATGCCCTCCACGTCGAGCCCGGGCACCGGTATCGGGTCGTGGCGCGTTACGATTACCCCGAGTCCGAGACCCTGAAGGACGGCGCGATGGCGCACATGATGGGCATTTTCGTACCGGACGATCTCTCGGATTTCCCCGAGCTCGATCGTTCGGCGGACCTTTATAATCTGGACTTCACGAACCTTCCCACGGGAGAGTTGCATGTGGACGGGGCGATCGGAAGGCACTCACGCCACTGACCTCGAGCAGGGTTGGGACCCCCGTTCTCCCGTCCCCGAAGGGCGCCTAGCCAACACCCTCTCCCCGTGATCGCCGTCGTCGGTGGTGGGATCTCGGGACTCGCCCTCGCGCACTACCTTCGGGGGAGGGGAGCCGAATGCATCGTCCTGGAAGCTCAGCCCCGCCCGGGCGGAGTGATTCGAACGGTGGATGTCGAGGGACTTCCCCTCGACATGGGACCCCAACGAGCACGCCTCACACCCGAGGTGCGTGCGCTTATCGCCGATGTCGGACTCGCTGATGAAGTGTTGACGCCCTCGGGGCAACTCTCGCTCCTAGTCTTTCGGAAGGGCCGCTTGAGCCAGGCGCCCCTCTCCATCCGCCAGGCGTTGACAACGGACCTGCTCACATGGACTGAAAAGGCGCGTGTACTTTTGGAACCCCTGACAGGTGGCCTCAGGGAAGGGGAGACAGCCGGGGGATTCTTCAGGCGAAAGCTTGGCGGCGCGGCCTACGAGGCCGTCATCGAGCCGCTCTACGGCGGCCTGTACGCATCCGACCCCGACCGCATGCCTGCACGGCACGCCTTGGCTACGACGCTACGAGAACTCGGAGTAAAGCGAAGCATCCTGTGGCGGGCGCTCACCGCCCGGAAGCGGGTGTCGTCGGCACCTCCCTGTTCTTTTCGGCGCGGGATGGGTGCTCTCCCATCGGCCTTGGCGGCCGGACTCGGCGCGTCGCTCCGCACGGGGTGTGCCGTAACTGGCCTGCGTCCGAGTCCGGACGGCGGATTCGTCTTGGCGTTGGGGGACGATGATGACGTTGCGGCAGACGCGGTGGTACTCTGTTGCCCGGCGCCCGCCGCGGCTCGGCTCCTCAGGCCGGCGGCGCCCGACGCTGCGGCTCGCCTCGAGCAGCTCCGCTACAACCCGCTCGCGGTCGTTCATCTCAAGGGTGACGAGGATCTGGTTGGGGCCGGCTATCAGGTTTCGCTTGGCGAGGGCCTACAGACCCGGGGCGTCACCTGGAACGCCGGCCTGTTCGGGCGGCCCGGACTCTACACGGCCTTCCTTGGGGGCATGCGAAATCCGGCGGTAGTCGAGGAAGACGACGACCGGGTGGGTCAGATCGCAGCCGATGAGTTCACCTTTGTGACTGGATGCAAGGTGCGCGTGCTCCACGTCGGCAGAACGAGAATCCCCGCGTGGGACGAGAGTTGGGACGTACTCGACGGGCTCCGTTTGCCGGAGGGTGTACACATCTGTGCGAGCTATGCCGCGCGTCCAGGAATCCAAGGGCGCCTGACCGACGCAAAGAGACTCGCCGCCCGCCTTTGGGCGCCCAACGAAGTGCGCGCGGGAGCCGGCCCGTGAGGCCGCGCTAGCTCGAGGCGTTCAGGCAGAAGGTGTTGGGCCGGCCGCGGCAAAGGCAGCGTTTCATACCCAGCGGCCCCATGACCGGCTCATCACGGAGGGCGTTCATAACGAGATCGGCCAGCAAACCTGTGAAGCGTGGGTTATCGTGAGGGATGGGTACCCGGTAGAACTCCAAGCCCGCCTGATCGGCTTCTTTCCGCAGTTCGATGTCGAGTTCGGAAAGCGTTTCGGACTGCTCGTGCATGAAGCTCACCGCAACCACGACAACCCTCTTGGCCTCGACCTCCTTGATGACCGTTTCGATGTCGGGCTGAGTCCAGTCGATGGGGCGGTTACTGTGGTTCTGGTAACCGATCAAGTAGTCTGCCACCCCGAGTGCCCGCGCAATCATACGGCAGGTCTCCTCGACATACAGCAGGTAGCGCGGTCCATCGTCGAGATACTTCAGGGGAGTGCCGTGGGCCGAGAATAGGAGCTTGGTGCCGGCGTCGTGCAGAGCGATCCCCTGACGAGTGGCGTACGCGCTGATATGCTCCGCATGCAGCCGCCGGTACTCGGGGTGGCGGTGCCAGCCAGTGATCTCTCTCACCTGCGGCGCCCAGTCGAGATCGTCCACCGCAGCTTGAAGGTCGTCCAGCGCGGCCATGGTGGTGCTCTTGCCACAAAGGGGATATATGGGCAATCCGACCAGCCGCTCCATACCGCCCTTCTTGGCTTTCGCCACAGCATCACGGATGAACGGCTCTACGAACTGCATGCCGACATAGCACGTGGCGTCCAATCCCCGCTTCTTCAACTCACGCTGGAGTTGACGCGCCTGCTGACGCGCCTGCTCGTTGACCGGAGAGCCGCCGATCTCCCGGTATTCTTCGATGAGTCCCGGTGCCCGCGCCCGCGCCATCTTCTGGCTTCTGGCGGTGGCCTCCTTGGCACTGCTCGGTCCGCCCAGGCCTGCGTTCGCCATGAAGATGCGTTCCAGGAATGGCTCCACAGTTTCTTCGTTGGCCTCCTCCGGTTCACCGAAGTTGAGGACCATTACGCCGGTCTTCATGCGGTGGGTTCCCCCAGGGTGAAATCGTGTACTGCGGCCACCACCGCCGCGAGGACGCGGTAATCGGTGTCTGGAAGTACTCCGTGACCGAGGTTGAAGATGTGGCCGGGTCTGCCGTTTACGAGCTCGAGAATCTCCCGTGTCTTTCGAACGGCTACCTCTGGGCCTGCGAGAAGCGCGATGGGGTCGAGGTTTCCCTGAATCGCCCGGTCGTGACCGATGATGCTCCACGCCTCGTCCAGCGGCAGTCGCCAGTCCACTGAAACGGCGTCTCCGCCCGCTTCGGCGACGTGAGGCAGAAGGGCGGGGTTCCCGTGGAAGAAGTGAATCGTTGGAACCCCGGCTTCTTCCATCGTCCGCAGCAGGCGTTGCGTCGGCGGTAGGACGTACTCGCGGTAGTCCTCAACCGAGAGCGCTCCGGCCCATGAGTCGAAGACCTGGACGGCGCCTGCCCCCGCCCGATGCTGCGCGATCCCGAACTGCGCCATGTGCTCGGCCCAAAAATCAGCGAGCGTCGCCCAAGCTTCGGGCTGCTCCAGGATGAACGCTTTGACCCCCTTGAGGTCGCGATGCCGAGGGCTCTCGATCAGATACGAACAAAGCGTGAAGGGCGCTCCGACGAATCCGAGGACCGGCACGTCGATGCGTTCCACAACGATCTTGATCTGATCGAGGTTGAAATCGAGTGCTTCCCGAGGGTCGAAGGGACGGAGGTGCTCGACATCGGCGGCGGATCGGATCGGATCCGCGATGATCGGCCCGACACCCTTGCGCATCTCAACGTCAATTCCGGCCGCCAGATAGGGTGTGGCCAAGTCGTTGTAGAGTACCGCCGCGTCCACGGGATAGTATTCGAGCGGTAATGCCGTGATCTTCGCAGCGGCCTCTGCGTCGCGGATCAACTCGAACATCTCACGTTCGCCGCGCAACTCACGGTAGCGAGGGAGCGACCGGCCGGCTTGACGCATGAACCAGACGGGTGTGCGGTCCAGCGGCTCACGGCGAATCGCTCGAAGGATACGATCGTTCATGAGAGAGGATACACAAGCCTGCCGGCTGCGTGTACCCCCCACGAAACAAAGGTCCACAGCCTCGTATTCGGCATCCGAGGCGGGGAAACTCCAGAATCAGGGATGCAGCCGAGGAGGGTCGCATTCCCTGCAATCCCGCCATTCTGGGGGGGTGGATGGAAGCCAGCATCGAACCGACGACCAACGCCATCTTACTGTTGGCGGATATCAGCGGATGGACCAAGTTCGTTCGCCGTCGCGTTGTGTCCGCCAGCCATTCGCGGCAGATCGTGGTGCGCCTCCTGCGGGCGATCATCGCAGCCACGGAGCCTCCGTTGACTGTGGCGGAGTTGGAAGGCGACGCGGTCTTTCTCTACGCCTTGGGTGACCCCGGCGATCTCGACGAGGTGGCAGCGCAGGTGAAGGCCCAGATCCCGCGCCTCTTCAGGGCGTTCGCAGCCGAAATGAGGCTGCTGTCCACTAGCCCGCGGTGCTCGTGTGAGGCTTGTTCCAGCGTCGAGCGGTTGCGCCTAAAGCAGGTTGTGCACGCCGGCGAGGTTGCACTCGAGCAGATTGGGAAGTTCGAGAAGCTCTTCGGTCTGGATGTGATCATCGTACACCGGATGCTCAAGAACTCGGTCGAAGCGAAACAATACCTGATGATCTCGGAGCCGGCCTACGAGGCGATGGACGGATTCTACGGACTGGAGCCCGAGGAGCGCGTGGAGAAGCTCAAGGGTGTCGGGCGGTTGGAGACCCGTGTATTCGACGAGGAGCAGATCGCCGAAGTGATCCGACTCTTGGAGAGTGAAGGGGGCCGCCTTCCGGAACCCTCCCTGGGTCGAGTCATCAAGTGGCGCCTCAATCTCATGGCGAGGTCGCTCCTCGCCTTGGCGGCGGGTACCATTTCCCGGGTCTCGCGAGATGGCACCGTCTAGTTGCCTTCCCTCGGCGGGCGGGACAGGGACCTGTAGTACTCCTCCACAAGCTTGCGGAATCCGGCAGGCACATCCTCCGACCCCGCCAAGAACGCTTGGTCCACCGCACTCCCTTCCAGTTCTCGTCGCAGCCCGAACTCGAGCTGCTTCAATCCCTCCAGAACCTGAGCTTGAAGACGCGCCAACTCGGCAGTGTCTTCAAACCCCCGCGCGCGATCCAGCGACCGAAGGGCCTGCGCGACGTCGGCCAACTGCCGTGAGTCGATGTCCTGCTCATCGAGTACGCGTTGGAGGTCACGGACCTCGGCGGCTCGTTCCCGCACCTCGCTCCTGAACTGCCGGATTTGGCCCTCCTGAGCCTGATCCGACCGACCCCCCTGGCCCCGCTCCTCGAGCCGTCGCCCGAGAGATTCCATGCCACGGACGAGGTCGCGCGTGCGGTCGAGGGCCTCCGCCCGCCCGTCTTCGTCTCCGGATTCGTTAATGGCCTCCGTACCTTTGGTGATCCTGTCCCGGAGTTCGTCGATGGCGGTGGCGGTCCCTTCTTCGAATTCTTCCGTGAACTCGGGGTCCCGGGCTTGGATCAGCCCACGCGAGTACCGGACGCGTTCCTTGAGCTTGTTGTCCCTGATCGAGTTCGCCGCCTCTGTGAGGCGGTCTGACGCGTCTCGCTGCTGTTCCTGGCGAGCATCTGCGGCGATCCGGTCCAACTGACGCTCGAGATCAGCAACTTCTCGGGCCTGGGCCTCCTTGCGCTCGAACAACCTGCGCGCCTTTTCGAGCTGTTGGTTGATGTCGCCCTCCCCGAGCCGGGACATACCCTCCTTGATGTCTTCCTGCTCCCGGACGAGACTCTCCGCTCTGCGGAGCGCATCCTGAGCATCTCGCCGGAGGCGTTCGACCCGGTTCTGCTGAAGGCGCCTTTGAGCCTCGGCGAGGCGATCCTGTGCGGCGCCGGCTTCGGCGGTGCCTTCGCTTCCGTGCGATGACGCCGAGCGTCGCATGGCTTCGGAGGCCTGTCGCAGTTGCCGGGCCGTTTCCTCGAGTTGCTGGTCGCCGGTCTCACGGGCCAACCTCTGTAGCTGGCGGGCGGCCTCCTCGGTCGCCTCCGCCAACTGTCGCTGAGTGCGCCCCCCACCACTTCCCGATCCCTGGCGAGCTTCCGCCCGGCGGCGCTGACGCTCCGCCTCTTGTTGCTGTCTGCGCGAGAGTTCCTTGAGCTTCTGCAGGAGCTCGTCGATCTGCTCGGAGGCTTGCTGCCGCTCTCCCCGCTGGACGGTCTCGTATTGGTTCTTCAACTTGTCGAGTTCGAGCTCGAAAAGATCCGCGAGATCTTCAGCGGTCGCACCACCCCCACCTCCGCCACCCTGCTGACCATCTTGCTGCACAGTGGCCTCGTAGGTCTCCTCTGCCTTCTGCAGCCTGATAAGGGCCTTCTGTTCAGGCGAGATCGCGGCTTTGACGTCACCCCGCTCGAGATGAGCTTCGGCCTCCTCCATCGCGTCGACGGCCTGGGGCAGCAGCTCGGTGATGCGCTGGAACCGTGGGTCGCCCCCCCCGATTCCCCGGCTCACCAGGCGTTGGTGCAGCGCTTCCACCTGCTCGCGGACCCGCGACTGGGAGAGGCGCACACTCACCAGGTTCTCCTCGTACTCACCAGGGAAGTAGTCGGCTCGGTCACGGTCGAGGTTGAACGTGGCCGCGACGACCTGACGCTGAAGCTCGGAGAGAGCTTGCTCGGGCTGGCCTCCGCCCTGTCCACCACCGCCCTGTTGCTCACTCTGTCGATAGTCGACACGGAAAGGCCGGATCTGGATGAAATAGATGTCGCTCGCAACCTCGCTCCGGTCTCCCCCCCGGCGGTTATCGGATGCGACCGCGTAGTAAGAGACGAGGTCGCCGGGCTCGAGTCCCAACTCTTCGAGGAACAGCGTGTGTCCGGCGGTCACCTCGGGTATCGGGCGTCCACCGGCGCTGAAAAGCCGGATCGACTGCTCCGCTTCTCCATTGACCGAGTAGGCCAGGGTCAACGCGTCGACGCCGTAATCGTCGTCCGCTCTGGCCTCAAGGAAGACCTCTTCTATGTTGCTCGCGCGGGTGTCTCGGCCAGGCTTCGAGAACGAGACTGAGGGGGGTTGGTCCGCGAGGACGTCGATGGTGTACTTCGGCGACGCAGGCACGAGCTCACCGTCGGTGCGCATCAACTCGACCTCATAGAACCCGACCTTCTCCACGCGTATGCTGCCTGTCCAGGTCCCGTCCTCGGCCTCGGACAAGTCGACCGGAGCGCCATCGAGCAGGATTCGTCCTCCCGGTGTGAGCATCGTCGGGAAGACGCGAACGATTACCTTCGTGCCCCTCAGAGCCGCGATATCACCCCCGTCCTCCACGATGCGGGGCGAGAGGCCTGCATAAGCGGGGAAGCGGTACTCGAGCTCGAGGCGGTCCACGTAGGGTAGGTCGGCCACCTCCACCCGGTACGTGGCCGAGCGGATTCCACTCGACTCTACGAAGTACTCTGTGTTCTCGCCGAGACCGTAGAGCAGGAGCTCGAAGTCCGCTTCCTCGCCGGGCAGCATGGACATGGCGTCGAAGTTGGTCGTGCCCTCCGATCGGAAGTAGACCTGGACCTCGGCGCTTCGGAATCCCTCAAGGTGGGCGGTGATCAGTTGGTCGGAGCCACGGGCGATCACCACATCGCCCGGCGAGACCGATATGCTGTACGGGTTCACGGAACTCGGGTCCACGGCGGGGTTCAAGAGTGCTGACGCACCATGGCGGAGTTGTGCGGGGCCGAGGCCGATGACGGCTACTGCCGCAAAGCTTATGGCGGCGAGCGCACCCGACGTGCGGTAGAGTCCCCGTTGCTCGATTCGGGCACCGTTGTTTACGGCGCGGGATTTCTGCAGTGCGGTCTCGACCAGCCGGTCGACGAAGGCCTCCGATACTCCTGGGGTCGACGTCCCTTTGCCCGTATCCATCGCACTGAGAACGGAGGACTCCAGGCTGGGCTCATGCTCTTCCAGATACAGCGCGGCCTGTTCGTCCGTAACGCGGCGACTCAGGGGCCAGATCAGGTAGCGGGCCAACAGGCCCGCGCCTGTAAGCCAGAGCATCCAGCGAAAGGCGAGAACGGCCTTCGGTGAGAACCGAAAATGCTCGAGCCCGAACACTGAAAAGAGAAACGTGATCAGGCCGGCGCCGAGGACGATGGCGAGGCCGCGCAGTAGGATTCTGAGGCGCCAGCGTGAGCGGACCCGTCGGACCACCTTGAGGATCTGAGTATGCCTCGATCTAGCCGATCGACTTTGCATGTCCCCTCCCATCTTCGAACCGCGAAGAGCCCGCGACACGGGACAGCCAGTTGGAGAGAGCCGTCTCCGTCACCAAGAGAATGAATGCCGCTACCAAGAGAAAGCGCCAGAGCGACTGGCGACGTTCCCTGTCTTCATTGGTGACTTCCCCCAGGGTCCCTGCGGCCGGGCCAGCCCGTACGGTTTGTTCGCGGGGGGCCACGGCCGCCGCGAGCTCATCGGGATCCATGGTCGAAAGATCGGACTCAGATGGGTCGACGTTCACGGCGAATGTCAGCGGCCTCGGCTCATTGGAGCCCGGCGGTCGCACCTCGTAGAACCCCTGTTCTCTGAGTTCCAGATACCGTGGCCCTGCTCCTGGCGGAAGCAAGACGCTCCCGCCGCCCGGAGCCAGTGCCACGCGCTCTTCATCCGGTCGAATCAATTCCTCGGGGGTGGAGGCCGCTCCCGCGACCAGATCGAGGTCCGATAGATCGATCACCTGCCCGGCGGTGAACCACGGGACCCGCTCGCCAAAGCCTCCGAGGTATTGTGCGAGCCGGTGCACGAACGGCAGGAACACCGGCTGAAGGGCGAGGTCGTTCCAGAACCCGTCCAGAGTCGACGCCCACACCATTATCCTGCCCTCGCCTAGCTGCCGCTCTACGAGGGCGGCCGATCCGTCATCGAAGCGGGCGAGGACCCGGTCGCCTTCGGACACCGTCAGCGGCCTCGACCGAAAGAAGCGGGCTCGTGAGAAATCGCCGCCCCGAGGGCCCGAGAACACCTCGAACACCGGGTGGCTGTAGTCGACGAAGCCGATTCGCCCCGGGCCACGCCGAGCATGATCGGTCGCGGGGCCGAACCGTGCCGAGAAAACGGCCTCGAGCCCGTCCCGCCATGCGCTTCGCTCACCGAGGACCATGAGTAGTCCACCACCAGCCTGCACGAATTCCCGCAGCCGCTGGCCACTGGTACCCCCAGGCAAGCGGGCGCCGTTGAGAATAACAAGCGAGTGAGTGTCTAGATCGGCCGCGGTCACGGTCGTGGACGGCCGCACCACTACCTGGAAGGTCGCCGCCTCAGAGATCTCGAGTGCGCGCCGCAGATAGAGGCTGGCGTCCTTTCGTGCGCCTTGGCCTTCGAGGATCAGAATCGAGAGCGCTCGCCCGGGCGATAGCACGAAGTTGATCGAGTTGTCCTGAGGCATGGCGTCTGCGTCGATCCGGACCGTACCTCTCGTAAACGGGTCGGAAAGGGTGAACGCGTCGAACGTCACCGCGGCCGATCCTGTCGGATCGAGGCGCACAGTCCGCGCTTGATTCTCGTGTCCGTCTAGCTCGAGCCGAACCGTGACATCCTCGAGGGATCCGCCCGCCTCGCGGGTCAGTCGAGCCGCGACCCGGATACGCTCGCGTCCGGAGAAGAACTCCTTGCGAAGGGTGACCCCGGCCACCGACATATTCGGCTGATCTTTTTCGCCGATCTCGATGGGGGTGACCGTCGTCCCCGGGGGGAACGCCACGCTCTCGTCTCCGGACCATGCAGAGCGCTGGAAGTCGCTGATGATCACGGCCTCCAGATCGGAGTACTCCGACTCGTCCAGAATACTCTGCGCCAATTTCAGAGCCGGTCCGAAGCGGGTAGCCTCTGCGCTCAGGCTGGTCGAGTCCAGTGCGGCCAGCAGCCTCGGCTTGTCCGAACTCGCGCGAAGAACGGCATGCGCACCGGTCGAGAAGAAGATGAGGCTCACGCGGTCCGTCGACCGCATTTCGTCGAGAACCTCGCGGGCCGCGCCGGTGGCGCGCTCCCAGCGTGTGCCATAACCCATGCTGTAAGAACGGTCCACCAGCACCACGATCTCCCTCGGTCCCAGAACGGCTCCACTCGAGATCTCGGAAGTCGCGAGGAATGGGCGGGAAAACGCGGCTAACAACACCAACAGCGCGAGGCAGCGAATCGCCAAGAGGAACCAGTTCCTGATCTTGCGACGCTCGGTCGAGCGAAAAGGAATCCTGTGCAGGAACATGAGCGACGGGAAATGGACGACTTCTTCGCGTTGCCTCTCGGTCAGGTGTACGATGACCGGAACGCTCAGGGCCGCGAGGCCGACGAAGAACACGGGGGCGAGGAAGCCCATCACCTCACCCTGCGTAGCTTTTCACGACTGGACAGGTACTGGAACAGCGCAAAGTCCAGTGGCTGGGCGGTATTCAGCACCGCATAGTCGATCCGGTTGGCTGCGAACCTACGCTCCAGTTCGGAGGTATGCTCGCGGACCAGCGTTCGGTATTCCTCGGCGAGCTCGCCCGGGACGACGGGGATCATCTGGCCGCTTTCGAGATCCTGGAAGCTGGAGGCTTCCTCGAAGGGGAAGTCCAATTCAGCGGGGTCGAGCACATGAAACACGATCAGGTCGTGCCCTCGATAGCGCAGATGCCTGCTCGCCTCGATAACAGTGTTCGGATCCTCATAGAAGTCCGAGATCAGCAGCACGATCCCCCGGTGGCTCAGGTTTTCCCCGATCTGCCGTAGCGGCGCCCCGAGCTCGCCGGGCCGTCCAGGCTCCGCCTTGTCGAGCGCGTAGAGGATCAACTCCATGTGCCTGGTCGACGGGGGGATATACTCCACGACCTCATGGTCGAAGGTGGCTAGTCCGACCCGGTCACGCTGCTTTTGGGAGAAGAAGGTGAGACACGCCGCCAGGTAGCGGGCGTAGTCGAGCTTCGACACGTGGTGGGTGCTGAAGCTCATCGAGAGAGAGACGTCGAGGAGGACGATGAAATCGGCGCTGGTCTCGGCCTCGAACAGCTTGACGAAAAACCGGTCGGTACGAGCGAATAGGCGCCAGTCTATCCGGCGGATGTCGTCGCCCGGCATGTACGCCCTGTGCTCGGCGAAGTCCAACGAGAGGCCGAGATGGGGTGAGCGGTGCAGGCCGTGGAGGAAGCCATCAACGACGGTACGCGCCAAGAGTTCCAGGTTGTCGATCCGGCTGAGCACCACCGGATCGAGGAACTGGGCTCCGGTCGAAGACCGAAACCCCGGCTGTGCCCGCAGCGTCATTTCACACCCCTCCTACATCCCCGACATGGGTACCGGTACCGCCTCGAGGAGGAGGTCGACCAGTTCGCCGGTGGAGACACCCTCGGACTCGGCGTGGAAGTTGGTCAGGATCCGGTGGCGCAAAACGGGGTGGGCAAGCGCTCGGATGTCGTCGAAGCTCACGTTGTAACGGCCCTGCGTGAGGGCACGAGCCTTCCCTCCCAGGATTAGGTACTGTGCCGCCCGTACGCTGGCGCCGAAGGCGACCCATTTCTTAATGAATTCCGGACTGTCTCCGTTGGGGTTGGGTCGCGACGTACGGGCGAGGCTCACGCTGTAGCGCAGCACGGCATCCGGAACGGGAACTTTGCGCACGAGCTGTTGGAAGGCGACGAGGTCGGGACCGGTAATAGCGTGGTTGAAATGGGGGTCCTGAACGCCCGTAGTCGTCCGTACGACTTCGAGCTCCTCCGATTCCGAGAGGTGGTCGATGATGATCTCGAACATGAATCGGTCGAGCTGCGCCTCGGGCAAGGGATACGTGCCCTCCAGCTCAATGGGGTTCTGCGTGGCAAAGACGTAGAACGGTTCCTCCAAAGGGTACGTTTCGCCCTGGACCGTGACGCGGTGCTCCTGCATGGCCTCGAGCAGCGCCGACTGTGTCTTCGGGGGAGTACGGTTGATCTCATCGGCCAGCACAATGTTGGCGAAGATCGGGCCGGGGGCGAAGACCATTTGGCGACGCCCGGTTTTCGGGTCCTCTTGAATGATGTCTGTGCCCGTGATGTCGGACGGCATGAGGTCGGGCGTAAACTGAATACGAGAGAACTTCAGGTCCAGCACCTGGGCGACCGTGTGGATCAGAAGCGTCTTCGCTAGGCCAGGCACACCCACCAAGAGGCTGTTTCCCCCCACGAAGAGGCTGAGCAGCATCTGCTCGATGACCTCCTCCTGCCCGATGATGAGCTTGTGCAACTCCGTGAGAATCTGCTCGCGGCCCGCCTTCATCCGGTCCGCGAGATCGATGTCGTCGGGCTCGTCGAGGGCGGTCGCATCCTCCGCGAGCGCTGTATCCGTCACGTCTATCTCCTGCTCTTCTTTGAAGGCCATGCGGCTCCCTCTCTAGTGTGTCATAGCGTAGATGACGTAGTTGACACCCAGCTTGTAGGCCTCGTTGGACAAGTCGATGGGATAGTATCCTACATCCGAGAACTCCCAATACTCCCCGATATCGTTGTTGTAGTTGGCGATCACGATGAGGCGCTTCTCGGGATCATTGTCTTCGAAAACGCCCCAATACGAGGGCTGCTGCCTGCCGTACGACGTCAGCGTTTCCAACGACTCGATCCTGAAAAACGAATCGAAGATCGGATGGGACTCATCGAGCTGGACGAACCGCGCTTCGGGAAGCACCCGCTTCATCTGGGCCTCGAAGTTCCACCAATCGCGATCGCGGAAGTCGTCCGCGATGAGGAAGCCTCCCTTGAGCAGGTAGCTCCTCAGTCCTTCAACCTCTGCTTCGTTCGGGGCCCAGTAGCCCGGCTCGGACAGATATGCCAGCGGGTACTTCGTCAACTCCGGGTCGTCCGTGCTGAAAACGTTGGCCCCGTTCGGGAAGGGCGCGATGAACGTGGTCTCCCTTAGGATCTCCATGAAGTTTCGGTCGGCCCTCGGGAAGTCATGGGCCCAGGGCGCCTGTTGACGCCTACCGAGAAATCGTGCGTCGCTAAGCCCCGTTCCATACCGGATCCGGGCGAATGTGAACCGCCCGTCGTACTCGACGTTTCCGAAGTCCTGCGTAGGCGTCGTGCCCGGTTTTTCCCGATCGGTGCTCGGGCCGCCCGACATGGCGCGGGAGAGGCCGACGCCGGTCATCGCCGTGAGGGCTCCAGCTAGGAGAAGCGAGTGGATGGATACGTGCATCAGGGGGTCCGCCCAGTGACGGATGGGAGGGGGTGGGACTCGGTGCCGCTCCGCAAGTCCAGAAGCAACTCGAGCGCTTCCTCGTAGTTGGGAGCGACATCGAGGGCTCTGAGCACCGCACGGCGCGCGGCGGCGAGGTCGTCGTCCGCCCGATAGGCGACGGCCAACAAGTAGAGCGCCTCGGCACGGTCGGTCGGGTCGAGCGCAACCACGGCTCGCCTTTCCCTCACGACTCCGGCAGTGTTTCCCTGAGAGGCATGGGCCTCGGCGAGCTTGCGATGAACTTCTATCTCGTACGGGAAGATGAGCACGCCGCTTTCCAGGGCATTCGCCGCAGCCTCGAAGTCACCGAGCCGCCCGAGGATGTCCGCCTGCTCGATCCGGGCCCGGTAGTCGCTCTCGTTCCGGGCATTGAGCCTGGCCAACGCCGCCGCGGCTTGCGAGAGCTCGCCACGGGCCTCATGGATCTGCGACAGGTACCAGTAGGCACTGCCCGGTCCTCCGTACTCCGGGAAAAGTCTCACGGCCGCCCTGAGATGAGGTTCGGCCTCGGCAGTCCGGCCTTCCTCGAACAGCTGGATTCCGGCACTGAGCCTGGCCAGGAAGTTGCTCGGGTTTTCCCGTGCGAGCCTAATGATGGTGGGTGGGTCCAGGGCCGCGTTTGGGACTCCGGTGATCGGCGGCGCTTCGTCGAGCGAGGCCAGCGGTCTCTCGAAGCGCGCCTCGAAATACTCCACGAACGCCTTGTCGAGCTCTTCCATCTCGAGACCCAGAACGCTCTCGACCAACTCGCGGGTGGTCCGCCCATCCCGATAACCGGACATCATGTCCAGAATCGCCTGCAGCCCCCAGCGTCCTTCGATGTATTCGAACACTACGGAGGCCTGGAAGTACGAATGCACTACCTGGGCCGGGTACCGCGGGCGGACGAATCCCTCGTTGAGCTGGCTCACCGGAAGCATGAGACCCTGCTTGTGGACTCGCAGGAAATCAGGTGAGGGCTGGTGCCCCCACCCTGGACGGGCCAGGTGTTGCTCGTGTACGGCCAACCCCTCGGAGAACCAGCGTGGCACCTCGTGACGCGTCAGCCCCAGATGGAATACGTGCGCCATCTCGTGCCATAGCGTGGAGGCCCAGTTGAACTCTCCGAGCGCCCTCGCCGATGGTGAGTCCATGGCGATTACACGTCCGAAGCTCACCCCGAGTGCACCGATGCCGGCGAGCCCGACCGTTCGTACGGAAAAATCGGCATGACTCGGGAAGATCTCGATCCGGATGGGTAGAGGGGGCGTATAGTCGCCGTAGCGCTTCTGTAGACCCTCGAACGCGGCGTTGGCCATCTCCTCGACATATGGCGCCAGCAACTCGGATTCACTCTCGTGCAGCAGGATCTCGAAGCGCTCGGTCCGGAGCACGTCGTAGTGCTCGAAGGTGTCGGTGAGATCCAGGGTGTTCTTGTACCATGGATTGAACGGGTCGCCCTCGAACGCGACATCGAGGCTGGCGATGCCCTCGCTGATCTCTCCAAGCCTGAGCTGATTCATCCCGAGGAGACCCCAAGCGGTCCACGATCGCTCATCGACCGCGATCGCCTTCGATGCGAGCTCCGCGGCCTCGCGGTACTTGCGGTTCCGGGCCGCGACGTCCGCCACGGTGGTGAAGAGGTTCGGGTACTCGGGGCTCATTGCGATTACGTCGTCTCGAATACGGGCGTAGTCCTCCCGCTCGCCGCGCAGGTAGTAGCTGGCCGCCAGCATGGCCATGGCCTCGAGCGATCGGGGGTTCGCCTCGAGGGCCAGCCGCAGTTCCTCGCGCGCATCCTCATGATTCTCCGCCGCAAGGTGCAATTTGGCCTTGAACACGCGCGCGGCCACGAGGTTCGGATTGACGTCCAGAGCGGCTTGGACCCGCTCGAGGGCGTCACCCTGCTGATTGAACTCGCTCGTGCGCGCCTTGCCGAGCAGCGCCTCGGCATCCCGCGGATTCCGGTTGAGCACGTTGTCGAACGCGGCGTCGGCGTCGATCCCCTGGTAGGTACGTAGGAACAGCTCTCCGGTCAGCTTGCGCGCGTCCAGCGACGTGGGATCCGCGGCGATGGCCTCGTCCGCGGCTCGCAACGCGTCGTGTAAGAGATCCGCGTTGGTTGCACTGAGGTATCGTACGGCCTGAGCCACGGCCGTAAGGTCGCGGGCGCCCAACTCCTGGCCTCCGTTGTAGATGTCGATGAACTCGTCGAACAGCTTCATCGCCTCGTCGCGATCCCCGTATCGGAATTCGAGAATCGCGAGGTTGACGCGAGCCACGTTTCGGTCTTGGGCGACTTCATCGACCGCACGCTCGAAGGCGGTCCGCGCTTCCGCGACGCGACCGGTAGCGAAGAGGACGACACCAAGCGTGTTGGACAGTTCATTTGCGAGCCCAGGCGGTGCGTCCCGTAGCATAACCGCCGCGTCGTCGTAGCGGCCGATTGCGGCCAGGGCATCGGCCAGGGCCACGAACGCGGCCGGGGCGTTCACCGTCTCGGTGATGTCCTCGAGTGCGTCGATGGCGGACTCGTATTCCCCCTTGGACAGCAGCGACAACGCCTCGTCGAGGGTCTGCGCGACGGACGGACTGGGGAGCAGCGCCAAGAGAGCAAGCCAACGAGCGCCTCGCGTGAGGCGCCGTAGACCGGGGGGGCGAGGACGCATCACCTGCCACCCTCCCGTGCGCGGATCTCACGGTTCTTCAACGCCAGTTCGACCAGCAACTCCTCGAGCAGAGCCTCGTACCGCTCGGCGCCGACCTGGTCTTTGATGGCCCTGAGTTCATCGATGCGCCTCTGCAATATCATGCGCTCCTCGTAGAAACGCCGAAGTATCGGGTCATCGGTGCTGTGTTCTGCGGCCTGTGCAGCGGACGCCAGGAACATCGTCTGGGCGAGTGACCCGTCTGCCTGCCCCGGTCCTGCGTCGTAGCTCCCCTTCGCGTCCCCGTTGTCGTCCAGCATGGCGTGCTCGGTGAGCAGTCTGTTGTCCTGCTGGTATGCGCGCGCGACCTCCTGGCGGGCAAACTGGAATGCCTCGAGCAGCGAGATCCGCCCGTCCTTATCGAGATCTGTCCCGTCCCGCGCGAAGGCATCTACGAAATAGCCACCGAAGAATGCTTCGTTGCGCTCCAACCCCGTCTTGGTTGCCGTGATAATCGTGCGGTTCTCACCCGAGAGGGCCTTTATGAACCCGCCGCTGGCGCTGGAGACGTTGATGAACGCCACTCTTTGTCGGGAGAGCTGTTCCAGCAGGCGCGCGAAGTCCGCGGCCGAGAGGTCGGGCCCGGGAAGGTTGAAGCGCGACTCCCCGCCGGAGTAGCTGCCGTGCCCGATCAGAAGCATGACTACGTGATCGCCTGGCTCGGCGCGCGCCGAGATCTCCGCCACGGCTCGTCGCACGTTGTCGCCCGTGGAGCGAGCGTGGGCTCTGGCGTCCCCGTCCGGCTTTTCGGCTAAGTACACCACGGACTCCGCCGGCACACGGTGCCGCTCGACTGCGGCATCGATAAAGCGATCGGCCCAGTTCGTGAAGGTCTCGCTATGCGCAGCGTCCCCGCCGAGGCCGGTGATCACCAGGATGTGGGTGGACTGCGCCTCCGCGCGGAAGGCGCCGAAGAGCAGGCCGGCCACCATGGGGAGCGCCACCCGAGACATGGGGCGGCATCCCCGTCCTGAGCGAGGACCTCCAGTCATATGAGGCCTCTCGCACGCCGGTACAGCCACTCGCCGCCAACCAGTGACATGAGAAGCAGGAGTAGGGAAGGCATGTCCCACAGGTCCCGCTCTTCGGTGAGCGTCACGCCTGCGCCAGTTAGGCTGATGTCCTCGGGCAGGTTCGATACGGTCTCAGGTGTGTAGAAGCGCCCACCCGTCTCGTCCGCAACGCGCTCCAGCGTGGTGCGCCGCATGCCCGAATTGAAGTACTCCTCATCGCTCTCCATCACGTACACGAACGTGGACCCAGTGCCCAACGAGTCCGCAGCCCGCGTGGCTTCCACGCGGATCTCGTACAGCCCCGGCTCCGTGGGAACGAAGGCGGCATCGTACACGCCGTCCTCGTCCACCGTCCACTCCATGCGCCGCTCGACGGGCTGTCCGGACGGTCCCTCGGTGAATGCCGACACCGATGCGTTGTTGACCTCCATGAATGCCGAGTCGCTCACGGCAGCCCTGAAGCCGACAGACTCGCCGACCTCGACCCGTTCGCGATCGGTCTCCACGCTGACGCCGTCGGGCACGCCGTCAACGAGCCAGCGAAGCAGCTGGCGCCAGAATGTCTCGTGACGCTGGTCATCCACGTCCACGTCGGCGTGCATCTGCCAGATCCAGGAGTCCTGGATGGGCAGTACGATCGACTTGCCCCGACCGAACCTATGGTGCGCGAGAACGATCTGTCTGGCCGAGCTACGGCCGGCCGTCGCCTCGAGCAGGGCGGTCGCGCCGGGCTTCAGCTTCGAGATCGGGTTGAGCGTCGTGACAGGCGGGAGTGTCTCCCAGGCCTCTTCCACGGCCTCTGCGTTCTGTCCCAACTGAATGGCCGGGTGCGTGAGCCCGGACCGTGTGGGCCTCACGTCGACTTCAGCGAAGTAGGGTCCGGATCCGTCCGAGAGCTCGTCGTCCATGAAGACCGGCATCACCTGCGCGATCGGCGTACCCTGGTAGCCGCCTTCGCGGAAGGCGTTGCGTCCACCCAGCATGAGAAGCCCGCCGCCACGCTCGCTTACGAAGTCTGCGATCATGTTGAGCTGGTCGTGCGTGAAGAAGCTGGCTTCCACACTTCCGAGGACCAATCCCCGATACCGAAAGAGTTCCTCGCGTGTCCTGGGGAAGCCCGTGGCCAACTCGTCCGGCGTATCGACATCCAGGCGGAGGAATTTGTTCTCGGCCGTACGCTGAAGGATCACGACCTGGAGGTTTTCGTCGTCCGCCACCGCGCGCCTGAGGAACTTGACCTCCCAGCGGGGCTCACCCTCGAAGTACAGGATCTTTTCGCGCTCGTCCCGGACGTTGAGGAGCACCTCGCGCATGTTATTGCGCCGAACTCGCTCGTCGGGCTGGAGCGGAATGCCGAACCGAAGCAACCGGGGTCCCACTTCGTTGGCCGCGAAGTGAACGCGGGCCACCACGGGCTCGCCATCCCTCTTCAGTGCGACGTCCTGGCTCGCGACGATGCGGCCCCCGTCTTCTACTACCAGCTTTACGGTCCGCCCCTGGAAGCCCCGCTGGGAGATGATGACATCCACGACCAGCGATGCTCCGGCCAGCACCGAGCGCGGAATCTCTACCCGGCTGACCTGGATGTCCGGGGAGAGTACCTCCTCGCCGAGCCCGACGGTATACACGGGGGTAGAGGCGGCCTGGAGGGGGATCAGCGACTCGGCCAGCGCCTCACCAGAGTTGTCCGCGCCGTCCGTGATCATGACGAGCCCGGCCAGTGGGACGCCGGTCAGTTCCTCCTGAGCCCTGACCAGGGCGGCACCGATCTCGGTGCGGCTGCCCGAGTATTCCAACTCACCGACGTCTCCAAGCCGCTGCGTCCTGCTTGAGAAGCGGAAGAAGCGAAGGGTGAAGCGCTCCGCCAGTTGCTCCAGGAGGTCGCTCTCCCTGCCCGTGAAGTTACGTGCGACGAACTCGCTGCGCGGCCGTCCGTCCCGGTCGGCGATCGTCATGCTGCGCGAGTCGTCGATGAGGATGCCCACGAAGTTCCGCTGAGGAACCACGGATGTAATGATCAAGGCTGGTTGGAGCAGGCTGAACAGGATTACGGAGAGTGCCCCTAATCGCAGACCGGCCATGATGCCACGGTCGGCCGCAGTGCTGTCGCCGAGGGCGGCGGTGTATGTCAGTGCCGATGGGATCGCGAGGGCTGCAGCCAAGATGAGGCCAATCGTCCAAGGCCAAGGCGAAGTGAACGCGAAGTCGCCCTCCTGGAAGAGGAGCAACCGGTACTTGAACAGAAACTCGAACAGGCTCTCGAGCATCTCCATCTACCTCAGTGGCTCATGGCGTAAACGATCATGTTCACGCCCATCTCATACGCGTAGGTCGAGAACTTGAGCGGGTAGTACGGGTCGTCGGCCCACTCCCAGGCGTCCCCCAGGTCCGTGTTGAAGTTGATCACGACCATCAGGCGCCCGTTCTCATCGTAGATTCCCTTGACCTGGGGCAGGCAGCCGAAGCACTCGGCGGTGCTACCGCCGTTCACGCTTGCCCAGCCGTTCCGAACGTTTGGTACTTGGAGCAACTCGGTGATCTCGTAGAACGTGCTGAAGATCTCATGATCCTGGCTCAAGGCGACGATGGGGTAACCGGGTAAGACCTGCGCCATCTGGTGCTCGAAGTTGGCCCACTCCCGCGGGCCCCAGAAGTCGTCGATGACCAGGAAGCCACCCGCCAGGAGGAATCCGCGAAGGCCATCGATCTCAGGCGGCGTCAGGTTCATGTAACCCACCTCGAGCGCATAGAGGTACGGGAAGCGCCGAAGCTCCGGATCGTCCAGCAGTACTGGGTGCTGCCACTCGTATGCGTCGAGGTTGCTCAGCAGCCTGTCGACGAACGACAGGAAGATCTGGTCGGCCTTGGGGTAGTCGACCGCCCAGGATCCACCGCCTCGCGCGAGACCACGTGCCCACCCGCGTGGGTATCCCGTGTACGCCACACGGGAGAAGTAGTACTCGCGGAAGGCCGGGTGGTGGGGAAGCTCTCGGGGCTCCTGCGTCACTGGAGGCTCGAAGAAGCGAGTGGATTGCGGTATGCGGGTCGACTCGGGCGTGGATTCGTCGGCGGAGGCTTGGGGTAGAGGAAGGTGGCCGGACGAGGACGTCAACATCAGCGAGACCACCACCGGCAGGGAAGCGAATGCCCGCACCACCAACTCCAATTTTACAGGTCTTAGCCAGTTCCCTCCTGGGGCCGGCGCACCTGGCTCTTAGGTACGGGAAAGAGGGGAGTCTCGTACTGTTCCGCGCCCGAAAGGTTCCTTGCGGCAAGGCCCCGTCGTGAATCCCAACGCGTGTCGCTTGCGTATGGTTCACCGCTACCAGTACGGTAGTGACCGGCATGCACTTGGCCGACTCCGCAGGAGGCCAGAATCAGGCTTGTGAGCGCGTCATGAACTACAGTACCAAGGTGTCGATCCGGGACTTCCTGATCTTCCAATTGAAGCTCGCGATCGACGGAGTTAAGGATGGGCTCGTCTTCGTGATCTCCTTCGTCGCGTTCGGTGCCGATCTGGTGTTCCGGCGACACGGAAGGCGACGGTACTTCCCCCGCCTGATGAGGGTCAGCGAGCGCTTCGACCTGTGGCTCAACCTCCACAGTGCGGTCGAGCACATGGACGACACTGATGACGGCCTGTTCGGAGTGAGCGAGGCGGGGAGCGATACCCTCCTGGGCCAGATCGAGCAGGTGGTGCGCGGCGGGGACGAACCCCGGTCCAGGCGGCCGTCGAATCCCCCGGCCGATCGCGACTCCTAAGCACCAGGCGCGCCCGCTCGCACTTCCCCGCCGGTCGGGGGTACCGGTCGCGCTAGGATCTGGCCACCCACCCATCACGCGTGAGCTTTTCATGGACAAGGCAATGCAGGACGCTCTCAATGAGCAGATCAAGGACGAGCTCTTCTCCGGGTATATGTACCTGTCGATGTCGGCCCATTTCGAGAATGGGAACCTGCCGGGATTCGCGCACTGGATGCGTCTACAGGCCCAGGAAGAACTCGAGCACGCGATGCGGTTGTTCGACTACGTGAACCGGCGTGGGGGGCAGGTATTTCTGAAGGCGGTGGACCAGCCGCCCGTGGAGTTTGGGTCGGTCCTGTCGGTATTCGAGCAAGCCTTGGAGCACGAGCGGTTGGTGACGGGTCTGATTCACAAGCTATACGAGCTGGCGGCCGAGAAGGGCGACTGGGCGACCCAACAAGAGCTCCAGTGGTTCATAGCTGAACAGGTCGAGGAGGAAGACAGCGCGGGCCGCGCCGTGGACCAACTCCGGATGGCCGACGACGACAGCGCTGCGCTGCTCATGCTCGATCAGCAATTCGCCGCACGTACCCCCGAAGGCGAAGGCGAACCCGAATAGGCCACGCTGGGCCGCCCGCTACTGGTTACGCTAATCCTCAGTCGCCGGGGTCGCTCCGGCGACCCGCACGGTGGTCATCACGACATCCTCGATGGGGCGATCGCCGGAGCCTGTGGCTACCGAGCCGATGTGACGAATGACCTCCATGCCCTCGATCACCTTTCCGAACACGGCGTGCTTTCCGTCGAGCCACGGAGTGGCTGCCAGCGTAATGAAGAACTGGGAGCCACCTGTGTTGGGACCCGCATTCGCCATGGAAAGGACACCTTCGCCCTCATGCTTCAGGTCCGAGTGGAACTCGTCGGCAATGGTGTATCCCGGGCCGCCCCGGCCCGTACCTTCGGGATCACCCCCCTGGAGCATGAAGTCTGGGATCACGCGATGAAAGACCACGCCGTCGTAGTACGCCTTCTCGATCAGGTCGATGAAGTTCTTCGTGGTTATCGGTGCGCGCTCCTCGAATAGCTCCACCTTGAAGGTGCCGTGGGTGGTGTCGAACTCGGCGACCCGGTTCGGCATGTTGGGTTCCTCGATTCGGATTGGTGGGTTCAATCTCTGCGACAGCGATGTCGAGAGTGACAAGTATCGGCCTACGGTCCCTCGACGCAACCGATGGCCGGCACCGGGTCGGCGATTCAACCATCATGCTCATGGACACTGTCGCCAGGCCAGGCCTGTCCCGCGCCTCGGTCCAGGACCGCCTGGCGTCCGCAAGCCTCACACCGCAGCCAAACCCTGTCTCTCACGTAGGAGACATCCTCCCTTGGAGCCACGTCGACGCATGTCAGCGCCGTATCGCATCGCGGACAGCACATCGCGTCGCGCCGATCGATCGAAGCAAGAATCCGCTGTTGCTCTTCAAGCGAAAAGTTCGTGGTCACGGCGACTCCACAGCGTGGGTAGGCGGCCTGAAATTCGGAGCCATGTGGCTTCGGGACAAGTCGCCATGACTCTGGTCTGTGGAGCAGCGATGGTGATTTTCCGTTGATCGCTACATTGGGCGGTGCTATCGTCCCACCCTACGGATGACCTAAACCGAGAGCAGGGTTGAGTGGCAAAGGACGCAATCGAGATTGAAGGAACGGTCAGGGAGGTTCTGCCGAACGCCAATTTTCGGGTGGAATTGGAGAATGGCCATGAAGTCCTGGCTTACCTCTCCGGAAAGATGCGTCAGCACTACATCCGCGTACTCGAGGGTGACCGGGTGAAGGTGGAGCTATCCCCCTACGACCTCAGCCGGGGCCGCGTCACGTACCGGTACAAGTAGTCCATGCTGAAACCCTGCGGGCGGCGCATCCGTAGGGTGAGTCTCGAGAGGGTCTTCAGCTAGAGTGCGGAGGAAACTATGAGGTTGGTGGCTCAGTTTACGGTAGCCGGGCTTGCAGGAGCGATTCTGTGGGAGCTCCTCAGCATGCTTGTGCCTGTGCTCACCGCCATCTTCTTCGGCATCGTGATAGCGCTGTTCAAGTTCGCCCTCGTCATGGTCGTCATATTCGGCGTGATCGCGCTGGTCAAGAAGCGGGTAAACAGCCTCGACGACGACTAAGCCTTCACGTAATCCTTGAGCTGGGCGATCTGCGCCGGCTTTCCCATCACGATCATTTCATCTCCCGGATCCAATCGAGTATCGGCCGCAGGATTGAATACGAAGCGGTGTTTCTCGTCCTCGACCTTTCGCAGCGCGATTACCAATAGCCCCGTCTGTTGAGGTATTCGGGCATCCATCAGCGTTAGTCCGGCGAGCCGCGAATCCGGCGCGATGGACGCCTGCTCCATGCGCAGGTTGAGGCCGGGCGAGCGTGACGCAATGTCGAGGAACGACACCACTTCCGGGCGGAGCAGCATCGAAGCCATCCGTATCGCACCGCTCACATTCGGGCTCACCACATGATCGGCGCCCGCCCGGTACATCTTGTCGACGGTCTCATCCTCCGAAGCTCTCGCGACGATCGTCAACTCCGGGTTCAGATCCCGTGCCGACAGGCAAACGAACACGTTGTCTGTGTCGGCGTTCAGGCATGTCACGAGACCTCTCGCGTGCTCTACTCCCGCTGCTGTGAGGTTGACGTCCAGGGTGGCATCACCCATGACCATCAACACGTTGGGATACAGCTCGTGGACCACCTCGACTCTCTTGGCGTCATGCTCGATGCCCACGAAGGGCTGTCCCAGGGACAGCAGTTCCTCCATGACCTGCCGCCCGGTCCTTCCGGCTCCGCAGATGACGATGTGGTCCCTGAGTTTTTCGATTTCCGTCATGGTCCTTCGCCTCCGGAGCACGTCCTTGAGGTCGAGTTCGACGATGAACGACGTGATGAGCGCAAACCACAGGCCCATGCCCGTGATACCGAACACCAACAGTATCATCGTGAAGTTCCTCCCCATCACAGTCAGGGGTAGGACTTCGGAGTAACCGACGGCGGTCAGCGTGATGACCGTCATGTAGAGGGCGTCGTGGATCGTCGCTTCCTGCAACACGACGTATCCCACGACTCCCACGACTGTCAGGATGACGAAGTAGAGGATCGCCCACAGAAAGCGTGGAATGAAGACACGCATGGTTCGCGCCGGACTCCCACCGTGGGTGAATCGCTGCCGTCGTGTGGGGCGACGTACCTCGCCCTCACCAGAACCTAGGTAGGATGCGGGTTTTCGGCCATAATTCCCTTGACGACCGCGTGGGGTGACTGTACCGTGTATTCGTCCTGGTCTTGTCCGATCTGATACGGCTTCTGGATCATCGGCGCATCGGCCCGAGGCGCATGTGATCCGGAGCGGATGCTTGATCGGTCACGGGGCGTTAGCAGGCCCTGGAGCATACTTCAGCATCCCTAAAGGAGCGAAACTCATGAACAAATCCGAACTCGTCGACGCACTCGCTAGCAGCAGCGGCCTTACGAAAGCCGACTCCGCCCGTGCCATCGACGCCCTGTTCGGCAGCTCTGGAGTAATTGCCCGCGCCCTTCGCCGCGAGGAACGGGTCCAGATCACCGGGTTTGGCACATTCGAAGCGAAGCATCGCAAGGCTCGCACCGGACGGAACCCACGCACGGGTGCCACGATCATGATTCCGGCTTCAAAATCGCCTGGGTTCAGAGCCGGGAAGGGCTTCAAGGACGCCATCAAAGGTTTTTAAGCACTCCCCTATGGTGGCCAGGTTGGCCGCCTGACGGACAGAATCAGGATTCTAGAAGAGAGGCCGCGCCCCCGGTCGATGGGGGCGTGGCCTCTGCATTTCTCGGGTTTGGGCCCGAGCGGATGGTGAGCGCGGGCGGCTCGGGTTTCAGTCGCCGCGAGGGCTCTTTCGTTCTCTGGGCGGCCCTCCTTGTCTCATGGCGCGCCCTCCGCGGTCGTAATCGACCCGGGTGCTTCGTCCCCTGATCGTCACGCCGTTCACAGCCTTGATGACCTTTTCTGCGACAGCTTTCTCGACCTCGACCAACGAGAACGTGTCGCGGATCTCGATGCGGCCGAATTGGGAGCCGTCCACGCCACTTTCGCCGGCCAAAGACCCGAGCAGGTCACCGGGGCCGATATCGTCTCTCGACCCGACGCTGACGAAGAGCCGTACCAACTCGCCTCCCTTGGCTGCTGCTGCTGCTGGGCCGGACTGGGTTTCCGCGGCCAGGTCGCGTCCCTGCAGCAATGCGAGAGATGCGGCGGCCAATTCGGGCGCCGAAAAGCGCTCCATGAGGGGCTCGAGCATGAGGAAGTAGGGTCCCAAGTCTTCGTCCTCCACCGCTCGGACCAGCCGGTCTCGCAACAAAGCGACCGCATCATGCAGGTCTTCGGTACGGGGTGCCGCAGGTTTGAGCCGGTAGCCTGCTGCGAAGGCGGACTGGCGTAGGTGGGGCACCTCTCGGGTCACGGCGAGAATCATGCCGCCCAATCCGCCACCGTGTCGGCGGTCGAGCACGTCCATGTCGCCGGGCACATCGAAGCTCACAGCCAACACCGCCGCGCCACCGTCCAACTCGAGCGCGGCCTCGCGGCCGGGGATCGGATCCATCGCCAGCCAGACCGGCACGCTGGTGTCACCCGGGGCTCCCGCCACGAATCCACGAAGCGTCAGATAGTCGCCCATGTCGGCTGCCCCGTCTTCCGAACGGAAGAACACCAGCACGTGCCGAAAGTCTTCCGCGAGTGCGCCGGACACGATGTGGAGTAGATCTTCCGCCTTGTCCGTGCCCGCGACGGTATAGCCCAGAATCCCCCGGTCCGGCCCATCATCGGTCCGCTTGTCGTCGACGGCCCGCGGGGGCACATGCACACTCCTAGACACGCGTTCGCTGATCAGGCGATCCACGTCCGTTGTGAGCGGCAACGACAAGACGATCCGTTGCGCATCGGCGGGAGCGAACTCCAACAGCTTGTCGATGTTCTCGAGCTCTAGCGAAGCCCCGGCCCCATCCACCACGAGCGCCTGGACATGCTCCAGGCTGAGCCGCACCTCCTTGATCGCGGACAGCAGGGCCTCGGCTGAGCCGAAAAGGACATCGGCCCGTTCGGGCAGCGCCCATGGACTCTCGAGCGCGGCTACCGAATGTCCGGTGGATTGCGCGAGTTGGGCCATTGACTCGGCAAGCTCCCGCGCCATCTGCGCGGTCGGCGTGACGACCAGTGCCGTGGGCGTCGGTCCTCCCGGCTCCAGCCTGTCGAGGAGCGCCGTTGCGTAGGCCACCAGTGTCCCGGCGCCAGGGCCGGCGGCCCCAGCGAGGTTGTTTCCACGCCTGATCACCGGGATGGCGTCACGCTGAAAAGCGGTCGGGACCTCGATGCCCTCGGCGGAGAGCGCTTCGACCAACTCTGGGGGGAGGCCTAGATCCTCGAACGACTCCATCAGCCCGGATCTCCCGATCCCGACCCTCCCCGGTCCCCCGGCTCGTAGGGCAATTCCGTGAGGAATTTTCGAATCTCATAATCCATGCGGGACGTGCGGAAGCGGTCCGTAGAGGCAAGCACGTCCGTGTGGGGGCCGTGTCGGTGGACGGATAGAGTCACGGTGCCCTCGGTCCCAGAAAACGTGGCGCCGTGGGAGGAGGCCTTGGACCGACTGAGCCCGATCCATTCTGGAAGCAACTCGTCCGCCTTGCTGAGAACCTCGCCGGGGGCGAGAACGGTCTTGCGTTCGTATTCTGCCATCTGACCCATGTGCTTTGCACGCGGGATGCCAGCGATCAGCTCGCCTCGCCGCGTGACGCCAGGAAGGTCCGAAGCTCGTCGAATCCCCGGGGACGTTCAAGCCTCTTGTGGCCTACAAGGAGGGTGGGAGTCACTTTGACGCCCAGCCTTTCGGCTTCTCGCCGAGCCTCGCAGACCTCGTCTGCGTATCGGTCCACATCGAGGACGGCCTTCGATTCGCTCGCGTCCAGGCCGGCAGATACGGCGATCGAAACCAATACGTCGATTCTACCAATGTCAGCACCGTCCTCGTGGAATGTCTCGAAGAGGCTGGCATGGACGTGTTCGTAGCAGCCCTTTCGGGCAGCGTGAAGCGCCAATTCGTGGGCCTTTCTGGTCCACGGTACGAGCGATGGGCTCGCCAGCGTTCGACCCATGGCCTCCAGCACCGGGAGCGCGCGTGAACGCAGCGATTCCCAGTCGGGGTCGCCAGGACCCAGGAAGACCTCGGGCGGAGGCCTCAGCTCGTACGATCGCCGATCCAGCGTGATGCCATCGAATGGCCATAACTCATCCAGCCAAAGCTCCACAATCCAGGATTCGGCGTCTACGTAATCGAAGAAGAACAGGGCCCGGTTCTCGGCCATGCACAAATCTGTTCGTCGTTCCGGGTCCGAGCAACAGAGCCCCCGACTTGATCCAGGGTCGAGTGGCTCCGATATTCGGCCTTCCCTGCGGGATCGTATCACCAGGGGGGTGTGACTCGAGTCCTCCCTGCTAGAGCGTTTAGCCTATGACCTTCAGCGCCAACATCGCTCAGCTTCAACCGTCGGCCACCCTTGCCGTGAGCTCGTTGGCCAAGCGGTTGCGCTCCGAGGGGCGCGACATCATCGACCTTAGTGCTGGAGAACCGGACTTCGACACGCCCTCGTTCATCTCCGAGCGGGCGATCGAGGGAATTCGGGCGGGCCAGACCCGATACACCCCAGCTTCCGGAATGCCCGAACTACGGGCCGCTATCGCGGATCAAATCGCGGGCGTCGCGGGTCGTGAGATCGCCCCGGGCGATGTCGTCGTTACGTCGGGGGGGAAGCAGGCTCTGTTCAACGCCGCTTTCGTGCTGTTCGGCCCGGGCGACGACGTGCTCGTCGCCACACCGTATTGGACCAGCTACCCCCAGATCGTTCACCTGACCAGAGCTACGCCGGTGTTTGTGCGCGGTGCCGAGGAGAACGACTTCCGCTTGACGCCTGCCGACCTCGACGCGGCCGCGACGGACAGGACGCGGGGACTCATTCTCTGCTCGCCCGGAAACCCCACGGGAGCAGTCTATTCGTCCGAAGAGCTCGAGGCCGTCGGTCGTTGGGCGAAGGATCGAGGTATCTGGCTGATCGCGGACGAGATCTACCGCCGCATCTATTTTGGATCCGACCGGCTGACGGCGGCGAGTATTCTCGAGCTTCCGGAGGAGGCGTTGGGACCCTTCGTGCTCGTGGACGGGGCTTCCAAGAGCTTCGCCATGACCGGCTGGCGCATCGGGTTCTTGTACTCGTCGCCGGAAGTCGTGAAAAAGGTTGTCGCACTCCAGGGCCACACGACGTCGAACGCCGCCACGCCTTCTCAGGTCGCCGCGCTCGCGGCATTCGGAAGCCCTGAGCAGGCGGATACCGCGGTGGCCGAGATGGTGGCCGCCTTCCGGCGCCGGCGCGATCTCGTCGCCGGCCTGATGTCGGACCTGTTGCCGGAGTTCTCCTGTTTGTCGCCCAACGGGGCGTTCTATCTCTTTTTTCGCGTGGATTCGGTCTACCGGGAGGGCTGCGAGGGTTCGACCGCGTTCTGCTCATGGTTGCTCGAGGAGACGGGCGTTGCCCTGGTCCCGGGGGTCGCGTTCGGAGACGACCGTTTCGTACGCATGAGCTTCGCGACTGACGACGCCTTGCTGCAGCGGGCGATCGAGCGGATGGCCACCGCGGTAAGAGGTGTGCGGTCGGCGAATTGACTGGACCGGCGAAGTCGGGGCTTTAGAGCACGCCCAACATCTGTGGGAGGCCCGTCACCCCGCTCTCAACCCGACGCTAAAACACTCGACCAGTTCGCGGCACGTACGGTCCACCATCTCGTAGATACGTTCGAAACCGGATGAGCCGCCGTAGTAGGGGTCAGGAACGGTGGAGTCGCCTTCAGCGAGAGGATCGAAGTGGCGGAACAGCGCAACGTGGGCGTCTCCTCCCGACGAAGCTTGTAGGTATTCCAGATCGCGCAAGTTCGTGCGATCCATCGCGAGGACGTAATCGAAGTCGTGGAAATCCGCGGGCACGACCCGGCGAGCGCTGCCGTTCAGGGTCACTCCGTTCCGCTCTGCAACCGCGCAGGCCCGTGGGTCCGGCGAATCACCTTCGTGCCACGCCCCGGTACCGGCCGAATCCACCCGCACAGAGCCCTCGATCCCGGCCGCCGAGAGGTGATGGCGCATGACGGCTTCGGCGAGCGGAGAGCGGCAGATGTTCCCGAGGCAGACGAAAAGGATCGAGGTTGGGGGCGGATCAACCATACGTGCATCTCCGTCGAGGAGAGGGTTGGAAGCTTGGAATCTACCGAGTTTCCAGTGAACTTACACGCGCTGAATGTCCATAGACTTGCAAGGAGCGGTCCTTGACCGAATTGACGACTTTCCCCACTTCGTTTTCAGACCTGGGCCTGAGCGAGGCACGGCTGGCTGCAGTTGAAGCGCTCGGGTGGGTGGAGCCTACGCCCATCCAGAAAATGGCCACCCGCCACCTTCTCGACGGTGCGGATGTGGTGGGCATCGCGCAGACGGGTACCGGAAAGACTGGAGCCTTCATGCTTCCGAGCCTCGAGTTGATCGAGGTTGGAGGGGGCCTCCAGGTTCTGGTGCTTTGCCCTACGCGTGAGTTGGCTCAGCAGGTGTGTGACGACACCAACGATTTCGCCAAGGGAACCAACCTGCGGTCTGCGTCGATATACGGCGGTGTCGCTTACGGCCCCCAGCTCGAGGCTCTCACGAGCGGTGTGGAGGTGATCACCGCGACACCGGGTCGCTTTCTGGATCTCATGGGGCGCGGCAAGGCCAAGCTGAACACAGTCAAGGTGTTGGTGCTCGACGAAGCCGACCGTATGCTGGACATGGGTTTTCGGCCCCAGATCGAGGCGGTTCTACGTGAGGTCCCGCGGAAGCGGCAGACGATGCTGTTCAGCGCGACGATGCCGAACGGCGTACACGACCTCGCCACTCGAATCACCAAGGACGCAGTGTGGCTCGAGGTCGCGCCGTCGGGAACGACCGCTGAGGGTATCTCTGAGCTGGTCTACTCGGTGAAACCCGAAAAGAAGCCGGACTTGCTATTGAGCCTGCTTGGTGGGTCTGAGTGGGAGCAGGTACTGGTATTCACCCGTACGAAGGCCGGAGCCGACGCACTCAAGGCGAGGCTGGATCGGCAAGGCGTCAAGACCGACGTCATGCATTCGAATTTGCACATGAAGGCTCGGACGAAGAATCTAGAGCGCTTCGCGAATCGCCAAATACGTGTGCTGGTGGCCACCGACATCGCGCAGAGGGGGCTAGACGTGGAGGGCATTACGCACGTGGTCAACTACGACGTGCCCCTCGACCCCGAAGACTACATCCACCGGATCGGGCGTACCGGCCGGGCCGGCGCCGAAGGTACCGCGGTGACGTTCCTCACGGCGGGCGACCTGGGGGCGTTCAAGACGATCGAGCATCGGCTGGGCCGGCGCGTGGAGCGAATCCATTTGACCGAATTCGATTATGCCGGGACTCCCCAAGCCGACTCGAGTAGCTCGTCCAAGCGGGGCCGTCACTCTCGCTCTCCGCGAGGAATGGGTTCGCGCCTGAAGGATGAGCTCACGCCAGAGGAGTTGGCGGACCTTCTCAAGCACAGTTGAAGGCCTCACACGGGGAATCGTCATCATGATCGTTCGCCGATACGGTGAAAACATCGAGAGCGTAGAGATCGCGTTCGACCCCAATGCGCTCAACGAGATCGCGTTTCGCAGAAGTCGAGCGTTCTCGATGTCCACCGACCAGTTTCAGGCCGGATACGTCCCCGTCGAAGATTACAGCTTGACGTCCGAGGCCGAAGGGCCCGTGCACGGCGAAACCGAGCGGGCGCTGCTGGATGGCCTCGAAGCACAGATCGCGGAAATCCGAGACGCTCTCGGGGAGGGCGAGGTGCTGATGGTTGAAAGCCAGCAAGGTGTCGACTACCCAAAGACTCGTGGCCGGCAGAGTAACGTCGTAGTGGACGGCGAGAACAGGCTGTACTTCTACGCCTCCGTCGATCCACCCCTTCGGATGGTGCGATACCGAAAGGGCTGAGGCGCCATGACCACGCCTAGGCGCTGGGGGCCACGGGGTGGCAGAACTGATTCTTTCCCTCGTCTTTGGCCTGGAGCAAAGCCCGGTCAGCGATGTTGAACAACTTCTCGGGAGAGGACGTGTGCTCGGGGCAGGCGGCGTACCCCGCCGACATCGTGACCCGCAAGTCGAAGTCCACGGGCGGCTTGGCTTCTGCCACGGTCTCCACCAGGCGCTGACAGAGCGCGGCGGCCACCTCGGCGCTGGTTGCCGGCGCCAGGATGGCGAACTCCTCCCCACCCACCCTGCATGGGGCGTCGGCGGCGCGGGTATGCTCCATGAGGAGTCGACCGACCCACGCCAGCACAGTGTCACCCGTATCGTGGCCAAACGTGTCGTTGATCGACTTGAACCGATCCAGATCGAGCAGGATGAGAGCGAAGGAGTCGCCGTAGCGGATCGAACGATCCGATTCTTCCCGCAATCGTTCCCGGAACGCCCGCCTGTTGAGCAGTCCGGTCAAGGCATCCCGCATGGCTTCTTCACTCAAGCCGCTGATCTGCTCGTCGGCATTCCTGATCCTCAGCGAAAGCATCTCGAGGAACTGGAGCGCCACAGGGGGCGACTCCATGATGATCCGACGAAAGTCGTCCTTCTCGAGAACGAGGAGTTCCACCTCGTCTACGGACTGGACGGTGGCGCTCCTCGGCATCTCGTTGAGTAAGGCCATTTCGCCGAAGAACTCCCCGCCCTGCAGTCGGGCCAACTCGAAGTCGGCGCTACGCGCGGGGTACAGAACCCGCACAGACCCGCTCGCGATCAAGAACAGGGAATGCCCGGGCTCGCCCATCTTCACGATCTCGGTTTCCGGAGGGAAGGACACAGTCCGGCACGCGACGGCAAGCCGCTGGAGATTCTCGGCGTCGAGATCCTTGAAGAGCGGGACTCTTCGTAATTGGTCGAGTAATTCCATGTGATCCGGCTGGGGCGTGGGGGCTCACTCTATCGTGACTGGCACAACATAAGGTGGGAGTGATTCGTTGCTCAAGCGCCACATCATGCGGCCAGGGCGGGCGGGGCTGGTCATCCGAAAACTGTCGGGTACCCTCCGGTGTGCCAGAACACGACCCGATCGTGGGCGGAGATGTGTTCGTCTCCGAGCCAGTCGATCATCCCGTGTGCAACCTTGGCGGTATACACGGGATCGAGCACGATTCCCTCTGTTCGGCCGAACCGCGCTGTCGCCTCGCGTGAGCCGCTGGACGGTAGCGCATATCCGTCACCGACGTAGGCGTCGGAGATCGATAGCAGGCCCGGCAACAACTCCCCCCGCCAGCCCAGGATTTCGCCGGCTGCCGCGCTCAGTTCCACCGTCAGGCCGAGGATTTCCGCCTCTGTGACATCGGGGCTGATGCCCACCAGCCGGAAATCGTCGCGTCCCAGAAGTGTGAAGCCGAGTGCAAGGCCGGCGAAGGTTCCACAGGATGATGCCGAGACGAAGATCCACGTTCTCCCCGCTTGGGGAGTTGCATCGAGTTGCCCCACGAACTCTCTCGCGGCACGGACGTAACCGAGTGTGCCGATAGGCGTGGATGCGCCCAAGGGTACGAAGAGCGCCTTGCCTCCCGCCGTCTCGATATCCTTCGCTAGGGCGATGGCCGTGACATCGCGTTGTTCTCGGGTTGCCACCATGCGGAGTTCGGCGCCGAACATGAGGTGGAGGACAGTATTGCCGGTCGGCTCGTCAGGGAGCTCGCCGTTCAACACGAGGATACAGGAAAGGCCAAGGCGGGCTGCCGCTGCTGCAGTAACCCGCGCGTGGTTGGAGTTCAACCCGCCTACCGTGATCACGCATGTGACGCCCGCGATCCGGTCCGGTGCGAGTTCGTACTCGAGCTTCCGGACCTTGTTTCCGCCCAGGGCGAACCCGGTCTCGGCGTCCATCTTGACGAGAATGGTGGTGCTCCCGCGGTCGAGCGACTGTGCGAGCCTCGGTGCCGGTATGAGCGGTGTGGGTTCGTGTACGAGAGATGTGCGGGCGATGGCATCGAGCGCGATGAAGGCAGGGTGCATGCTCAGGGGCCGGTCCCAACGCCGGGCCCGACGGCCGCCAGACCCGAGGCTCCCGCAACGCTGGCGAAATGGATGTCGACCGTGTCGGACACCAACTGGGAGTAACCCCCCGACATGACCACCGCGACCGGCACACCGGCTCCGGCGCAGCGGCCGTACACGAGTTCGTCACGGCGCTTCAGCCCGGCCTTGGTGACCGCGAGGCGGCCCAACCGGTCCCCCTCGAACGGGTCGGCACCCGCCACGTAGAACGCCAGGTCCGCCTGCGCGAGGGACAGCGCCTCGGCCACTCCGCGCTCTACGGCGTCCAAGAAGGCTTCGTCACCCGCGCCGTCCTGCAACTCGAGGTCCAGGTCACTCGATGCTTTGCGGAACGGAAAGTTGTGCCGCCCGTGGACCGAGAGCGTGAACACCGACGGATCGTCGGAAAAGATCACGGCCGTACCGTTCCCTTGGTGCACGTCGAGATCGAGGATCGCAATGCGCCGCGCCGCTGCCTCCTCTTGGACCACCCGGGAGGCCACGGCGACATCGTTGAAGACACAGAAGCCCTCTCCACGATCAGGGAAGGCATGATGCGTACCGCCTGCCAAGTTCACCGCCACACCGTCGGTGAGTGCCGCACGGGCGGCGGCAACAGTCCCCCCGACGGATCTCCGCGAGCGCTCGACCAGGCCGGATGACCACGGGAAGCCGATCCGGCGCACTTCGTCAGCGGAGAGATGCCCGTCCCGCACGCGCTCCACATAGCGGGCGTCGTGGACGAGCCGCAGCATCTCGTCGTCGGCGCCTTCGGGCACCTGAAGGCGGCCGAGGCCGGCGTCTTCAACGCGCCGCCGCAGGAGGGAGTACTTCGCCATGGGAAACCGGTGGCCGTCGGGCAGCGGAAGCACGAAGTGATCGCAGTAGAAGATTCTCACCAGCCTCGGGCCTTCGCTCAGGCCGACCGGCCCACGAAGATTCGTCGCGCGATATCCTGGGCGATCATCTCATCTGGGGCCTCCGCCCCTTCGACCGCCACACCTATCGGCCCACCGAGGTGTGTCCGCGACACGACGGTGATCAATACTCCGGGTCGGAGGCCCAAAGATTCCATGTAGCGCAAGCGCTCCGAGTCCTCATCCTGAACGGCCTTGATCTCCACGGTCACTCCCTCCGGAGCGTCGGCCAAGGAGGTGAAGTCGGTGAATTCGATCTCACCCGCCCGCGTCGGGATGGGCGCCCCATGTGGATCATGGCTCGGGTCTTCGAGCGCAGCGGCCATGCGATCGATCAGCTCGTCGGATGCCGCATGCTCGAGGCGCTCGGCCTCGTGGTGTACATCGTCCCAGGCGTAGCCGAGGCGATCCGCGAGGTAGGTCTCAAGTACACGGTGGCGGCGAATGATCCGGAGCGCCTCTCGGGACCCTGTCTCCGTGAGACGGACACCGCGGTAGGGGACGTGCTCCACGAATCCGGATTCGTCCAGGCGTTTGATCATGCCCGTCACGGATGCCGGTTGGATATCGAGTGCCTCCGCAAGGGCGCTGGTGGAGGCTGGCTCGCCCCTTTCCGTCAGGCCGTAAACCGTCTTCAAATAGTCCTCGACGGAGCGGGAGAGGGGGTTGGACCTCCTTGGCGACATCTTCGAGTCCCTCCGAGCTCTGTGGGATCCGGTAAGGAGGGTCGTGGAGACGCCTCGGTTTCTCACCTCTGAAAGTAACCCACTTCGCCCCGTGTATCACGCCGTCGACTTCGCGCGCTCCGTGCCCAGCCCACCCCCCTTTCCGACCACCCATCCACGGTCTTATTCTGCCCGAATGGAATACGAGCGGATTACGCGAGGCATTCGGGTGAGCGTGCAGCCAAGGTTCTCTTTGGCGCAATCCGATCCCGGCGAGGGCAGGTTTGTGTTCATGTACCACGTCCTCATGAAAAACGAGGGCGCGGTGCCCGCCCAGCTGCTTTTCCGGCACTGGCGTATCCACGAGGCCGGTGGCGTCGACTCGGAGGTCGACGGGGAAGGGGTGGTCGGCGAACAGCCCCTACTCATGCCTGGGACGAGGCACGAGTACCGGAGCTTCTGTATTCTTCGCTCGCCCGTCGGTTTCATGGAGGGGTACTACACGTTCGTCCATGACGACGGTGAGGAATTTCACGTCGAAGTGCCTCGCTTCCCCCTGTCCGCCCCGTGGCCGGCCGCTAGCGACGAGGACGAGGTGATGAACTAGGGTCCTATCCTAGTTCCAGGGTCCTTGCGATCTCGGTGGCGATGCCGCCTCCCATTTCGAGCCCGGATCGATCCTCCGGTGCCATTCCCCGAGAGATAGGCTTGTCCTATTCGGACGACAGGGCAGTCGGCTTGTTGGCGGCGAACACCAGGAGTCCGAGATAGAGCAGGGGAGGGATCGCCATGAGTAACCCCGCGGCGATCAAACGAAATCGGACCTCGCCCGCCTGTGCCTCCGGCCCCCGGGCCAGCAGGACCATGACGCTACCGCGCCGTGCCCGAGTTGCCATGTAACTGTGCTCGACCCCCGCCAACTCGATGCTCCCCGTGCTCGAGAAGGTCGGCGGAGGAGGCCGGATCGCGGCTAACCGATTTCGTGATTCCGGGTCTTCGATCGTCGAGGCCAGCACGACTCCCCGGTCAATAAGCTCGGCATCGAATCCGAGGCTCCGGGCCGCCTCCATGGAGGAACCCTCACCACTGACCCTGAGCAGCGCCGAGGCTCGCGCCAGATCGCCGCGTACGGCCTGCCCCGCGGTATTTCCGAACCCATTGTCGAGCGACGTCAGCAGGGCGACGCCGGCCAGCACCGGAATGAACGCCACAAGGACCGACTGCATCAACGGCGGCCGATGCCCCACGCCACGTTCCGACGCCCGGCTTTGGACCGACCATGCAGCAGCCAGTGACAGCAGCAGGATCATCGCGAGTACAGCTAGTAGCGGCGCCAGCGAGGCCTCGAGGCCTCGTGACTCGGTCTGTCCCACGACCAACACCAGCCCATCCGCCGCGCCTATTTCGCCGCCGAATCTAGTGACGATGGCCGTGCCGCTCTCGACCGATGTGGCCACCGACTCGACACCCCGACCCAGTTCGGCGAGGACTTCGTCCGGAAGAGCAGTCGGGCCCATGTGAGGTTGTTGGGAGAGAACCCGGTTGCCCCCGAAATAAACCGAGAGGCCGTAGTTCGTGACGGACTGGAAGGCCTCTACGAAGTCGTCGGAAAGACGGGTGGCTGCCCCACGGACAACTCCGCTGTCTGAGAGGAGCACTGTAACGCGTAGCCCATCCTCTGCCTCGGCGATGGCCATGACGGTGTCGCCCGCCAGGGCACGGAGGACCGCCGGCGTGGGTGGGCTCGGTATCGACGACACCTCGGCCCGCGGAGCGAGAGAGTCTTTCGCCGCCTCCAGTTCACGTGCGAGGAAGTACGACCCCGCCCGAGACATGCGCAGGTCGGAGCGATTCCGTAGGCCGGCCTGCGCCTGTTCCAAGAAGAGGACCGACACCGCGATGCCCAGTATGACTGGGAAGAGTACCGCCATGAAGAAGGTCAGAAGCGTCCTTTGCATGAATCTCAAGCGTCCAGGTCAGGGTTCTCCAGAAGCTGATCCGCACGATCCCATAATTGCATAAGTGGTATAGTCCCGTTAGGTTTAGCGCCTTCTAAAGAAGTATCTAAAGGCCGCAAAAGGGAGGCTCAGTGTCCGATTCAGTCGCAGTGGATGCCAAGCGAATCCTTCTGCGTTATGGCGCACCGATCAATATCCTGGATGACGTATCCGAGGACGACCGGATCAGATTCGCCAGGATGATCGCCAAGACCTCGCTGCCTGAGCGGGAAGTGACGCTCAGGACGCTTCTCGAGAAGCAGGGCTACATCCGGCTCGAGGACGCGTAGACGCAGTACTGCAGGGTTCTGTTTCAGGCCAGAGCGGGTCGGGGAGCCGATTGATGCTTCTCGTCCCGCTCTGTTTTGTAGGCACCCCACCATAAGTCTCCCCACTGGTTTGCCGGACGCCGTCCTCGAACAGTACGCTTCTCGTCTGCCTCGGGTCCCTGGGACACGTAGCCCACCCGGCGCCGACCTCACTTCTCTGGAGCTACCGCAAGTGTCCGAAGACGGCTCAATACCGCGACCAGCTCGAAGCGCCTAAAGGCCGCCAGGTCTCCTGCGCGACGGGGATCCAGAGCGTCGAGACCGCCTTCCGCGAGGATCCGGTCGAGGGCGCCCAAGAGCTCGGCAACGGTCGTCTCCCCATCGATAAGGCGCTCTCCGAGGAGGGCCAGGGCGTGGCACACGGCGCGGGTTTGGGCTCGCGAGACGAGTTGTTCAACGCCCGAGAGGTCGAGTTCTCCCCGCCCGAACTGCACACGGTCCCGGCTGTGGACCTTGATGTCGCAGTCCCGCTTGCCCCGGCTTGGATCCACCGAACCGGGAAGCGGCACCCGGGCGGGCCGGGCGCCGAGCTCGTCGGCATTCTCTCTGATCCGGCCGGTCGGCAACTCGGCTGCGACCCGTCTGGCCTCGTTGGTGATGTCGCGCGCCACGTAGCGGTCCATCATGACCACTGTGTCGGCCACATCGAGATAGTCCCCGCTACCTCCTAACACCAGGACGGAACTTACGCCCCACGACGCATGCAACTGCCGGACTCGGTCGACGAGCGGGGTTATCGGCTCGCTCCCCTTGGGTACCAGCTCCTGCATCCTCCGGTCGCGGATCATGAAGTTGGTGGCGGCCGTGTCCTCATCGACGATCAGGACCGTCGCCCCCGCCTCGATCGCCTCCATGATAGAGGCTGCCTGGCTGGTGGATCCGGAGGCGTTCGGTGTCGAGAAGACTCGGGTGTCCTCGCCTCCCGGCAAATCCCTGATGAACGGAGAGATGTCGACTCCCGTCACAGACCGACCGTCCTCCGCTCGTACCTTGACCGCGCTGTCGACCGTGGCGACGCGCTCCCGCCCATCTCCCGGCCGGTGATTGTAGACGCCCTGCTCCAGGGCCTTTAGCAGGGTGCTCTTGCCGTGATATCCACCGCCGACGATGAGCGTCACGCCCGGCGGCACTCCCATGCCCTGCACCGGCCCCGCGTTGGGCAGCTCAACGGTCACCCGCATCGACTCGGGGGACTCGAATTCCACGACTCGTTCTCCCACCAGTGGCCGTGGGTCGATGCCGCTCCTTCGGGGCAGCGAGGCGCCGTCCGCTACGAAGGCCACCAGGTCCAGGTCCGCCAAGGAATGGCGAAGCGCTTCGGCGTCCTCGTTCACCAGGGCGTGGCTTATCACCTCATCGAGTACGTGGTCCCTCAGGCTGGCGCGCACCACGGTGGGCACGTCGCCCGTCAGCAGAGCCGCGGCCTCCGAGCCGAGAACCCGGCGGCCAGCGGCCGGAAGGCCGACGGCGAACCGTGCCTCGATCGCGCCATCGGGGCGCACGGTGACCGCGCTTTGCCTCAGCACTTCCTGTCCGGGTGTTTCGATCTCGATCGTTCCGCTCTTTCCGCTGCCCCGGCTACGGGCGACCGATCGGGCGGCCTTCCCGAATCTGCGCGCGAGGTATGCTGCCACCCCGACGAGCCGAGGCTCGGAGGCCAGAGACTCGGGCGGGAGCGCCGCAATTTCGGGTGGAACAAAAACCGTTACGCGGCTCGGCGCCGCAAAGGGATCGCCCTGCACATGATCGACCACAAAGGTGATGTCGCCGAGCGTCCATTCACCCTTGATCTCGTGGTAGGCTTTGTACCCCTTGCCGTCGATACGCTGGAGCACATGCTCCAGTGCGTTGGCATCCCTCACTGCGGCCCCCTGATCATCCAGCCCGGCCACCGTGACGACTCTCGGAAGGCATGATCGAAGTGTTCGTGAACGGAGAGACCGCCATGGACCGCGGCGATTTCACGGGTCGGAGCGCCGGACGTTCTTCGTCGTCCCTAGCGGGCCTTCGGCTTCCAGCGGAAACCCGAGGACCTCCTCGGCGGCAACCAACTCAAGTACCAGGGCGCAGACCCTCGGCAAACGGAACTCGACGGGATCTCGTCGGGATCCCTGGGCGCGCCGAGCCCCCACAAGAACCTGGGCGCGTTGTCACCCACCTCCCCCCAGCGAAAGCCCGACGGGTGGCCCGGGGTGCCGTCCGACGCGGGCTCGACAACGCCGTCGGCCTCGGGTGCATCGTCGCCATCGTCCGCGGTGGACCAACGGAATCCCGCAGGATGATCTGGTGGATTCTCCGCGGTGTCCCGCCAGTGGAAGACCGGCACCTGTTCGCACCCATCGCGCCTCCAGCGGAATCCCGACTCGTGGTCCACCGGCCAATCTTGCGGCCCCACGTCGGGGCCCCTACGGCCCACGCCCTCCCAGCTACACCGGGAGCACCACCGCCAGTGCAGCCAGCGCGAGGCGGGCCGCTGCCACCAATACTCCAAGAGGACCGCGGATGTGGGTACGCCGCAACGCGGGCACATTCGCCCGGAGGGAAGGGCTAGATACGCGACGGAGGTCAGAACCACTACGAGGAGCGATAGGACTCCGACCAATGCGATGAGTGCTAGCAAGGGCAAATAGACGGATAAAGGGGGCGTTTGGCCTCTCGATCAAAACTAAAAGCCGGTTACGACATGAGTCCAGGATTTTCTTGGTGAGGTCGAGAGCAGCGTCACTCACCAAGAGTTGGGCGGAAGGCGGGTGAAGCTCACCGGCGTGATCTCATAGGTCGACCTGTACTCCCCCGTTATCGGATCCAACACGGCCGCCCCCTGTAGCTCGAAGACACCACGCACCTGGCCGCCACTCGGACAGCAGTTAGTGTCGCCTTCCCGCCAAATGCCGAACGAAAACCCCATGGCATCCTCCCCGAAGGCGAAGCTGGGATTCTTCCAAACCCCTTCCCCCGGGGACAAGGCGGCGAGGTAACGTTCACCAGGTCTGGACAGTGGGACTCTGTAAAGGGCCCCGGCTGGGGACACATGGTAGACCACGTCCTCGCGGAACTGTCCGGTACCGGGATAGCGAAGCTGGAGGTGGAGCAGGAGAGCTCCCTGGTACGTGAACGAGTGCGGAGGATCGAATCCCGCAGCTCCTTCGGCATCCCAGGACAGTATGTGGCGCAGGCTGTCGCCTTCTGATCGCCACACGGACAGCACGTCGGGACGCTCCGGCCCAGAGTGCACGGTGACTCTCAGTTGCACGCCCTCTTCAGTGCGGAGAATGATCTCCTGTGCCAACTCCAACGGGTGGCGGTACCGCGACGTAGCCGGTTTCGCAGCCCTCATTCGGTCGATGGCCCAAAGCTCTGCCCCGGGGTCGTCGCGTTCGGCGATGGAGGTCTCAAGGGCCCGGTACCGCTCAACGGCCTCGAGGGAATTCGGGTCGCCGAACGCGATCAGGGCCGCGGCAGCGCGTCCGCGCACGAACGCGTTCGTATCCGCCAACCGTGCCTCCAGGGCTGGGGCACTCCCGAGAGCTTGGAACCCCATCGACCCGAGCGCCTCGGCAGCCGCGGCACGCACCACCGGCACGGGATCGTCGAGCCGGTCTTCGAGGTCCGCTTGAGCATCGAGTGCTCTTGCGCCGATCCGGCCCAGAGCCTCGGACGAGGCCTCACGAACGGCCGGATCGAGGTCGGTGAGGGCCGCTCTGAGCGGCCCCACGGCCGGCTCGCCGATGCGGGCCAGCGATTCGACGATTACGTCGCGTTCGTACGATGCCGTGCCTTGACCGCGTGGATCGGCCACCGCTCTGGCCAGGGCGGACAGAAGCTGCGGGATAGCCAGTCGTGCTCCGTCGCCAAGATCGCCCAACGCCTCGGCGACCACGGCGATCGAGTACGGATTCTCCTCCAGCACCTCGATCAGTGTTGGCACGGCGGCGATGGCTGCCGGCCCGATGTTTCCCAGCGCCTGTATCAGTGTGGTCACCGGCAAGTCACCTCGGCGCTCCAGCGCGTCGAGCAGGATCGGCACCGACGGTGCGGCCGCCGGCCCGATGCGCCCCAATGCCTCGACTGCACGTTCGTGAACCGCGCGGTCCGGGTCACGGACCCTACGGATCAGCCCGCGCACCACCGCCGGCGTCGCGGGCCAAACACCGCCGAGGGCGTCGGCCGCATACATGCGTACGGACGGCCTTGGATCTTCCAGGGCATCCAGAAGTGCACCGATGGCGCCGGGGCCGATGACCGAAAGGGCTTCCCGGGCGCCCTCCCGCCGGACAGTAGAATCCGCAAGCAGCCTCACCAGTGGTCCGGTGAGCGTCCTTCGGCGTCGAGGGGTCATTCTACGCAGCTCGTTCAAGGCCGCCCGACGGACTGGGTATTCGTGGGAGACTATTCGCGCCGCTAATCCGCCCGGCGCCTGACCCGATATGGCCGAAGTACCTGCTTGAAGGGCGAGGAAAAACGCGACCGATCGGTAGAAGCAGGCCGCCATTTTCCGGAGTGCTGTGGGGCGGATCTGTTGTACTCGCGAGCCATTCATGGCGGACGGGGCCTCCGCTGGATAGTTCCTCTGTTCCAAGGTAGTGCAAGGGCCGTACCGCGTTTTGCTTACGCTCACGAAGCCGGGTCCTTCCATCTCCCGGTTTCCGTTACTTTTTCAGGCTTCGTGCGTCTGGTTGTTTGGGCGCCGCTCGTCAACTTCGAGGCAGTATGCAGATCCGAAACATTGCGATCATCGCGCACGTCGATCACGGCAAGACCACGCTGGTGGATCAACTGCTCCGCCAGGCGGGGATTTTCCGCGAAGGCCAGGTCGTGCAGGATCGTGTGATGGACTCCAACCCCCTCGAGCGGGAGCGGGGTATTACGATTCTGTCCAAGAACACGGCCCTCCATTGGAACGACGTGAAGATCAACGTCGTCGATACGCCCGGCCACGCGGATTTCGGCGGCGAGGTCGAGCGCATATTGCGTATGGTAGACGGGGTCCTGCTCCTAGTGGATGCGGCTGAGGGCCCGATGCCGCAAACGCGCTTTGTCACCCGCAAGGCCTTGGACCTGGGACTGCTGCCCATTGTGGTGATCAACAAGGTGGACCGGCCCGACGCGCGCTCAGAGGAAGTCCACGATGAAGTGCTGGAGCTCTTCATGGAGCTCGACGCCACGGATGCACAGCTCGACGCTCCGTTTCTGTACGCGTCAGCTCGTGACGGCTGGGCTGCCAAGACGCTGGAGGATGAGCGCGCCGGCCTCGACCCCTTGTTCGACACAGTCATCGACTACATACCCGCTCCCCCGGTGGACCCGGATGGTCCGTTCCAGATGCTCGTCTCGACCCTGGATTATTCCAACTACGTGGGACGGATCGCCATCGGCAGGATCGAGCGTGGCCGGGTTCGCGTCGGTCAGCAGGTCGCTCTTCTACCCTTGGGCGAGCCGGGAACCGTGCCTGCCAACGAGGTCGAACTCGCCAAGGTGGTGAGCCTCTACTCTTTCCAAGGTCTTCAACGGATCGATGTGGAGGAGGCGTCCGCGGGAGACATCGTCGCTGTCGCCGGACTTCCAGGGGTTGAAATAGGCAAGACGGCAGTCGACCCGGACCGCCCGGAGCGACTGCGAGGGATCGCGGTTGAGGAACCGACCCTTTCGGTGGATTTCAGCGTGAACGATTCGCCGTTTTCGGGTCGCTCGGGGCAGTTCGTGACCACCCGGCAGATCCGTGACCGACTCACCCGCGAGCTGCAGAGCAACGTCGCGATGCGTGTGCAGGATACCGACGTGCCGGACCGCTTCACAGTCTCGGGACGCGGCGAGCTCCACCTCACAATCCTCATGGAGACCATGAGGAGGGAGGGGTACGAGTTTCAGGTCTCGCGGCCTCAGGTCATTCTCCAGACGGATGACTCCGGCCAGACGGTGGAGCCGTACGAGGAGGTGGTGATCGAGGTGCCGGAGGGGTTTGTCGGCGTCGTGATGGAGAAGATGGGGCCACGCCGCGGAGAAATGCTGGACATGGTTCCGAGTGGGCATGGGCCCGTGCGGATCCGTTTCAGAATCCCGGCCCGGGGGCTGTTCGGCTATCGGTCGGAGTTTCTCACAGATACGCGCGGCGAGGGTATGCTTCACCACCAATTTCTGGAATATGGACCGTGGGCAGGTGTGCTCACAGGGCGCAGGAAGGGCGTCATGGTGGCGGATCGCGAGGGAGTGGCAGTCGGATTCGCACTCTTCAACCTCCAGGAGCGTGCCACCATGTTCGTCTCGCCCGGAGTCGAAGTCTACGAAGGGATGATCGTTGGCGAGCACGTGCGCCCTGGCGACTTGGACGTCAACGTCTGCAAGGGCAAGAAGCTCACCAACATCAGAGCCGCATCGTCCGATGAGCATATCAAGTTGGAAACCCCTCGTGCTCTAACTCTGGAGTTGGCGCTCGAATTCATCGAGGACGATGAACTGATCGAAGTAACGCCGAGTGGCTTCCGGCTGAGGAAGCGCCTTCTCGAGCCCCACGCTCGAAAGAAGGCTGCAAGAAAGGGCTGACGCCGGTCAGCGAGGCTGCAAGACCACCTCCCACGGAACCTCGGCATCCGGGTTCCGCCGCCACACGAGCTCCCGCTGGTTCGGGAAGCGAATCGTACCGCCCTGTTCGTCCGAAACGAGGAACTGGAAGGCAGTCTCGTCGCCGGACTCGTCCCTGTACTCGACGGAGTGTACGGGGCTTTTGTCCCTACGCGGGATGATCCGGATCCTAAGGATCGTGTAGGAGACAAAGCGGTCGTCTCCCTGGCCCAAATAGAACGTCTCGGGCGTGATCTCGAAGGCTCTGTCGGCGTAGCGAGCATCCGTGGTGGTCCAGCGGCCGAGCAGCTCGGTGGGGACCTCCTCGAGGGCGGGGGGCTCGCATCCCGCGGTCAGGAGCAGGAGCGGGGGTAGCAGAATGCGTGCTCCGATATTCCAGCGTGTCATTTTCATCCTCCCGATTCGACCGACCGCACGTCGACTCTCAGTTGCTGCAGTTCCCACCCCGTTGGTGGCTTGTTTCCAAGCGCCATGACCTCGAGAAAGGCTTCGACGATCTCCGGATCGAAATCCGAGCCTGAGTCCTGCACGATGATCTGGACGGTCTGGTCGCTGTTTCGTCCGGCTCGATACGGACGGTCGGACTGAATCGCGTCGAACGCGTCCGCGACCGCTACGATGCGGGCCAGTGGGTGGATCTGCTCGCCGGTGAGCCCCTTGGGGTACCCGCTGCCATCGACTCGCTCGTGGTGCTGGAGTACGATGGGCATGACTGCGGACAGCGCGGTGAGCGGCTCGAGAATTCGGGCGCCGAGAATCACGTGGTTCTGCATGATCTTGGTCTCGTCGTCGTCGAGCGGCGTCGGCTTGTCCAAAATGTGGACCGGCACCCCGATCTTGCCGATGTCGTGCAAGAGGCCGCCCCTGTGGATTGTGTCCAAGTCTAGTTGATCGAGCCCGAGCACCTGGGCTATGGAGAGGGACATGCGCGCGACACGCTCCGAATGGCCCGCCGTCCACGGAGACTTGGCATCGATAGTTCGCGCCAACGTCGTGATGGTGCTCCAACTGAGTGTCTCGAGCTCATCGACGAGCCCTCCCACTCGCTCCGCCATGTCGTTGAATGAACTGGCGAGGTCCTCGAACTCGTCCCCGCTGTCGATCCTCACGCGCGCATCGAAGTCCTTGGCCGCAATGCTCATCGTGGCTTTCTTGAGCTGTGCCAACGGTTCCAGGCTGCGGCCCACCTCGCTGGCGGCGAGCAACAAGACGAAGAGGAGCGTGAGCCCGATACCCTTGAAGAACTTCCCGCGGAACTCCGCCAAAGGCGCCAAGGCGAATGGGTCGCTCTCGGCCACTACGAGTGTCCACCAGTCGGATCGGAACTGCTGCCGCAGGAACGCACGCCGGTAACGGCCGGAGAAGGCCGTGCCGGCCTGGGTCCACCGCAGCGGACCTGTCGTCGAATCAGCGGCTATCTGGTCCGCCACAGGCAGGTCGCCGTTGAGCCACGGCTCTAGGGCTCCCGCACACATGAGGGGAGCGAGGGCCGGATCCAAGATGCAGAATCCGATCGCGCTCTGTTCCTCGAGTTCGAGGGAGCCGAGACCGGTGGCGAAGACCTGGGCCGTGGAGAACAGGCTGTCGGGAGCCGCACGCACCCACATCGTACCGAGTGACACATCACTGGGGTCGAGCGGCACGGCCATCAGGATGTCGACGCGGTCTTGCCGGCTCGTCGGCGGAATCATGAGGACCGCCTCGCCGGGCTGAAGGGCTGCGAGGAGTTCATCGGAGATCGAGGGCACACTAGAGAGCGTCCCAGTGATCCGGCGTGTTTCCGATCCGGTCACCAAGCTTACGTCCGTAACGCGGCGCAGGTCTTCGGCGGCGATTCCGGTTGGGCCATCAAGCAGCCTTTGGGCCAGCATGTCCTGTTCAGCTCGGACTGCCTGTAGCCGTTCGGCTAGGCCTTGGACAGCAGCGGAGAGCCCAGTCTTGAGCCGGTCTGAGCGTTGTTCCTGCAGCTCTGCACGTACCTGTCCATACGCGATTACGGCCAGCGTCGAGGCGGGCAGCAACGCACAGAGGAAGAACAGCAGGACGATCCTTTGTGCCACCTTCGTCTTGAAGTGGTGCAGCTCGAATCTCATGCGGTCACCTCAGTACGCCTGGCCCGAAGATCAAAACAACTCGGCGATGCCCATGTAGCCACCGTCATTCGCCCGGATGATGTCGTCCTTGCTGTCCTTCGCGGCGAGTGGCGCCTTGCTCTTGCCGTCGGGGCCCATGCTGTAGAGATCGAAGTCGCTGTTGAGCGGGACCAGGAACTTGTCTTTACGGAATGCGCCTTTTCCGCCGGTCACGCCAGCTATCCGGGCATAGGCGTACGGGTTCCCCCAGGGGTCCAGCAATCCGTCCCTTTCGATCGCGGCGAGATCGTCCGGCGGCAGCATGTAGTTGACGGCGTATTGGTTGACCTCCACCTCGATGGCCTTCATGTCGCCGATGGCTCGGGCCACCAATGCGCGCTCCCGCACGCGCTGAACGTTGGGGGCGGCCATGGACGCAAGGACACCGATGATGACCGTGACGATAGTAAGTTCCAGCAATGTGAAGCCGCTCATGCGCGCGAATCGCCGCAAGTCGGCGCGACGTTTGCGCGCACCACAGCGCCCGAGACGGGTGGGGCGCCCGGATCTCCATAGCGTCATCCTGGCCATCACGTTCTCTGAGATTACTGGGGAAACGTTAGTTTCCCATCACCAAAGATTTACCTTTAGCGAGGTAAGAGTCCAGTGATTGTTGTTGGCTCGCTGGTCCGGTACGGGCGGGATCCCTACGGTTCATGCGGTCTGCCGCGCTTCCCGCCCCCCTCTACACCGCCCGGAGTGGAACCGCGGGTGGCACCTGCCGGATTTCAGCGATCACACGACACGACTCGCCCGACATACATATCGTAAGGACGATGATGAACGACATCAGACATAGATTCCTCGCGGCTCCCTCGTTTCGGGAGTACCTGGAGGGGGTTGATAAGAATCGTGAACTCTGGCATGGCATCACGGATCGAGTGCGCATCCCCAAAGAGCTGATCGCAGAGGCCCGATCGTTACCGTCGAAGTGGCATCTGCTCGCGCTCAGTGAAGACTGGTGCGGGGATGCGGTGAACCTGCTTCCGGTGCTTTCGGGGATGGCGGATGCGGTCGAGACACTCGAGCTTCGTGTGCTTGCCAGGGACGAGAACCTCGACCTGATGGACCAGTACCTGACGAATGAGCGTAGCCGTTCGATTCCCATCGTCATTCTGCTGGATGATGACTTCGTGGAACGGGCGTGGTGGGGCCCCCGACCCGGCCCGATCCAGAACTGGGTCATGGAAGAAGGGCTGGCCCTCGAATCGGATGATCGCTACAAGGAGATTCGGCGATGGTACGCCCGAGACAAGGGTGGCACGATGCTGCGGGAGCTCATGGATCTCATGACCGCCGCGGTCTGACCGTTACCGGCTCAGCGACCCTGTTCGAGGAGCTCGCACAGGGGAACGTCGCCGGTGTCTTCTACCGGGCTCACCCTACTACCACGCTACGCCACGGGCTATCTTTCCCACCGTTGAGCCCCGCCCGCCCCAACTCCGAACCCGAGTGAACATGTCTGCCGTGGCTGAAGCATCCCTGCCCGATTCATCTGACAAGCCGGGCCGGTTCTTCCTCCCTGGTCCGACGGAGGTGAGCAGGGCCGTACTCGAGGCGCAGGCACGACCGATGATGGGCCACCGTGGCAAGGACATCAAGGAGCTCGTGCGAGAGCTACAAGAGGGCCTTCAGGTGGCGTTGTTGACGGAGCGCCCCGTGTTCATCGGTACATCCTCGGGGACGGGGTTCATGGAGGCCGGCGTCCGAAACGCGGCATCACAAAGGGTTCTCTCCCTCACGAACGGCGCATTCTCCGAGCGCTTTGCCACTATCGCCAGAGCGTGTGGGCTGAATGTGGACACGCTGTCCGTGGAGTGGGGAGAGGGACATGATCCCCAGATGGTTCGCGAGCGGCTGGGAAAGGGGCGTTACGAGGCCGTCACCGTGTGCCACTCCGAGACCTCCACCGGGGTGCTCAACCCCGTGGCCGACATCGCCCGGGTCGTACGCGAACATGACGACACGCTTGTCCTGGTGGACTCGGTGTCCGGCGCCGCCGGGACCGAGTTGAGAACTGATGAGTGGGGGTTGGACTGGCTCTTGACTGGGTCCCAAAAGGCATTTGCGCTTCCACCCGGTCTCGCGTTCGGGGTGGCCTCGGAGCGCCTGTTGGAGCGGTCGGAGACGCTTGGGGCCAAGGGCGCATATTTCGATCTGCTCGAGTACCAGAGGCAGATGGAGCGTTTTCAGACCCCGACTACGCCCGCTCTGACACTGCTGTACAGCCTTCAGGCGCAGTTGAGAGCGATGCTCGAAGAGGGAATTCAAGCGCGCTGGGAGAGGCACCTGGGGATGGCCAGGCGCTGCTGGGAATGGGTCGTGCACATGAGGGAAGACTGTGGTGTAGCGCTGGAGGTGCTGGCGCCGGAGGGCTTCCGGTCGCCTACCGTGACCTGTGTCTCCCTTCCCGAAGGTGTCGGTGGTACCGGGATCGTGGATGCGATGAAGGAGCGCGGCTTCGTGATCGGGGCAGGGTATGGGAGGCTCAAGGACACCACTATCCGCATCGGACACATGGGAGATCACACGATGCAAGAGCTCGACACTTTGTTGGACGTCCTCGGGGCGGTCTTCGGGGGACTCTCCAGTGGACGGTGACAAGGACGTGCTGAAGAACAGGTTCGTCGTCGTAGCCGCGGACAAGATCTCCGCGTCCGGGCTCGAAGCTCTCACGTCCGACGAGCGCTTCGAAGTTCAGGTAGGCAAGGACTGGGACAAGCAACGCCTACACGCCGAGTTGGCGAGGGCCGACGCGCTGATCGTGCGGAGCTCCACCACCGTCGACGAGGAGTTGCTCGACGCGGCGCCGAAACTCCAAGTGATCGGCCGCGCCGGCGTGGGGGTCGACAACATAGACCTTGCGGCCGCCACGGCTCGCGGGGTTCCGGTCATCAACGCTCCGGCCGGGAATACCATTTCGGCCGCCGAACACACGATGGCCCTGATCTTGGCTGTGGCCAGGCGGGTGCCCGCGGCGGACCGATCCATCCGTGAGGGTGAATGGGATCGCTCGCGCTTCGCAGGGACGGAGCTCCGGGGTAAGGTGCTCGGCCTGATCGGGGCGGGTCGGATCGGTGGGGAGGTGGTCAAGCGCGCGCGCGCGTTCGGCATGAGGGTCATCGCCTACGATCCATATTTGACGCCGGAGCGCTCGGCGAAGCTGGGTGTGGTGCGTGTCGAGTTCGGCGAACTGCTCAGCCGTGCCGACGTGATCACCTTGCACCTGCCGCTGACCTCGGCGACGGAAGGGCTCATCGGTCGAGAGGAGCTGGCCTCCATGAAGCCGACGGCGCTCTTGGTGAACGTTGCGCGCGGAGGGATCGTGGATGAGGATGCTCTTGCCGAGGCGCTCGAGGCCGGTCAGTTGGCTGGTGCGGCACTGGACGTGTATGCCGAGGAGCCGCTGCCCGAGGGCAGCCGCCTTCGGTCGGCCCCAGGCATCGTGCTGACTCCCCATCTCGGTGCCGCGACTGCGGAGGCCCAGGAGTTGGTAGCCTCCGAGATCGCCCAGGGCATCAGGGCCGCGTTGCTCGAGGGGGATCTCTCCCAGGCGGTGAACGCTCCGGCCATCGGCGGGACGGCGATGCGTCGCTTGCGGCCGCTCCTGGACCTCGGCCGCAAGGTCGGCCGTGTAGCCGGAGGGTTGAGCGATGGCGGCATACGCCGCATCGAGGTACGCATGGCCGGTGCGGGAGACGAGGCGCTGCGTCCACTGTGCGCGGCGGCCCTGGCGGGTGTGCTCGTACATGTGGTCGGCGAACATCAGGTGAATTACGTCAATGCCCACCACGTCACCGAGGCGCGGGGTATTCATGTGGCGAGTTCGCTGGTGCCCGACCGACAAGACTATTCGGAGTTCATCGAAATCGTGGTGGAGGCGGAGGGAGGGGAAGTGCGAATCGCCGGGGCTCTTCTGGGTGAAACGCTGCACCCACGCATCGTCTGCATCGACGACTTCGAACTCACCGTCCAGCCACTCGACAACCTGCTGGTGTTACGCAACAACGACGTGCCGGGCGTGATCGGGAAAGTGGGAACGCTCCTAGGTGATCACGAGGTCAACATCGCCGAATACGTTCAGGCGCGCGGCTGCACACGAGGTGTCGCCTTGGCCGCAGTATGTGTGGATGGCGATGTGAGCCCGGCACTCATGGCCGCTCTCAGGGCTGTGCCCGAAATCCTGGACGCGAGATTGATTCCGCTAGGGAGTTGAGGCGCTTATGGGTTTGAGACCTCCAAGAGCCGGAGGCCTCCAGTATCCGCACCAGGTTGAACCGGTCTATGGAATGACGTTGTACCGGCGGAGCACTTCGGTCGTCTCCGCGATCGGGAGCGCATCGGCCGTGTTGCCCATCCCCGTGACCGACGTGGCTTTGAGGATCGAGTTGTAGATAGCCTCCTCCGTGCTCTCCACCACTGCCTCGAACAGCGCCGACATTCGCGAGTTGGGGAGATCCTCCACCGCGTGCATATCCTCGCCCTGCCTCCGCCGGACGCTTCTCGCAGTCGAGAAGGCGATCACATAGTCACCGGAGCCATTGCCCGCGAACGAGCCCGTGCGTGCGAGTCCCATGATGGCGCGTTTCGCCAGCCGCTCGAGGCTGTTGGGTGACAGGGGTGCG
>BTRA01000004.1:0-56866 GCA_036986155.1 Gemmatimonadota bacterium | reverse complement strand
GGCTACGAGCCGGTACCGGTCGAGGTGTGACACGCCTGAGTCGTGGGTTCGGATACGGCGGCCTTCTCTACATAGAATCTACCTGAATCAAGACTTTGTAAGGTGTTGTAGGCCATGTCTATACGTGTCAGGTTTCCTCCGTCACCGACCGGGTATCTCCACGTCGGAGGCGCGCGTACCGCACTCTTCAACTGGCTCTTCGCGCGCAAGCACGGTGGGGTGTTCGTGTTGCGCATAGAGGACACGGATCGCGAGCGCTCGAAGCCGGAGCATACCGCGACGATCCTCCACGCCTTGAAGTGGTTGGGCCTCGATTGGGATGAGGGGCCGTTTTTTCAGAATGACGGAGTGGACCGGCATCGAGGGGAAGCTCGGGATTTGTTGGCTGCCGACAAGGCCTTTCGTGACTTTATGACACCGGAAGAGCTGACTGCGGAGCAGGCCAAGAGAAGGCCGGAGGGTGGACTGGTGGACCGCAGATTGGCGCGGAAGATCGCCGACGCCATGGCGCCGGGTGAGGCTGAGAGGCGAGCGGCGGCGGGCGAGCCGTACGCCATCCGCTTCCGGGTGCCGGACGGTGAAACCACCTGGAGCGATATGGTTCATGGGGAAATGCGCTTCGAGAATGCCGACATCGACGATCTGGTGATCCTCAGAAGTGACGGGAGCCCCACCTACAACCTCGCCGTGGTCTCGGACGATGCCGACGAGCGCATCACGCATGTCATCAGGGGCGATGACCACCTCTCGAACACGCCCAAGCAGATCCTGCTGTACGAGGCCCTCGGCCAGCCCGTGCCGCTGTTCGGTCACGTACCGATGATCCTCGGAGCGGACGGGAAGCGGCTCTCGAAGCGCCACGGGGCCACGTCGGTGGGAGAATACGAGCGCCAGGGACTGCTTTCTGCCGCCATGGTGAACTTCTTGGCGCTACTTGGATGGAGCCCCGGCGATGATCGGGAGCAAATGACGGTCGACGAACTCGTCGAGGCGTTCTCGATGGAACGCGTGCTCAAGAAGAGCTCGATCTTCGACTTGGAGAAACTTGCGTGGTTGAGCGGACAGCACTTCAATGACATGGAAGCCGCGGCGTTGGCTCCTGGGCTTACCGAGCGGCTGGTGGAGGCCGGGTTGGCCCATGCGGCGGACCTCGAGGCACGTCAGGACTGGTACTTCGACCTAATCGACCTGCTCAAGAGCCGGTGCCGTACCATGAACGATTTGGTGGATCAGGCGATGCCGTTCGTGACGGAAAACCTTGAAATCGCCCCGGACGCAGTGGAGAAGCACTGGCTCAACGACCCCGAGGGCGTTGGGATCCGTCTCCAGGAATTGGCGAACCGCCTGGAGGCGTGCCCTTGGAACGAAGCCGCCCTCGAGGCCGTTTTTCGGGGTTACGCGGAGGAAATGGGCATGGGAGCGGGGAAGGTGATTCACCCCGTTCGTGTAGCGATTACGGGCCGAACGGCGAGCCCGGGCATCTTCCATGTACTCCGACTGATGGGCAAGGACCGGGTGGTCCAAAGGTTGGGTTCAGCCGTGGCAAGACTTTCGCGCATGACGAAAACCCTTTCTTGACACCGATGATCGCCACACATTAGGATAGCTTTCCAAACAGTAAACACCTGAATTCTCCCTTCCGGAGGGGGCTCGGAGCCCGGATGGCGATCAATCTCACTGAGATCGAACGTAGGATACTGGATTTCATGGTGCTCTATTTGCGCACCAACACGTATCAGCCGTCGATTCGAGAGATTGGCGAACGCTTTGCCATCAAGAGTACGAAAACGGTTTCCGAGCATCTCCAAGCTCTCGCGGACAAAGGGTACCTGGAGCGTGATCCGTCTCGCTCTCGAGGCGTCAAGATTCTCGGTGTGGACCTGAATGCCCAGACCGTGTCGGTTCCGTGCTATAACGCACTTCCGGAGGGCCGTTCAGGCCTGCGCGTTGATCGCGCCGAGGCCTACCTGGCGATGGATCGGCGTCTCGCCGGAGCCAAGGGATGCTTCTTCGTGCAGGCCGAGGGCAACGAGTTGGGCGCGATCGAAGTTGCCGAAGGCGACTACCTGTTGGTCGAGCCCACTGCGATCGACGACGTCGAAGAGGACGCTCTGGTTGTGGCTCGTGTTGGCGGGCGGGCATCCTACTTCCGCCTGTCGCGTAACGGACAGGGCGTCTATCTCTCGCGCCTGGATGGCTCGGAAGGCCCGACGCTGGTCGAAGATCCTGCAAAGCTGAAGCTGATCGGACGGGTCTCGGCGCTCTACCGACGACTGGACGGCGTGCCCACGCTGGTGAGCACCACCGCCCACTGATCTACGTGCGGCCGGGCCCGATCCGTCCGTGAGCAAGGTCCCTCCGTCCATCTCGATCGAGCTTTCTCCGCTCACGTCCGACGACTCCTATTGGATGTCCCGCGCGCTCGAACTCGCTTCCGACGCCGCCCGCCTTGGCGAGGTGCCCGTGGGCGCGCTGCTCGTGCGGGGAGGCGACGTGCTTGCCGAAGGGCACAACCGGACCGTGACGGACTCAGATCCCAGCGCGCATGCGGAAGTCGTGGTCATGCGGAGTGCCGGAGCCAGGCTGGGTGATTGGCGGCTGACAGAGAGCGCACTCTACGTCACGCTGGAGCCGTGTGCGATGTGCTGCGGCGCCATCGTCCTGGCCCGAATCCCTAAGGTCGTCTATGGGGCTTCGGACCCCAAATCGGGAATGGCGGGCTCGCTGGGAAACTTGCTACAAGACCCCGCCCTCAACCACCGGGCAGAGGTGACCGGAGGGGTGCAGGCAGATGCGGCGGGCGCGCTGCTCCGTGACTTCTTCCGGGAGCGGAGGGCCGAGTAGTCCGATCCCTCAGGTCGCCGATGCCTCTGAGGGTTGATCGCCCGTCGGTGTGCCCCACACCCGAAGGATCGCGAAGAGGACTCCCACACCGCCCAGCAGGGCAAACCAGTGCGGTATTCCGAACGCCGTGCCCAAGTCCCCGATGGTCATGGCGACTACCGCGACCAGCAGCGCGTAGGGCAGCTGCGTCCTGACGTGGTCCACGTGATCGCACGCGGCGGCCGTCGAGCTAAGCACGGTCGTATCGGATATGGGAGAGCAGTGGTCGCCGAAGATCGCACCGGCCAAGACCGAGCTGATCGAACCCAAGAGGATGGAATAGCCTCCGCCCACAGCAAAGTGTTCGGCTCCGCCGAGCGTGACCGCGAGGGGGATGACGAGCGGAATCAAGATGGCCATCGTGGCCCATGAAGTGCCCGTCGCGAAAGCGATCGCAGCTGAAATGACGAAGACGAGGGCAGGGACCAAACCGAGCGGCAATGCATCGCTCACCGCTTGTGCGAGGAACTGTGCGGTTCCGACGTCCTCTGTCACCTGGCCGAGTGACCAGGCCATGACGAGAATCACCATGGCGGTGACCATGGCCTTCATGCCCCCTGCCCAGGCGTCGAGTGCCTCCTGAAGACTGAGGATCCTCTGTCCGACCGAAAGCGCGATTCCTACCACACAGCCCGCGAACGACCCCCACAGAAGCGTTGCGAAGGGGTCGGCGGCACCGAAAATCTCCATGAGCGATGCGCCGGGGCCCGCGGAGGCGCGTCCGTCGGTGTAAAGGCCCCCGAGAACCACTAGGATCACGGTCAGCACCGGCAGCGCCGCATTGTACCAGCGGGGTGACACGCCGTCCTTCGCCTGCATGATCGCGCTCGAAGTGTCCGTGGCGAGCGTCGCGCCCGGCCGGTGCAAGCCTCCTCCGCTCGCCGCCCTCTTTTCCGCTGCGGCCATGGGCCCCAGGTCGCGGTCCATGACCGACGTGAGGAACACGAACGCCACCGCCAGGAGCGGATAGAACAAATAAGGGATGGTGTTGATGAACACGCCGAACGGGTTCGCCGTCGACAACGCTTCGGCCAGAGCGGGATTGGCCGACTGCTGAGCCGCGGCGATGTCGAGCCCGTCGCCGATGAGCGAGATCTCGTAGCCTACCCAGGTGGAAATGGGGACCAGTGCCGCGACGGGCGCCGCGGTCGAGTCTACGATGTACGCAAGCTTCTCCCGGCTGATCTTCAGGCGGTCGGTGATCGGCCGCATGGTGTTGCCGACGATGAGCGTGTTGGCGTAGTCGTCGAAGAAGATCGCGAGTCCGGCCAGCCAGGTCGCGATCTTTCCGCGCCGGCTTGTGCTCGCGAAGGGTGCCACCGCGTCCACAATGCCTTGGGTGCCGCCGTTCCGGGCGATGATACCCACCATCCCACCAAGAAGCAGGGAGAAGACCACGATCTGTGTATGGCCGTTGGAATCCGCTAGAGCCGGAACCGCGTAGGTGTCCACGACCCGCCAGAGTGCCTGTAGTGGGTTGTATCCGGCCACGGCCAGGGCGCCCAGCCAGATACCCGCGAGCAGTGCAGTCACCACCTCTCTGAAGATGAGCGCCATCAGGATGGCGATGAGTGGAGGCATCAGCGAATACCAGCCGTACGCGAAAGGCCGGTCGAGTGTCTCGGTGGTGGAGCCCAGGCGTAGTGTCAGCGGTAGTCCCGACCGGCCGGCGACCACGATGTCTTCCACCGTGACCGTCGCCTGTGCCCCCAGGCTGCCGCTCGCCAATACAACGCCATCGGCGTCCCGGATCTCGTAGTCCGCCGCGGTGTCTTCCGCTCCCTCCAGGGTTAGGGAAAACGGAACCCCGCCCAGAATGACCTTGGGTGCCTGGACCAGTTTCTGGGCGCTCAAGCTTGGCGCGACGAGCACGAGTGTGGCCATCGACCAGGCGAGGGTCCGATGAAGACTGCGTTGCATGGACTGCCTTCCAATATGGCGGAAATCCGCGTGAAATCGGGCTTCATGATGGGCGTCTCCCCATCCCTTGTAAAGATCCTCGATCTTCTCTACTTTCCGGCGCCTTGCCCGTGGAGTGGGCCCGTTCCCCGACTCCCACACGGGTAGAAACGCTCTCTGTGGAGGCCATCAGGCTCCTAGTGCCCAGTACACGCACCCCGGTGATGGACGCGAAGGCTGTCGAGCGGGCGATCGCCCGGATGGCCCGTCGACTTATCGAGATGAACGCCGGCGAGGCCAAGTTGATGCTCATGGGCATCCACAGGAGAGGCGTTCAGCTGGCCCACCTGCTGCGAGCCGAGATCGAGCGGGCTGAGGGCCTCTCCGTGCCGCTCGGCACCCTCGACATCACCTTGTACCGCGACGATCTGATGGCCATCGGCCCGAGGCCTGTGATCGGTGATTCTGAGTTGCCGCCCGGCGGCATCGACGAACAGGTCGTGGTGATCGTGGACGACGTGATCTTCACGGGGCGAACGGCTCGGGCTGCGCTGAATGAACTGACGGATTGGGGGAGACCGGCGCGCATCTACCTGTGTGTCCTCGTAGACCGAGGTGGCCGCGAGCTGCCGATCTGTCCCGACATCGTGGGTAAGTCCATCGACGTAAAGCCGAACCAGACCGTCGAGGTGTTGGTACCCGACCTGGACGGCGACCTCGCTGTGCACGTGGTGACCGTCCCACCGGAGGGCGCATGAGCCGCACCGCTCCTCCTCTCGGGAAGGACCTCGTGGGCCTGGAGCGGCTCGAATCCGATCAGATTTCCACTATTCTCGATACTGCCGAGCCTTTCAAGGAAATCTCGGAGCGCCGGATCAAGAAGGTGCCCGTGCTGCGCGGGAAGACCATCGTCAATCTGTTCTTCGAGCCGTCCACGCGGACCCGGGTATCGTTCGAATTCGCGGAGAAGCGACTGAGTGCCGACACCGTGAATATCTCCTCGTCCGGTTCGTCGGTGGTGAAAGGCGAGACCCTCGTCGACACGGCGCGGAACCTCGAGGCCATGAAGATCGACATGGTCGTCATGCGCCATGGGTCGTCGGGTGCTGCGCGCTTCTTGGCGGAGCGGATACCGTCCAGCGTGGTCAACGCGGGGGACGGGGGACACGAGCATCCGACACAGGCGTTGTTGGACATGCTCACGATTCGCGACTCGCTAGGCCGGATCGCGGGGCTCAAGGTCTGCATCGTGGGTGATATCCTGCACTCACGCGTTGCTCGGTCCAACATCTACGGCTTGCTGAAGCTCGGTGCGGACGTGGCCGTGTGCGGGCCGCGCACGCTGCTTCCCCGAGGCGTGGAGGATCTGGGTGTTACCGTTTTTGGGCGGATAGAGGACGCCATTGGGTGGGCGGATGTCCTCAACGTACTCCGGCTTCAACTCGAGCGCATGAAGGCGGGGTACGTGCCCAGTCTGCGGGAGTACAACCGCGTTTGGGGCGTCTCCAGCGTCCGGCTCGACGCGGCCCCCAAGGATCTCGTGATTCTCCACCCCGGGCCCATGAACCGCGGTGTGGAGATCGACAGTGACGTGGCGGACGGCCCGCATTCGGTCATTCTCAACCAGGTGACGAATGGCGTGGCGATCCGAATGGCGGTGCTCTACTTGCTTGCCGGCGGGGTCCCCGACGCGGCTGAAGCGGCGAAGGGCGGGGGGGAGTCATGAACCCCTCGATGATCATCAAGGGCGGCAGAGTAGTCGATCCCGGCCAAGGACTCGACGGCACGCACGACGTGTTGCTGGACGAGAACGGGATTATAGAGGTGGCCGGCCGGATCGATGCGCCCGAGGGCGCTGTCGAGATCGATGCCTCCGGGATGATCGTGACCCCAGGACTCATCGACGTGCACGTCCACCTCAGGGAGCCGGGGGGGGAGCACAAGGAAACCATCGAGACCGGAGCACGGGCGGCGGTGGCCGGAGGATTCACGGCGATATGCGCGATGCCCAACACCGATCCTCCCGTCGACGATCCGGCAACAGTCGGGTTCGTGAAGGCCCAGGGCGAGCGCGCTGGGGCCGCCCGCGTGTACCCGGTCGGCGCTATCTCGGTGGGTCTCGAGGGCAGGCAACTCGCCGAAGTCGGCGAGATGGTGGAAGCGGGAGCGGTGGCGATAACGGACGACGGTCACTCGGTGATGGATTCCGGCCTCATGCGGATGGCCCTCGAGTACGCCCAAGCGTTCGGCATTCCGGTAGCTGATCATCCCGAGGACCTCGGTCTGTCTGCCGAAGGCGTGATGAATGAGAGCGTGGTCTCCACGCGTTTGGGGCTACGTGGGAAGCCGAACGCTTCCGAAGACATCCACATCGTGCGTGACTTGCTGCTCGCCGAGTTCACGGGCGGACGTATCCACTTGCAGCACATCTCCACGGCGTTCGGAGTCGAAGCCATCCGGCGGGCCAAGACGAGGGGAGTGCGCGTCACCGCCGAGGCTACCCCTCACCACTTGTTACTGACAGACGAGGCGGTGGACGGCTACCTGACCGATGCGAAGATGAATCCCCCATTGCGCAGCGCGAAGGATCGGGCGGCCGTCCAGGAAGGGCTCGCCGAGGGTACTCTAGATATGATCGCTACCGACCACGCGCCTCACCATTACGACGAGAAGGAGCAGGCGTTCGATGACGCGCCGTTCGGCATCGTGGGGCTGGAGACCTCGCTCGGGTTGATCCTGACTCATTTGGTGGAGAAGGGTGTCATCGATATCTCCACCATGGTGGACAGAATGAGTCGGGCGCCGGCCGAAGCCTTCTCGTTGCCCGGTGGCTCGCTGATTCCCGGCTCCGTGGCCGACGTGACCGTCATCGATCCAGTGGCGGAGTGGACGGTCGACCGGAAGGCGTTCCGCTCGAAGAGCCGGAATCAGCCCTTCGACACATGGAAACTGCGGGGCCGACCGCGCCTTACGATTGTGCGCGGCCGGATCGTGTTCGACGGCGGCTGACGGTCTAGCCCTCTCTCTCCCGCTCGTAGATTCGCTTGATTCTGACCCTCTGGTCGAATCGTCGATTGCTGAAGTCGAATTCGACCCTCAACTCGCCGGTTTCCTGGTCGATCTCGTATTTCTCCTTCAGCTTCGCGCCGCCCGTGGTTTTGGTCTCGATTACCAGCATGTTCTTCTTCCACTCGGCCTTGATCTCGATCTCGAGCTCCGGGCCGAGCATCGATTTGATCTTGCGGCCATCGAAGAAATGCTCACTGAACCGCCGGCCTTTCGTCGCAAAAACGTAAGTGGAGTCCGACTTCGTGATCACGAGATTGGGGATCGGGCTCATCAACCGTCGCCGAAGCAGCCGGTCACCCTCGCCAGGCCGACTCCTGGTCTGAGGCCTCTGACCCCGCCGCCTCCTCCTCGCGTTCTCGCCGCCGGCAGTGGGATCCTCCCGAGGGGGGCGTCTCCGGCTTCGGGTCATTACCGCGCGAGGATCGTCGCTTTTGTCGCGATTCAGCACCCAAGTGCCGACGATGTCGGCGTCCTGAGCGGCGGCTAGCGCTGGGGAACCGAACGCGCCCACCGAGAAGGGTGCGAGGATAGCGAGGAAAAAGGGGAATGTCCGCATCGGTAGTCTCCGTGACGTCGGTGCGCAGGGCGGGCGACCTGGCAGATATCTACTAGCTCGACAACTCTCATGTCCAGACCGGTGGGTTGTCAAAAAAAACGACCCGATCGGTAAGCCGACCGGGTCGTTCGAGTTTCTTGTATCGCTACCTCAGGCCAACGCGCGAACCCTTCGAGCGAGCTGGCTCTTCATACGTGCGACCGTGTTCGGGTGGAGCAGCCGCTTGGTGGCGGCGCGATCGAGAAGCACGATGGCTTCATGCAGGGCGCTCTGCCCTGCCTCGGCGCTGTCCGCCTGCCGCACCTTCTTGATGGCCGTACGGAGCCGATTCCGCTTAGCGCGGTTTCGCCCGTTCTGCACGCGGCTGAGCCTCATGCGTTTCTTTGCGCTCTTGATATTCGGCATTCTTCACCCTTGTACGATCGGCCCGCCCCTTAGCGAACCAGCCGAAAAGTATACCCGAAACGTGAAGAGTGATCAAGGGATTTCCGGCGATTATCGTGCCGCAAACGGGTATGGCGCGGGCTGGCGAGGGAGATTGCCCTCGGGTACCTTCCAAGTCCATGAATTCGGACTTTCTGATCCTGTTGCCCGTTCTTCTTTTTTCCGTGGTTGTCCACGAGGTAGCGCATGCGTGGGTGGCCCTGAGGGAGGGGGACGACACTGCCCAAAACCTGGGCCGAATCACGCTAAACCCGGTATCTCACCTCGATGTGGTGGGGTCGGTGGTCGTGCCGTTGCTCCTCTATTACACGACGGGCGTTGTGTTCGGGTGGGCCAAGCCCGTGCCGATCGATCCCCGGAAATTCCGCACGCCCCGGGCGAGTGACATCAAGGTCTCGCTGGCGGGCATTGCGTCCAATATCCTGCTCGCCGTCGGATTCACGGTGCTCTATGTGGCCTTGGGGAAACTCCAGGTGGTGCTGGACGGCTCGGTCGTGGTCGGAGTAGTGCTTCGCATGTGCTTCTTCGGGGTGTTCATCAACTTGCTTCTGGCGCTTTTCAACTTGCTTCCGATTCCGCCGTTGGACGGCTCGCACGTAATGTTCCACATGTTGCCCGAAGGGATGCGGCTCCGATACCGGAAGTTGGGTGGATATGGCATCTTGGTCTTGGTTGGAATCATGATCCTGGCGCCGTCCTTATTCAGTGTGGTCTTCCAGCCGGTCTTTGTGATCATGAATTGGTGGAATACACTGATGTACTTGTGGATCTGAGCGGAGCGGGTTCGGTTCTCGCAGGCGAGGACTTCCTCGTCATCGACATCGAGCGGTTTCAGGGACCGCTCGACCTGCTGCTGCACCTCATCCGGCAGCAGGACATCGACATCTTCGACATTCCGATCGCAACCATCACACACCAGTTTCTTGCAGCCGTCCAAGGCATCCGTGCCGAGGAACTCGACAATGCGGGGGAGTTCCTCGAGATGGCGGCGATGCTAATCCGCGTCAAAGCACAGATGCTTCTTCCGAGGCCTCAGGAGGGCCAGGAAGAGGATCCTCGGGCGGAGTTGGTTCGCCGCCTTCTCGAGTACGAGCAGATCCGTGAGATTTCAAACCGCCTCGCCGCCTCCCAGGCCGAGCAAGCCCGCCGCTTCGGCAAGGGCTATGTGGAGCCTCGGGCTCGTCCTCCCATGGAGGAAACCCCACTCGAGACGACCTGGGGGGAAGTGTTCCAAGCGGCCCTCGAGATTGCCCCTCCACCACCGGGAATGCGTGAGCATTTGGTGACCACGCGTCCGGTTGCTATGGAGGATAAGATGAACTTGATTCTCGGCACGCTGGAACGTGTGAAGCGAATCGAGTTCACCCGTCTCGTGCAGCCGTTCCGGGATCGCATGCATAGCGTCATGACATTCTTAGCGGGACTGGAACTCACGCGGCGCCGGACCATCTTTCTGCGGCAGGTCCGGCCGTTCAGCGAGCTGTGGGTGTACCGCAGGAGTGAGGGTGCAGGCGAACCCGAAGACGACGCTGTTCCGAGAGACACATTACCGGAGGATTCGTGAACGCCGCGCAAATCGTCGAGGCCGTGCTTTTCGCAAGCGATGCGCCGCTGAAGGCGGAGGAGATCGCGCGGGCGGATGATGCCCTGAACGAAGACCTGGTGGAGGAGGCGGTCAGCGTGCTGAACGCCATGTACTCGGATTCCGAGCGCGCGTTCGAGATCCGCGAGCTGGGCGAGGGCTACCAACTCCTCACCCGTCCCGACTTCGTGACCTACCTGGAGAGGTTCGACACCGTTCCCAGGCCGTCGCGCCTGTCCGGACCAGCCCTTGAGACGCTGGCCATCATCGCGTATCGGCAGCCGATCGGCCGCATCGAGATGGAGTACATCCGCGGAGTCGGATCGGCGGGCGTGATTCGCACGCTTCAAGACCGCGCACTCGTCGACGTGGTCGGTCGAGGGGAGGGAATCGGGCGACCACTCCTATTCGGCACGACACAGCGTTTCCTGGAGCATTTCGGCTTCCGCTCACTCGACGATCTTCCGCGGCCGGAAGATCTCCCGATCATCCTCCGGGAGCGGACTCCGTTCGAGGACCCCGAACCCGATCCCCATGCGGGGGCCGCGGAGGACGATGACACCCCTGAACCGGGCGTGAGCGAAGTTCTGGCGACGGAGAGCGGTTCGGATGAGAGCGAAGATCCTGAGGCCGGCGATGCGGATGTGCGGCCGCCCGACGCCGACCTGCTCGTCGACGCCCCGGTCGTGTCGGCCGAAGGCGATCCCGAGGTCGGCTAGGGCGGACTGGTCAATGCGGCTTCAGAAGTTTCTCTCCCGTGCCGGAGTGGCGTCCCGACGACAGGCCGAAACCCTTATCGAGGGTGGCCGGATCCGGGTGAACGGCGAGGTGGTGACGGTCCTCGGAACTCAGGTCGATCCGACGCGTGACCGGGTCGTGTTCGATGGGCGCCATGTGGAGTTAAAGGCGCCGCGCTTCATCGCTCTCAACAAGCCGCCTGGGGTACTCACGACCGAGCGTGACGCACGTGGACGGCAGACCATCTACGATGTCCTGCCTGGAGACATCGGGGGGCTGCGGTACGTCGGACGCCTCGATCTGTACACAGAAGGTCTTCTGCTCCTCACCAACGATGGAGACGTGGCTAGTCGCCTGCTTCACCCCAGGACCGGCGTGGAGCGCGAGTACGAGGCCACCGTGAAGGGGGCGGTGACTCCGGACACGCTCACAAGGCTCACGGCGGGGGTTACTCTCGACGACGGCCCAGCGCGCGCGCAGCGAGCCTCCGTGTTGGAACAGCGGGAACGCTCGACCCGCCTCACGCTGGTGTTGGCCGAGGGTCGCAAGCGTGAGGTCCGGCGGATGCTGAGCGCCGTCGGGCATGAGGTCATGGCCCTTCGGCGCGTTCGTTTTGGACCCATCGAATTGGCTGGGCTCGCGAGGGGCGAATGGCGCGAATTGACGAAGGATGAGGTGCGGGCACTGAGAACGATCGCAGCTGGGCCTGCTCACTAGAAAGCGTATCGTCAAATGGATTTGAAGAACAAAACGGTGCTCATGCTGGGTGGGGCGGGTTTGGTCGGCGTCTCGGTATCACGCCTCATTCTGCGCGAGGGGCCCAGTAAGGTGGTCATCGGCTCACTGCTGCAGGAGGAAGCGGAGAGTTCGGTGGACCTCTTGCGTGCCGAGGGTCTCGATGACCGGACGGAGTTGGTCCCCGCTTGGGGAAACCTGTTCGCGCTCGCCGACATGCGGGAGCGGCCGCGGGCCGAGGTCCTCCAAGACTCCGGCGCCCGAGCTCAGCTGGTCGACGATATCTACGGAGAACTCACCGACGAGGTCTTCCGCAGGTCGGCGCTCGGCACGCTGCTCTTGCAGACCCGGCCGGACGTCATTGTCGACTGCGTGAACACCGCCGGCGCCTTCGCCTATCAGAACGCTTTTCTGTCCGGAACTCAGCTCCGCGCCGCGGCAGCGGAGGGCAAGGCCGACGTAGAGTCTGTCGAGCGGCATCTCGCGACGCTCTATCTGCCTCAGTTGATCAGGCACGTCCAAATAATGCTCGAGGGCATGCGACGGGTCGGCACCGGCATGTACGTGAAGGTCGGTACATCAGGCACGGGCGGCATGGGGCTGAACATTCCGTTCACCCATTCGGAGGAGCGCCCCTCGCGGATGCTGCTGGCCAAGGCGGGGTTGGCCGGCGCTCACACGCTATTCCTTTACCTGATGGCTCGGACGCCGGGTGGGCCGGCGGTCAAAGAGGTGAAGCCCACTGCCGCCATCAGTTGGAAGTCGATCGGTTATGGGCCGATTCGGCGTTCCGGCAAGAGCCTCAAGCTGTCGGACACCACCGGTCCGATGTCCCTCGAAGCTGCGTTCGGTCCCGGGTTCGAGACCGGCTACCGCGAACTGGACGAGGATCTACAGGGCGTGTTCCTGGACGCGGGCGAGAACGGGATGTTCAGCCTCTCGGAGTTCGAGACCCTGACGGCGCTTGGCCTCATGGAGTTCGTCACGCCCGAGGAGATCGCCCACTGTGTGCTCGATGAGATCCAAGCCTATCCGACCGGCCGAGAAATCGTGGCCGCCCTGGATGCCGCCAGCCTGGGGCCGACGTATCGTGCGGGTGTCCTCCGGGCAGAGGCCATTCGGGTGATGGAGCGCATGGAAAGCGAGCACGGTGTTGAAGCGGTGGCGTACGAGATGCTGGGTCCGCCCCGCCTTTCCAAGCTGCTCTTCGAGGCAGCAATCCTGAAGCGTCTCTATGGTGACATGGCCACCGGAGTACGGCTCGATGCTTCTGAGACCGCGACGGCGGCGGCCGAGATGGTGAATGAGGACGCCGACCTTAGGAGGCGGATCCTCTCCATTGGGCTTGCGATCGTGCTTCCGGGCGGGAAGTCGCTTCTACGGGGCCCGGTGGTCAAGGTGCCGCACAACTCCGGTTGCGCGGACCTTGATGAGGGCGTGGTCTCGGGAGGCTGGGTCGATCTACGCGCCTCGAACTGGGAGCGCTGGCGCGAGAGGTTGGTGGCGCTGTCCGAGGAAATCGATCGGCGCCCCGGCATTGAGGCCGGGTCCGTGAGCGACCACGAATACGGCGATGCGGAGCGGAAGTTGCGACCCGGCCGGTTGGCATCCTGGATCCTCAGGCGTGAGGATCGGGGGGAGCGCACCAAGCGCTGAAGTCCGGGCACGACTCTCTAGCACACCGCCTTCTCCTGGACCTTTCACGGAGGTGGTCGAGGGCGTAACCTGTCCTCATGACAGAATTCCCCAACCTCACTGTGCTCGATCACCCGCTCATTCGACACAAGCTTTCGCACCTTCGGAGCGTCGATACGCCGAAGAAGGGATTCAAGGAGTTGGTGGACGAGATAGCCATGCTCATGGCCTTCGAGGTCACTCGCTCGCTCGAGCTGGAGGATGTGGAGGTCGCGACGCCGCTCGAGCAGGTGACGTGTCAGCGCCTCAAGGGAAAGAAGCTCGTGCTCGTCCCGATCCTACGGGCTGGGCTCGGCATGGTGGAGGGTATCCTCAGGCTCGTGCCGGGTGCGCGCGTGGGGCACATTGGACTCTATCGCGATGAGGAGACGCTCGACCCGGTGGAGTACTACTGCAAGGTGCCGCCACATCCTGGGGATCGGGCGTTCATCGTGCTGGACCCGATGTTGGCCACGGGCGGTTCGGCGTCGGCGGCCGTGACCTTGCTCAAGGAGCGTGGTGCGGTAAGCATCCGCTTCATGTGCCTGGTGGCCGCACCCGAAGGTGTCGCGCGTATGCACGCCGACCACCCGGGCATGCCCATCTACACGGCGGCGCTGGACCGTGAGCTGAACGACAAGGGCTACATCCTGCCTGGGTTGGGCGACGCGGGGGACCGGCTGTTCGGCACGATCTGAGCAGGGGAGCTACTTGAAGCTACGGCGGGCCCTCCAGGTGCCAGGATGGAACAGTAGGAGCACGGTGTAGATCTCCAACCTCCCCACGATCATCAGGAAGCTCAGCACGGTGAGCGCACTCCCGGACATCCAGCCGTAGTTGTCCGTCGGGCCGACGTTGCCTAGGCCGGGTCCGATGTTACCCATCGTGGCAACGGTCGCGCCGAGCGCCGTGAGCAAGTCCATCCCCAGGAATCCCATCACGAGAGCGCCTGCCAGAACGAGCAACACGTAAAGTACCACGAAGCCCACGATGTTGGCGAGGACATCCTCCCTCACCACGCGAGATCCGACTCGGGCCAACAGGATCGCCCTGGGGTGGAGGTGTTTCTTGAGCTGGATTGCCGTCGCCTTGATGAGCAATAGCACGCGCATGATCTTCACGCCCCCGCCCGTCGACCCGGCCATGCCTCCCGTGAACAGCAACACGAAGAGGATCATCTGAGCGAACGGGTGCCAGACTTGGAAATCCGCGCTCACGAATCCGGTAGTGGTCGTAATAGTGACGGCCTGGAAGAGCCCGTCGCGCACAGCGCGTTCTATTCCGCCGCTCACCCCCGCATACGTACCCGTCACGAGGTTGGTCGCCGCGAGCAGCACTGCGGCGCCGAGGATCAGCGTACTGTAAAAGCGCCACTCGCTGTCCCTCCAGAAAACCGGCCTCCCCGAGAACGCATAGAAGTGCAGCGTGAAATTCACTCCGGCGAAGTACATGAACAGGATCGTCACGTATTGGATGTAGGCCGAGTCGAAGGCGGCCAAGGAATCGTTCATCGTGGAGAAACCACCGGTGGCCAGCGTGGCGAACGCGTGTGTCACGGCGTTGAACGCGTTCATTCCGCCAGCCATGTAGAGGACGATCTGTGCCCCGGTGAGCCCCACGTACACCAGCCACAGCAGCTTGGCGGTCTGGGTCATGCGCGGGCGCAGTCGCTCGGGGGTCGGGCCGGGCACCTCGGCCTTGAAGAGCTGCATCCCTCCGACCCCGAGGAAGGGGAGCACTGCGATCACGAGCACGATGATTCCCATTCCGCCCAACCAGTGCGAAAGGGCTCGCCAAAAGAGTATGCCCTCGGGGAGCGCCTCGACGTCCGCGAACACCGTGGCACCGGTTGTTGTGAATCCGGAGATGGACTCGAAGATGGCGCCGGGTAGCGAGTCCGCGGTCCCTGAGAGTAGGAAGGGCAGGGCGCCGAACAGCCCCATTGCGGTCCAAGCGAACGTCACGATCGCGTAACCCTCGCGGATCGTGATGTCATGCGAGACCGTGGTCAAGCAGTAGGCGGCGAGCCCAACAGCGAGGGTGATCAGCGCCGAGAGGACGAATGCGCCGGTCACTCCGTCCGAGTAGATCCACGACACGACGCCGGCACTCGCCATGGCGACCGACACGAAGATCAGCAGGAGGCCGACAATGTGGGCCACGTGCCTAAGAGACATTACTCGAAGGCCCGCTCGATTTCGGAGATCGCATCCGGCAGGGCAAAGACGATGACCTCGTCTCCGGGCAGAATCACGCTGGCGCCGCGCGGGATCATGAGGTCGTCTCCGCGAATGATCGACCCGATCAGGCTTCCCTTTGGAAGTGCCAGGTCCTTGAGGGCTTTGCCGGCCACCTGGGAGTCTTGCGTAACGCTGAACTGGATGGTCTCGGCGTCGATACCCTTGAGGGTGGCGACGCTCGTAACGCGGCCCCGACGCACGTAACGGAGGATTGCGTTCACCGCCGAGATTCTGGGCGAGACCGCTGCGTCGATCCCGACCTTGGGAGCCAGCGGTAGATAGTCGAATTCGCTGATCAAGCTCACGACCTTCTTTGCGCCGGCCTGCTTGGCGATCAGGCTCGAGAGCATGTTCGTGTCGTCGGACGATGTCGCCGCGAGGTATCCGTCCATGCCCGCCACGCCCTCCAGCTCGAGGAGCTCGAGATCGGTCACGTCGCCGTTCAGGACCAGCGCCTTTGGGAGTGCTTCGGCGAGTTCGAGGCACCGCTTGCGGTCGCGCTCGATGATGGTGGCTTCGATGTGGTACTGGGCGAGGATTTCCGCGAGGTAAGCCCCCTCGGGGCTGCCGCCGGCAATCATGACGCGCTTGACCCTGTACTCCTCGTACCCTGCCAGGGGCGGGATGAGGTGCGCCTCGGTCGTGAGCGACAGCAAGTAGACCTGGTCGCCGGCCTCGATGCGCGTAGCACCTGTCGGGATGATGGTTTCCCCGTCTCGAAGGATCGCGGTGAGAAGGTAGTGAGTGCCCTCGAGCTCCCGGCCGAGTTCAGCCAGTGTCCTGCCGGCCACCGGGGCTCCCTCTTTGACGAGGAGCCCGAGCAGTTGAAGACGGCCCTCCGCGAATGAAGCCACATCCGTGGCCGCGGGGCTTCTCAACAGGTGGAAGGTTTCCCAAGCACTTTCGCGCGCCGGGTTGATCATGAGATCGATGCCCAGGGTGTCTTGGGACAACACGCTACCGCTCGAGTGATACTCGGGGTTGCTCACCCGCGCGATGGTGTAACCCACGCCCATGCGCCCAGCGGCTAGGCAGGCGATCAGGTTTACTTCGTCCTTGCTGGTAACAGCCATCAGGATGTTGGCGCCTCGTACCCCGGCCCGCTCGAGCACGGGAAGGGAAGCGCCGTTCCCGACGATCGTCATGACGTCGAGTTGGTCGGACGTTTCCTCGGCCCGATCGGGATCGGACTCGATCACCACCACGTCCTGGTTTTCCTCGGAGAGGCGCTCGGCCAAGTGGAAACCTACTTCGCCGGCACCGATGATGAGTACCTTCATGCAGTCCTGCTGAAGAGATGGGGTCCCCGGCGAACGATCCGCTCGCTCTTGTCATTCAGCTTGTATCGTGCCGAGATTCTACCTAAGCCAGGGCTCAAGGGCTACCTTTGCCGCACAATCGAAGGGCCCGTAGCTCAGTTGGTTAGAGCACCGGACTCATAATCCGAGGGTCGCAGGTTCGAGTCCTGCCGGGCCCACTGTAGAATCCCCACGAGACCGGCGAGAGGGCGGGTCAGCGCTCCGGCACCTCCGAGAGATCATCGAACAGCACGATGACCTGATGGCCCGCTCTTGGTCCGGTGAGGATCGGGACTGTGGTGACAGCGGCCCAGAGGGGTTCACCGTCACCCGTCACGAAGCGGCGTTCCGCCGAGGTCGGCTTGGCCTCGGGAGACATAGCTGCCAAGAGCTCCTGCCGGACCACCTCGGCATCGTCGTCCTCCCAGAAGTCCGAGTAGGGGGCGCCCTCCACGCTCGCCAGAGGTTGGCCAGCGGCCTGCGCGAAGGCGTCATTCGCCTCCAGTATCGTGCCGTTTTCCGCGACCACCACCATGGCCCGCCGCGCCGCGCTGAACATGGCCCGGTACAGCGCGGCCTCGTCTGCTTGTACCGTGTCTGTGGTCTCCTCGATCACGCCCTCGATGTAGGCGATGTCACCGCTGGCGTCACGATGCGCGCGGGCGGTGTTGCGCACGCGAACCGCGGAGCCATCGAGGCGCTCGAGTGTGGTTTCGAAGCTGCGCACCACGCCATATTGCTCCAACTCCTCGTCGAATGCGGGCCGATCCGCGGGATCGAGGTAGAGGGGGGACCCGAACGACTTCTCGAGCGTCTTCGGGTCCGGGTAGCCCAGGATACGGACGAGCGCGGGATTTGCGTCGAGGAATCGACCATCCGACGTGCAGCGGTACAACCCGATGGGAAGGTGATCGAACATGGTGCGATGGCGTTCTTCGCTCTCCCTGAGCGCCTCACGGGACGCGGCGCGGTCGAGCGCGTAGCGGATTGCGCGTTCGAGGATCTGGGGATCGATCTGCCCCTTCACCAGGTAGTCGGCCGCCCCGGCCCGCATGGCCTCCTTGTCCACCTCGTGGCTTCCACGGCCGGTGAGCATGATGACGGGCGCATTGAGTCCTTGCCGAACCGCCTCTTTGATCAGGTCGATTCCGGTGCGGTCCTCGAGGAAATAGTCGACAATGTAGATGTCGTGCTCGCCAGCCTCGAACGCATCACGGCCCTCCTCGAACGTCGAGACCCAGTCGAGCCGGACGGCGGGGTCCTCGATCTGGCTGGCGATCGCTCTCGTCATCTCGAAGTCCCCCTGGTCATCGTCGACCAGGAGGGCTCGAATCGTGTCCGGCTCCAAGGTGTCCTCCAGGTTGTTGTGCCTCTAGCGCGCCATCTGGGGGCCAACGCTGCCAATGATATCTGGCCTATTCGGGCCCGTCCAGGCGCGGCTTTCTGCGGGAGGCCTTGGTCTGCGAGCGCGTTCGCTTCTCCTCGAGGCGGCGCCGACGCTCCCGAGCTGGAACCCTGGTCTTGATTCGTCGGCGTTTCCTTGCGTTCCTTTGCTCGAGGCGCCGGCGGAGGCGTCCCAGGGCTATCTGCCGGTTTCGGTGCTGGCTCCGCTCCTGCCTGCTTGTGACGCTCGTGCCCGTGGGTAGGTGGGTAAGGCGAACGCCGCTCTCGGTAGCATTCTGATGCTGTCCGCCCTTCCCTCCGGCTCGAAACGTATCCACGCGGCATTCCGCCAGCAGCCCACGATCGTCATCCGGAATCGGAACCAGTGGCGTTGACGGGTGTTCAGGCATGGGCGCTCCTTCATCAGGCACGCGGCTTGCACAGCGGGTGATCGCAAGGCTGGACCTCCAGTACCCCGCTGGAAGAAAACCGGTGGACGATCGTAGGAAAAGGGGGCGTGCGTTCTGTGTGGGAGCTATTTTTAAGGGCACGAGCCACCGTGAGGTGCCACGTGCCGGTGCAAACGGAAAACCGTGATGATTCTCGGCAAAGCTGAAACTTCGGGAACCCGCTTTCTGCTGGTGGCGGCGGCAGCGGTGGTGGTCGTGGCCGGGCTCAAGCTCGGTGCGCCCATCCTGCTCCCGTTTGCGCTCGCGTTGTTCCTCGCGGTGATGAGCTTGCCGATCACGTTTTGGCTGCAACGCCACGTCCCGCCGTGGCTGTCCATCCTAATCACCGTGCTCGTTACGGTCACGGTTTTCAGCGTGCTGATTCTGCTGACCGTCCAATCTTTCTCAGAGTTGGAACCGCGGCTCGACGGTTATCGGACGAGCCTCACGCAGCTTGGCCAGAACGCGGTCGAGTGGGTGGGCAAAAACGAGTTTTTGGGAAGTCCTGCCGTGGACCGGTATCTAACTCTGGATGTGATCGAGGCTGGAGCGGTCTTCGACTTCCTCGGCGGAGCCGTCCGGCAGGCGGGGAACCTAGTCTCCACCACATTCCTCGTGCTTCTGATGATGGTCTTCATGCTAGCGGAGGCAACGGTTTTTCCGTACAAGCTGCGGGCAATCCTACGCCCAAAGGCCGGCAGCGGCCGGCGCATGACCAAGGTCATCCGTGAGGTCCAGGTATACCTGGGAATCAAGACTGCGGTGAGCCTGGTGACCGGGCTCTTGATCGGGACCTGGGCGTGGCTCCTCGGTCTCGACTTCCCTGTGCTCTTGGGGCTCATCGGCTTCGTGCTGAACTATGTGCCGACCATCGGTTCGATTTTGGCGGTGATTCCCGCGCTCTTCCTGAGCCTAGTCCAGTTCGGCAGCTTCGGGCATTCGGTCCTGGTGTTGGGGGGATACCTGTTTATCAACATGGTTTTCGGTAACATCATCGAGCCCAACTTGATGGGTCGGCGGCTGGGGCTGTCGACGCTGGTAGTAATCCTGTCATTGATATTCTGGGCATGGGTTTGGGGCCCCATCGGTGCCCTGCTGGCCGTGCCGCTTACTATGGTCGTGAGAATCATGTTGGAGAATACGGAAGATTTGCACTGGGTGGCGGTCCTGCTCGACAAGAGCCCGCCGCAAGCGCGGCTAGCCGTGGCGGGGGCCGGTACGCCGCCGCCGCCGCCGCCCCTCGACGACTCGACCCTGGAGTCGTCCGCGGACGCCGCCGAGGGCACGGGAGAGGCGGGTGCGGCCTGATGTCACGCATCGACTTCGATCAACTCCCGGACGCGTCGCGGGTCTGGGTCTTCGGCGTGAGCGAGGGGCTCTCGGCCTCCGATGAGGCGAGTTTTCTGGCGGTTGTCGACGGATTCCTCGACGGGTGGGCGGCGCACGGCCATGCCCTCAGGTGCGGTCGTGACTGGCGGCACGGGAGGTTCCTGCTCGTTGGAGTCGATGAGGCCACCGAGCCGTCCTCGGGCTGCTCCATCGACGCCTTGGTCCGGGTGCTCAAGGACGAACAACAGCGGCTCGGGGTCGCCATCGTGGACAACACGGCGGTCTGGTACCTGGAGGACGGCGAGGTCCGGCGCGTGACGAGGGCGGAATTCAAAGCCCTGGCGGACGCCGGTCGAGTCGATGCGCATACGGTGATATTCGACAACACCGTGACCCGTCTCGCCGAGGTGAGGGAGGGTGGTTGGGAGCGGGCCGCGCGCGATTCGTGGCACTACCGCGCGTTTTTCCCGTCTTCGGCCGAGGCCGTAGAGCAGCCTACCAACTGATGTACTTATACATCAGCCGAATCATTCGGTAGGCCCGGTCCATCGACTCGGCCTCGTACTCCAGGGTCCACCCGTCTACGAGCTTCATGCCCGGGATCGCGAGCAGGATTTCGGCGCGCGTGGTGGTGGCGAATCGCGCGCGAACCATGACGGGCCCAGTGACGCGGAGCGCCCTGGCGTCCTCGAGGTCGACCAAAGCTTGGCGTGTGGTCGCTCTCAGGTCTTCTCGCACGACCTCGGGATGGCGCAGACGGGCCACCGAAGATCCGACCGCGTCCTTCGTGGCCACAGTCCGGGTCGACACCAAGCTACGGAACTGCTCAGTGAATGTCCGGTCACCGGCGGCCAAGATGACCGGCACGTCGAGCGATCCGGCGAAGTGGGCATTCAGGCCACCCTCGCCGACCTCGACTCCGTTCAGCCAAAGCCCCTTCACCGAGCCGGATCCCGTGTGGGCCAGGAATCCGTTCGCCGTCCCTGCCCGAGCGTGGTAGCCGAGAAATATGGCCGCATCGAAGCTGCTATCGAGGCCTTGCACCATCCCCAGGGGCTTGATGTTGCCCTGGATGTACTCGACGCGGGGGTCGAGGTGCATCTGCATCAGGTTCTGCATGTCCCCGTGCGAGTCATTGACGAGAATCTCGGCGGGTCCATAGTCGAAGACGGTGGCCACGACCGCATTCACCTCTTCCGTCATGAGTTCACGGCTGAGGGCGTAGTCTTTCCCAGAGCGCGACGTCATCGCTGGCGTACCGATTCCGCCAATCCCCTCCATGTCAACGGAGATGAAGATCCTGAGCGGCTCCTGCGCCACCGATGGAGAGGCTAAGCCTAGCAGAAACGTTGGTGCCGCGATTGCGACTAGAACACCTTTTCGGAGCCCTGAGGTCATGATGTCTTCCTTGGTATCCGGGGGTCCGCCCGAAGGATGGGGCGTACTCGAACCTGGCCCACGCGGGCCAACGTTCGCAACCTTTAATCGGGCCCCTACGGACCGGGCGTAGATCTCAGGTGATGCGCCAGAAAACGGGCCGCTTCCTCCTCCGCCCAGGGCCGTGGCCGCAGGGGACGCCCACCTCCGATGAACCCCACGTGTCCCCCTCGTTGTGTGAAAACGCCCGTCAGCAGGGGATTGCGGTACACGGCGTCCTTGGGTACTGCGGAGGCAGGCAGGAACGGATCATCGAGGGAGTGGAGCAACAGTGTGGGTACGCGAATGCGGTCGAGAAACCCCGCCGAACTCGAGCGGGCGTAATAGTCCTCCGCCCCCGAAAAACCGTGGAGAGGCGCTGTGGCCAGCTCGTCGAACGCGCGGAGCGTCTTGGTTCGAAGCACCGCATCGACGTCCACGGCCTCGCGGAGAATCTCCCGCTTGAGGCGCGTTTTCCGGCGAAGCATCCGCATGAAATAGAATGTGTACAGGCGCCCCATGAATCCCGCCTCCAGCATGCGTGCGCCGGCCGAGAGGTCGAACGGGACTGAAATCGCCGCTGCGACACGCGGCGGAGCGCCCTCGGACCCTCCGACCTCACCCAGATACTTGAGCAGTGCGTTTCCACCCAGGGAAAACCCGACCGCCCCGATGGGGCTCCCCGGAAAGCGTTGGCTGAGCATGCCGAGGACCTGGGCCAGGTCGCCAGTCTCCCCCGAGTGGTAAAAGCGTGGCGTGCGGTTCGGCTCTCCGCTACAGGATCGGAAATTGAGGCCGACGCCCCAGAGGCCCTGGGCTTCGAGCGCGGCCAGCATGGTGAGGACGTAGGACCTCCGTGCTGAACCCTCCAGCCCGTGCAGAACGAGAACGATGGGCCGAGGAGAACGCGGCTCGGGCATGAAGTCGAGGTCGATGAAGTCCCCATCCGGCGTATCCACGCGCTCCCTGTGGAGGACCAGCTTGGGCTTGGCCTTGAGAAGCTTTCCAGCGAGCGTCTGCGCGTGCCTTCCCTTCAGCCACCATGGCGGGCGAAAGGGTGTCGGCCGCCACGGCTTGGAGGCCTCGGCTTCGCCCACCTGCGGATCTGCTCCCTGGTTCACTGCGGCGCTTCGCTCGGTGGATTCGACATCCAGGGCGGGGAAAGCTTTTCGATCCGTCCGTAGACGATGCAGCCTTGTTGGTGAGCTCCAGAGAGGTAGCCGATACTCATGAGGAATTCGCCGGTGATCTCTCCCCCGGTGAACCGAAATGTCTTCTTGAATAACCTCACCCACTCGGCCTTGGACCGGGGATGATGTGCGGCGAGCCAGTCCGCGAAGGAGCCGTGGCTCTTCCTCATGCGCTGGATCGCTCGGGCGTTCTCGATGGCGGCGTCGACCTTGAGCTTGTTCCGAATGATACCGCGGTCGGCCAGGAGTCTAGCCTTGTCCTCCTCGCCATACGCTGCAACGCGGTCCACGTTCCACCCCTCGTAGGCTGCGCGGAACGTCTCCTGTTTCTTGAGGATCGTGAGCCACGAGAGCCCGGCCTGGTTCACCTCCAGCATGAGCCGTCCGAAGAGCTCCGACTCGTCGGTGAGCGGGAAGCCGTATTCGTGGTCGTGATAGGGCCCATGATAGGGGTGTCCGATGGCCACTCCACAGTATCCACCGAGCACCATTCGGCTTCCTCCTCCATCGTTTACCTTGATTCCCTGCGCCGGGCAATCTACGCTTGCGTGGACAGCGGATGGAAGACCGGCGACTTCCCGAAGGAAACCGGCCTGGGCCGTGGCCGGTTCTGCTGTATAGGACAGGGGCCTCCTTCCTGTAACGATAGGAGACATCATGAGGACTCGTGACTTGGGCTATTTCGGGCTTGCACTCGCACTTCCGATGGCCTTCGCGGCTTGTGCCGCCGGCGACGAAGCCGCTGATGCGGCTGAGGAAGCCGTGCCCGCTGCCGAGGAGGCCGCGGTGACGCTGCCCGAACTGTCGGCGGACGGAGTATGGGAGTTTCTGACCAACTCGGACTATGAGACTTGGGACCGCTGGCCCGGGACCACCGATCAGTACGACGGTGCGGAGCCCCACGGGGCGAAGCTCACCACCTACGTCAACGATGTTGCGGCCGCGGCCTTGGCCTCCGGTGAGGCGATAATGCCGGTCGGTGCGATCGTGGTGAAGAACAACTACATGCCCGACGGTATGCTGGCTGCCGTCACCGCGATGGTGAAGACTGAGGACTTCAATCCGGACAACAACAACTGGTGGTTCCTCAAGCGGCTCACCGACGGGACCGTGCAGGCAGCCGGCCGCTTTGCCGGCTGCGAGGGTTGCCATGGCACGGTTGCGGCGACCGACTACCTGTTCAACGACCGCCCGGCGGGACCGGGGCAGTAGAAGCACCTCCGCAAAGGACCCCGTTGAGCGAGCGTGGGGGCCTGCCCTGGGGGCGGGCCCCCGTTGTCTTGGCGCCTCACTCGGTGAAACCCCGTTCTACCAGACAGCGTAGGGCTTACTGACCGAAGACTAGGTACCTCCTCCGAAAACGATTATGTGGACCTGGGTTCCGACAGCCACGCTCGCACTCGTGTTGCAAGCATCGCCCCCCCAAGCCTCCGAACATGAGAGCCCCTTCCTGGATCCAGGCGCTCGCACACTGCTCATGCGGGCCCGCGCGAATTGGGAGATCCTGGACCGCTCCATCCTCAGTTACACCGCGACGGTGCGACAACGCATCGGCGCACAGATCCGAATGCCCCTCAAGGACCGCACGATCTACCGGGCGGAGACCGCTTCTCGCGTGTGGTGGAGCCAGGACGGGCCGGTGGTGATCCAAGCGCTCGCGGCTCGGGAAGAGACACCGGTCGGGGTCAGCCCACCGACGGAGGTCACTGGTCTGATCGACAACGTATTCGACCCGGCCGGGGACAGGATCTACTTCGGGTTTGGCGACGACGATGACGATGAACGGGACGATCCGGACGACTTCTGGGTCGAACATCCCTTCGCCGGCGGTTCGGAGGATTTCTACGACTTCTCTTCCGGCGACACGCTCAACCTGAGTTTTCCGGACGGGCGCCGGTTGCAGGTGGCCGAGTTGCGCGTGATCCCCAAAGAGGCGTCGATCCACCTTCTCACCGGATCCTTCTGGATCGAGCCTGAATCGGGGGCACTGGTGCGGGGGGTCTACCGGCTCTCCAAGCCGATCGACGTCGAGCTGGATCTGATGGTTGGGAAGGAGGACGACAAGTTGCCCATCCCGGGCCTTTTCAAGCCAATGACCTTCACAATCTCATTGATCACGGTCGAGTACGGGCTCTGGGACTTCAAGTATTGGCTTCCGCGAAGCATGCGCTTCGAGGGGCAGGCCCGGGCCGGGATCCTCAAGGCGCCGGGGGCCATGGATGTATCCTACCGCATCGAGGAAGTTGTGGGGGTGGACGAGGTGGAGGACGACTCCACGCGCTTCGACGCCTTCGCAAGGGCAGACTCCATCCTGGAGACTTGGCAGGCCGAGTCGGGCTATCTCCTCGAGGAGGTATGGCGCGAGTGGCTCGAGGACCCCGATCTTGCACGACGCATCAGGGCGGAAGCACAGCGCGGCGTTCGGGGAGTAAACAATGGGAAGGAGACCTATCTGCTCCTGCCGCCCGACCCCGAGCTCCTCCACACCAACGAATTGTTGCCGCCTCCCATCTGGAAGGAGGCGCCTGGGTTCACCTCCGAGGCAGACCTTCGGGATTTCGCCGAGCGACTAGCGAACATCCCCACGCCAGCTCCCGCCGTGCCGCGTTTGAGCCTGGACTGGGGTTTCGCACGCGAGGACCTCGTTCGATTCAACCGCGTGGAGGGGCTCTCCTTGGGGGCGCAGGGCGTGCGTCCGCTCGGTACACCGTTCGGCCCTACCGACGCGCGATTGGTAGGTCGCTTTGGTACTGCGGACGTCCGACCCAGCCTCGAACTCGACCTCAGCTGGGACGGCGTGCGTCGTGAGTTCCGATTCGAGGCGTACCACAAGCTTGCGGCGGTCGACCAAGGTGGACGGCACCTCGGATTCGGGAACTCGCTCATCGCGCTGCTGTTCGGGCGTGATGACGGGGAGTACTACCGCGCTTCAGGCGCGCGCATCACGCTCGAGCCCTCCTCGGACCGCCGCAGGTCGTGGACCTGGACGCTGTACGGGGAGCATCAGGAGGGCGTCGAGCGGAATACCAACGTCAGCTTGCCGCGGCTCTTCGATAGCGCGCACGTGTTCCGAGAAAACATCGAGGGCGCCCAGGCCGACCAGTTCGGTACCCGGCTGACGCTCCGGCCGTATTGGGGATCCGAGCGCACCGGTCTCCAGATCGGTACCGAACTCTCGCTTCAGGGTGAAGTCGGAGATTACCGTTTCGTAAGGGCCGATGCCACGCTCCGCACGGCGTTTTCGGTCGCCCCCAAGATCCGTTCGGCATTCGAGGTGTCGGGCGGAACGTCCTGGGGCGATGTGCCGGCCCAGCGACTTTGGTACCTCGGGGGATCCTCGAGCCTGCGGGGGTACGACGGCAGCACCGTTTTGGGAACGTCCTTCCTGCGAGCCCGCGCCGAACTCGCCCGTGTATATCCGGTGGCGTCTGTGTCCGTATTCGGTGACGCGGGCTGGGCGGGGGACCGCCGCGACGTCGCGGTGAGCGACGCGCTCTTTTCGATCGGGGTGGGGGGCAGCGTTCTCGATGGGCTCATTCGGATCGACATCGCGCGGGGCCTGCGCGATCCGACGGGCTGGCGCCTGGAGCTGTATCTAGACGGGATACTCTAGGGCCACCAACTTCATTCGGCATTCAGCACGTGCGCCAGGGCCGGCCCAATGCAGACCTATCCAGGATCCGGGAAACATGGCGAAGGTCATCCTTCAGGCTCGTTCATTGCTCGTTGTCGCGTCGTTCGCACTCACGGCTTGTGGGGAGTCGCCGTCGGTCTCCCCGACCGACCTGGGAGTCCCGTGGGAGTTGGCCGAGCTGAGGAGCGCCACCATCACCGACGTTCGCTATTCCTACCGCCTCACTGTGCCGAGGCCGGAATCCGAGCCGCTCACCGGAAGCGTCGAGGTGCGCTTCACCTGGGCGGATCCGGAGGGCCGTGACGTCGTTCTCGACTTCACGAACCCGACTTCGCGTGTACGCTCGGTGAGCGTCAACGGCGAGGTGGTCGAGTGGGAGCCGGTGAACGACCATATTGTCGTGTCGGCGGAGGGGTTGGAGGCCGGCGGTGAGAACTCGGTCGTGGTGCACTTCATTGCGGGTGAGGATGCGCTCAACCGGAATCCGGACTTTCTATACACTCTGTTCGTTCCTGATCGGGCGCACTTCTCGATTCCGATCTTCGATCAGCCCAACCTCAAGGCTCGTTTCGCGCTGGCCCTCGACGTGCCGAGTGCGTGGCGGGCCGTGGCGAACGGCGCTGTCGTTCGACAGGTCGTCGGCGGTGGGGCACAGGGTGAGGAGGGGCGCACAGTCTACACCTTCGCTGAGACCGCACTCATTCCACCTTACCTATTCGCGTTCGCGGTGGGTGAGTTTCAGGTCGAGACCGCGCAGCGAGGTGGTCGGACGATGCGGATGTACCATCGCGAGACCGACCGTGAGAAAGTCGACCGAAACAGGGACGTGATCTTCGACCTCCACCAAACCGCGATCGACTGGCTCGAGGAATACACGGGCATTCCCTACCCGTTCGGCAAATTCGACTTTGTGCTGATCCCGCCCTTCCAATACGGCGGAATGGAGCATCCGGGCTCCATCTTCTACCGGCAGGCGAGCCTCATGTTGGACGAGTCGGCTACGCAGGAACAGTACCTTGGGCGGGCGAACCTCATCGCTCACGAGACGGCTCACCAGTGGTTTGGCGACCTGGTGACCATGAACTGGTTCGACGATGTCTGGATGAAGGAGGTATTCGCCGACTTCATGGCGGCGAAGATCGTTCACCCGTCATTCCCCCGGCTCAATCACGACCTCCGCTTCTTCCTGGCTCACCACAACGCAGCGTACGGCGTCGACCGGACGGCGGGAGCCAACCCGATTCGGCAGCCGCTGGAGAACCTTCGGGAGGCGGGCACGCTCTACGGCGCGATCATCTATCAGAAGGCACCGATCGTCATGCGCCAACTCGAGAGGCTCGTGGGGGAGACCGTATTCCGCAAGGGCCTTCGCGAGTACCTGAACGCCTTTGCTTTCGGTAACGCGACGTGGCCCCAGTTGATCAAAATCTTGGACCGCCTCTCGACGGAGGATCTGCCGGTTTGGAGCAGCGTCTGGGTCGAGGAGCCGGGACGGCCGAGCGTCTCGGCAGCTGTGGTCGACGACGGAACGGGGCGGATGCGAGCCGTGGGAGTTTTCCAGGAAGACTTGGCGGGGCGGGACCGCGTGTGGCCACAGCAATTGGAGGTGATCCTGGCCTATGATGACTCCATAGCCCGAGTGCCGGTGCGACTCATGATCGAGGGCGCCGCGATGGACGATTGGATCGGTCGCCTTCGGCCCAACTTCATTCTGCCCAACGGCTCCGGCGTCGAATACGGGCACTTCCATCTGGATGACGTGAGCAAGTCCTACTTGCTGGAGCACCTCCCTGAACTCACCGATCCATTGCTTCGCGGGATCGTGGTCGGCACACTGTGGGACGCCGTGCTGGAGGGGGAAATCGCTCCGCAAAGGTGGCTGGATCTGCTCCTGGCCACGCTGGATACGGAGACGGACGAGCAAAACGTGGGACGCATCCTGGCCCATCTGCGCACCACATACTGGAGGCTGATTCCGGATGCCGAGCGGGACCGGAGGGCGGCGGACATCGAGGCGGTGCTTTGGCAGCGGCTGGTGGGTGCCTCGAATGCGACACTCAAGTCCTCGCTCTTTTCGACGTGGCGGACAGTGGTGTTGACCGAACTGGGGGTGGGACGCCTCAGAGAGATCTGGGCCCAGGCCGAAAGTGTGCCGGGGGTGCGTTTCTCGGAGAATGACTACACGTCGATGGCCTCGGACCTCGCTCTCCGCGGTGTACCCGATGCGGAAGCGATCCTCGACGAGCAATTCCGCCGTATCACGAACCCAGACCGGAGAGCGAGGTTCGAATTCGTGCGGCCTGCGTTATCCGAAGATCCCGCTGTGCGTGAGGCCTTCTTCGCCTCGTTGGCCGATCCCGCGAACCGGGCGCGAGAGCCGTGGGTGCTGTCCGGCCTCGGGTTCCTTCACCACCGCCTACGAGCCGCTCACTCTCAGCGGTTCATTCTCCCCACTTTGGAGATGGTAGAGGAAATCCAACGCACGGGCGACATCTTTTTCCCGAAACGATGGTTGGACACGACGCTCGGGGGGCACAACTCTCGGGGAACCGCCCAGATCGTGACGGACTTCCTAGAGGCCCGACCCGACTATCCGCCTAGACTACGCGCCAAAATCCTCCAGTCGGCCGACATGCTCTACCGCAGTGCGGGCATTCTCGAGTCGACGAAAAACTCAGAGGAGTCGAATGGCGGTGGGTGAAGTCATGGCCCCCGTACGGACGGGCCACGTTGAAGGTTCAGCTGGCGATCCTCTACGCGATCGGTAGGTGCGGGGAGATCGACGTGTTCCCCGGTTCTCCCCTTCTTCGGATCCCCCCCCGCGAAAACGCCGCTGGTTACCCTCTGTTCTTCCAAAAAAGAACGCTGTTAACACCTTTGAGCGGTTATCCCGTTGACGTTGGTATCTTCCTTGTTTACACTGTTAACATGGCACTTCACCGCGACGAAATCCTGCGCCAGGCCTGCGGCCTCTTGATTGCCGGAGGCCTGGACAGCCTCTCGATGCGCGAACTCGCACGTCGGCTCGGGGTCACTGCACCGGCGCTCTACCGGCACTACGAAAGCAAAGAGAAGGTGCTGGTCGATGTGGTCGGGGAGGCGATCAAGACTTTCGCTCACTACCTCTACCAGGCCCTCGAGGGCAAGACCCCCGTGGAGCGGTTCAGCCTGACGGGAATGCGCTACCTGGACTTCGCTCTCGAGCATCCTCAGTTCTACGAGATCATCCATGTCTCACACCAACTGATTGGACTCGAAGAGTTGCCCAAGGAGGCGTCCTCACACAGCTGTGCCACCGGGCAGTTCATGATTGACCGAGTACGCGAGGGGGTGGAGTGCGGGATGCTCAAGACGGCAGAACCCAACGACGTGGCTATGAGCATCTGGGCCCACGCGCACGGGATCGTGTCGCTCTACCACCGCGGCCTCCTCGGCATGGATGAAGAGCAGTTTCGTCAGTTTTTCCGCCAATCGACCTGGCGGCTGATGAAGGGCATCGCCGACGATGAATTCGTCGCGGCTATGGACGATGAAGTAAGCCAGGCGGTTGCTCTGGGTGAAGCACCTACTGGACGAGGCCCCAGGCCCATGGAGGGCCGCCGCCCCGCGAGGCCGTGAAGCACGAGTGAGCCGAGCAGCCGCGATATCCACGTCGCGCGCGAGGATTGAAAGCCAGGAACCGATGTCGAATAGAAGTGGCATAAGAGAACTGGGATTGGGAGGGGTGATGGGTGGCAAGATGATTTCGCTTGTGGTGCTGGCCCTCGTGTCGGTGTCTGCGGCCACAGCCGTGCGCACGGAGGGCCAAACCAAGGTTTTCACCTTGGAAGAGGCCGTCCGGCAGGCTCTGGATGAGAGCGCTGAACTTCAGGATGCTCGCTTCGATCTCGAGGTCGCGAACGAGCAGGTTTCCGAGGCATGGGGGAGCCTCTATCCCCAGGTGGATTTTTCGGCGAGTTACACCAGGAACTTGACAGTGGCACAGAGTTTCTTGCCGGCCGTCATCTTCGATCCGAACGCCGATCCCGACGACCTCGTCCCGGTGCGCTTCGGTGCGGACAACATCTGGCGGACGTCGGTTACTGTCGAGCAGGCCCTCTTCAAGCCGGAGGTCTTCGTGGGATTGGGGGCCGCGGGCCGCTTCAAGAATCTCCAGGTGGAAGCGCTACGGGGCCGAACGCAGACGGTCGTCACGCGGGTGCGCATCGGGTACTACAATCTGCTACTCGCGAGAGAGCAGGTTCGCCTGACGGACAATTCAGTCCGGCGGGTGCGGGAGTCGTTGCGCGAGACCCGCGCACTGAATGCGGCCGGACTCGCTGCCGATTACGACGTACTACGCCTTGAGGTCGAGCTCGCGAATCTCGAGCCCAACCTGCGGCGAGCCGTGAACGGCGAGGCTGGCTTCACCCGCCAGCTTGGGATCGACCTCGGCCTTGATCGATACGACGAGATCGAGGTAGCGGGCTCTTTGGCGGACATGCAGCTCGATGACTTCGATGCGAATTCTCCTGAGAACCGGGAGATTCTGGCCTTTTCAGGCACCGGCGCTGATGGACGGTCCACCAGGCCCGTCCTTCGGATGGCGAGCGACGATCGCTCTGACCTCAGGCAGCTCGCGTTGACCGAGGACCTGAAACGGGCGGAGCTCAAACTCCAGAGGGTCGACTATCTCCCGGAGATCGCACTGTTCGGAGCGTACACGGTCGTCGCACAGGAGAACGGTAGTCCTGATTTTTTCGGGGAGAACGACTTCCAACGGACGACCAGCCAGTTGGCCGGGATTCGGATCTCGCTTCCGCTCTTCCAAGGGTTCTCTCGCGACGCACGCGTTGACGGGAAGCGGGCTGAGCTACGGCAGGCCGAGGCGCGCTCGCGGCTCGCGCGGAACCAGGCTGAGCACCAAGTGACGACCCTGCTGGATCAGCTCGACGAGGCGCTCGAGCGTGCCCGAGCGCAGCGCTCGGCGGTGGGGCAGGCACGGCGAGGTTTCGAGATCGCGAGTGCGCAATACCGCGAAGGGTTGGGTAGTCAGCTCGAGCTGACGGACGCGGAGGTGGCCTTACGGGAGAGCGAGTTCAACTACGCCCAGGCCGTCTACGACTACCTGGTCGCTGAGGCGCAACTCGATCAGGCCGTCGGGAAAGTACCGATGGTAGACTCCCGCGACGGCAGTACGCCGTAGGGCGGCTAAGAGAATATTGTGGATTCGAGAACGATTGGGGTTGGGACGATGACCATAAAACGACAACTCACCAGGGGTTGGGTGAGCGTGCTGGCAGGCATAGTGCTCGCAGGGTGTGATGGCGATGCGCAGGCGGGGAACGGAGAGTCGGACGACGCCTTGGTGAGGGGCGCTAGCCGTGTGATCAACGTCGAAGTCACCTCGGTGGGGACGCGGGACTTCGTGAGGCGGATCCGGTTGACCGGGACTGTCTGGGCAGACCAAGACGTGAGGATATCGGCCGAGGAGTCCGGCGTCATCCGCGAGATCATCGTGGACAAGGGCTCTCGGGTCTCGCTAGGGCAGGCTCTGCTCAAGATCGACGACCGCGTGTTGACGAGTCAGGTGGCCGAGGCAACGGCCCGGGCCGCGCTCGCCCGGGAGACTTGGGAGCGGCGGAAGCGCCTGTTTGAAGAGGATCGGGTCGGATCGGAGTTGGCCTATCTCGAAGCCAAGTACGGCGCGGACCAAGCGGTAGCGCGACTAGCGACGCTCCAAGAGCGGCTAGCCCGGACCGTCGTCAGGGCGCCAATCGCGGGCGTTCTCGAAGACCGGATGGTCGAGGTTGGCACGATGGTCAACACCGGTACGCCGGTCGCTCGCATCGTTTCGCTGGACCTGGTGAAGGTCGTCGCGGGCGTGCCGGAACGGTACGCGCCCGAGATTCGGATCGGCTCTGCGGCGACGGTCTACTTCGACGTCTTGGCTGACGGCGAGTTCGAAGAGGAAATCACGTTCGTGGGCGCCACGGTGAACCCCAGCAATCGCACCTTCCTGATCGAGATCGAGATGGCCAACCCCGGGGGCGTGATCAAGCCGGAAATGGTGGCGAACATCGAAGTTGTGCGGGGCAGGCTGGAGGACGTCGTGGTCATTCCCCAGGAAGCGCTCGTGCGGGTGGAGAGTGGATTCGTCGTATTCGTAGTCACTGAGGAAGGCGGCCGGGAGGTCGCCGAAGTACGAGCCGTCTCGCTTGGGCCCAGCCAGGGAAACGAAGTGGTAGTGGAAGGCGGACTCGACCCGGGGGATAAGCTCATCACCGTTGGCCAGAAAGAGGTGGTTGACGGAGATCGCTTGAATGTGGTCGCATCGTGGTGAGGGGGGGGCGGGAATGATCGAGCCTCACCAGCAGCGCACCAACGACGGCAGCTCAGGTGCGCCTCCGGATCACCAGCAGGATTTGGCGCGGTTCAAGGAGTTCTGGGGGACCAGCATGGCGATCGAGCACCGAACCAGCGTCATGGTGCTGCTCGCCCTAATCGTGCTGGGCGGGGTGAACGCCTATCGCGGGATTCCACGAGAGTCCTTCCCGGAGATCGAGATCCCGATGATCGCCGTGAACACCAGTTACCCGGGTGTCTCTCCCGCCGATATCGAGAGCCTGATCACTCGGCCCCTCGAGGATGAGATCTCGACGATCGCCGACATCAAGGAGATGACGTCGACCTCCGTCGAGGGCTACTCTAGCGTGGTGGCGGAGTTCGAGACGACCATGAATCTCGACGAGGCGCTGCAGAAAATCCGCGAGAAGGTGGACCTCGCAAAGCCGGAGATCCCGGCGGAGGCGGAGGATCCGCTGATCGTCGAGTTCAATTTCTCAGAGCTCCCGATCATGCAGGTCAACCTCTCCGGGGAGTACGGCCTCGTGCGGCTCAAGGAGATCGGTGAGGAGCTGCAGGATAGGATTGAGCAGATCCCATCGGTACTCCGGGTGGATCTTCGAGGAGGTCTCGAACGTGAGGTCAAGGTCGACGTCCACCTGGACAAGCTCCAATACTATGGGCTCGCCATCGAGGATGTGATCGAGACGATCTGGGACGAGAACGTGAACGTCCCGGGTGGGTCCATCGACGTGGGGTCGCTGAAATACCTGGTCCGCGTAGATGGTGAGTTCGAGGACCCCGCGATCATCTCCGACTTGGTCATCGCGACCGAGGATGGCCGTCCCATCTATGTGAGGGACATTGCGGACGTGGAGTTCGGGTTCGCCGAGCGTGACACGTATGCGCGACTCGACGCCACTCCGGTGGTGACGCTCGACGTGGTCAAGCGGTCCGGCCGCAACATCATCGAGACTTCGGAGTCGGTTAAGGACGTCGTGCGTCGGATGCGTGCAGAGTTTCCGCCCACCACCGTGGTCAAAGTAACGTCGGACGAGTCGGACGACATCAGGGAGATGGTGAGCAGCCTCGAGAACAATATCGTCTCGGGTCTCATCCTGATCGTCGGCATTCTGTTGTTTTTCTTGGGGACGGGTAGCGCCATTTTCGTCGCGCTGTCCATTCCCCTTTCGATGCTACTCTCCTTCGTGGTGCTCCAGTTGTCTGGACTCACGTTGAACATGGTGGTGCTGTTCTCGTTGATCCTCGCGTTGGGCATGCTGGTCGACAACGCTATCGTCATCGTGGAGAACATCTACCGCTACATGGAAGAGGGCTGGGACAGGGGGGTGGCGGCGAAAAAGGCCACCGGTGAGGTCGCCGGTCCGGTGATAGCGGCCACGCTTACTACGCTCGCTGCGTTCGCTCCGCTCATGTTTTGGCCGGGCCAGGTCGGGGAGTTCATGAAGTATCTCCCGGCTACACTCATCGTCACTCTGTCCAGCTCGCTTTTCGTGGCGATCATCATCATTCCGACACTCTGCGCCATGTTCATGCGCCTCGAGGACGAGCCCCGGCCACCCATGACGCGCGCGACGCGATGGACCGGAGTCGCCCTGGCGATTCTGGTGTTGCTTCGTTTCGGTGCGTCGAACGTGCTTGCGGCGACCCTGCTCGCTGTGACGGTACTCGGCCTTTGGGCTCTCCAGCATTTCGTGCTCGGTCCCGCGACTCATCATTTCATGAAGTCCTGGCTGCCCGTCATCGTTGGTGGTTACGAGCGCCAGTTGCGCAGGGCGCTCGATCATCGCGGGCTCGTCATCGCCGGCTCGATAGCGGTGCTCGTGCTGACGGCGATGCTCTTCGTCCGCTTCAACAACGGGGTCGAATACTTCCCGGAGGGAATACCGCCCAACATCATCCTCGTGGATATCGACCTGCCTGTGGGTAGTCGGGCCGAAGCAACCAACAAGATCACCGAGCGCATGGAGGAGGAGATCAAGCATGTGCCCGGGATATCCGACGCCGAGTCGGTCGTGGCCATCGTGGGGGGGTCGGGAAGTGGCAACTTCCGGGAGGGCGGTCCTTCGGGGCCCGATGCTGCCCGCATCACCGTAAGCTTGGCGGAGTTTTCGGATCGGGAGTTCGACAGTTACGAGGTTTTGTCCGAGATGCAGCGGTCGGTGGGTACGCGAGTCGCGGGCGCAGAGATCAAGATCGACAAGGCCAACGACGGACCGGTGCAGGGGCTCCCGATCAACATTGAGGTGATCGGTGAAGACCCGGCCCTTCTCAAGGGACTCGCCGACCGCGTGTTGAAGGTCCTTCGGAACGACGCCGTGTACGGGAAGCTCGTCGGTCTGGAAAGCGACCTCGATGAGGCACAGTCGGAGCTCGAGGTAACGGTGGATCGGGAGAAGGCGGCGCTTTATGGCGTCTCCACTAAGGAAGTGGGCATGGCCATCAGGGGTGCGATCCAGGGGATCGAAGCCGCCAAGTACCGTACCGGCGAGGACGAGTACGACATCGTGGTCCGGCTCGGGAAAGAGTATCGCGACGAGTTGCAGAGCCTGCGCGACCTCACCGTAATGTCCGAAGGCACGCAAATCCCGTTGCTGTCGGTCGCGACATGGGAGGTCGGCGAAGGTTACGGCAGCATCAAGCGCAAAGACCAGACACGCATGGCTACGATCAGCGCGGATGTGAGGGCGGGCCTGAATTCGAACGCGGTGCTCGGCGAGGTTAAGGCAGCGCTGGCCGACTTCGAGACGACCGGGCTACCACCCGGTTACCAGATGCGCTACACCGGACAGCAGCAGGAGCAGGGCGAGGCGCAGGCGTTCCTGCAGACGGCGTTCTTGGTGGCCATCATGCTGATCGGGTTCATTCTGGTGAGCCAGTTCAACTCGGTCGTGAAACCGCTGATCATCCTCACGTCTGTGGCGATGTCGACCGTCGGTGTGTTGTTGGGCCTCATGCTGTTCCAGATGCCTTTCGGAGTAATCATGACAGGCGTGGGAATCATATCGTTGGCCGGAATAGTGGTGAACAACGCCATCGTGCTCATCGACTACATAGATGTGCTCCGAACCCGTGACAAGCTTGACCGGCGGGAAGCCCTCGTGCGGGGAGGGCATGTGCGTTTCCGCCCTGTGGTGCTTACGGCCATCACTACTGCCCTTGGACTGGTGCCGCTTGCGATCGGGCTGAATTTCGACTTCATGGGACTGTACACACGGCTCGATCCCAACCCTTATTGGGGCGGTGAGCAGGCAGCGTGGTGGGGTCCCATGGCGGTCGCGGTGATCGCCGGCATCTTATTCGCGACTTTCCTCACCCTTATCGTAGTGCCGGTGATGTACTCGCTCGTGGACGACATGAGCGACTTCTTCAAGGTGCATTACCTACCTGCTGAGGCTCTAGCCCATGGAGGCCAGCAGGGTGGGGCTGAGAAAGAGATGGCGACGATTCCCGAGTCAGGCTCGGCTCGGGGAGCACCGGCACCCGAGCCGGTTGGAGTACGGTCGCAGACCGCCGATGGGCCGGACGGCCCAAGGCTCAAGCCCTTCACCGAAGGTGGTGCCTAGGGCCACCACGTTGGGCGGTCCATCGAGGAAGGCGGCTGTTCTTTCGACCCCCCCGGCCTTAGACTCACGACCTTGGCGAGGCTCATCACGTAATCCAGAGGCGCAATGCCCAACGCCACGGCGTCGCAGGGTACATCGAGGTCTGCCCCCAAGTGGGCAAAGGTCGTAGACCACACCCGCTGCATCGGGTGCCACGCCTGCACCACCGCCTGCAAGTCGGAAAACGAAGTGCCGCTCTCGGTCACCCGGACGTACGTGAAGTACGTGGATGTGGGGACGTTTCCCCAGGCGCGACGCTCTTTCCAGGTTACCCGCTGTAACCAATGTGATGATGCGCCATGTGTGACCGCATGTCCGACAGCGGCGATGTTCAAGAGACCGGACGGCATCGTCGATTTCGACAAGGCGACTTGCATTGGGTGCAAGGCGTGTATCGCGGCGTGCCCGTACGACGCGATTTTCATCAACCCCGAGGACCACTCCGCAGAGAAGTGCAACTTCTGCGCGCACCGGCTCGACATCGGCCTCGAGCCCGCCTGCGTGGTGATCTGCCCGACCGAGGCGATTCTCGTGGGTGACATGAACGACCCCACGTCCGAGGTGGCGAGAATCATCTCACGCGATGCCGTAACGGTGCGGAAGCCGGAAAAAGGAACTCGCCCCAAGCTCTACTACAAAGGCGCCGACCAGGTCACGCTCGACCCGCTCGCCGCTCGGCGGCCGGAAGGCGGCCTCTTCATGTGGAGCGAACAGGGCTCCGTCCCGCACCAGGTCACGTCCGGGTATCCTGGACCGGGGAACAGCTCTGCCGCCGCGTTACTGAGCTACGACGTCCCTCACAGGGCCCCATGGGACTGGAGGGTGAGCCTCTACACATGGACCAAGTCGATAGCGGCCGGCGCCTACATCGTGCCCCTCCTACTGGCGGTTTTCGGGGTGTTGTCCTGGTCGTCTCCGTTGTGGCTCGAGGCAGCGCCTGTCCTGGGACTGGCAATGCTTGGTTTGACTGGAGTGCTGCTCATCTGGGACCTCGAGCATCCGGGACGCTTCTATATGATTTTCACGCGGCCCCAATGGGGGAGCTGGCTTGTGCGGGGTGGGGTGATCCTCACGATCTACGGCGCCGTGATCGTCGCCCACCTGGTGGCGGGCCTGCTCGGACGCGAGGACGTTGCGTTTACGCTCACCTGGGTGGGTGGGCCGGCCGCCGTGCTTGCGGCTGTGTACACCGCCTTTCTGTTCGCTCAGTCGAAGGGACGCGATCTGTGGCAAAGCGCGCTCTTGCCGTCGCATCTTCTGGTACAAGCGCTTCTGGCCGGTTCCGGCGTGCTGGTCCTCATCGCCCCTGGCCTCGATCCCGACGCACTCGGGCCGCTTGTCGTCGTGTTTTCGTTGAGCTGCCTGGTCCATTTACTGATGATCGCAGGGGAGACCACACTTCCCCATGTTTCGGCGCACGCCCATCTGGCGATCCGGGAGATGACCACGGGGCGCTATTTCGGATTCTTTTGGACAGGGGTGGTCCTCTCGACCGTGGGATTCCTGGCGCCGCTCATTGGCCCGGTTGCGGTCGTGCTCGGGCTGGCTGGGTTGTGGGCATTCGAGCACGCCTACGTCCAAGCCGGGCAGAGCGTACCCCTCGCCTGATGACGGGAGCCGCCGTATGGATCTGAACGACCTCGACGGCCGTGTCTCGGCGGCTCGGGCGGAAGTGGAAGGGCGCGGCGAGACCTTCTACCCAGGCCCCAGCCGAGTCCACTTGGCCGCGTTTCCGCCCAAGGAGCGTTGGAGCGATTGGGTCGAGTTGGACTCTCGGGCTTGGCCGGAGCGGGTGGAAAAGCGGTACATGCTCGTGCCGACCACGTGTTTCAACTGCGAATCGGGCTGCGGGCTCCTGGCCTACGTGGACAAGGACACCCTCCAGGTACGCAAGCTCGAGGGGAACCCGGAGCACCCCGGTTCGCGAGGCCGAAACTGCGCCAAGGGCCCGGCTACGCTCACCCAGATCAGCGACCCGGACCGAATCCTGTATCCGCTCAGGCGGGTCGGTGGCCGCGGTGAGGGCCGTTGGGAGAGGGTCGAATGGGACGAGGTGTTGGACGACATCGCCGGTCGCATCGGGAAGGCGATGGATGAAGATCGCAAGCACGAGATCATGTACCATGTGGGTCGCCCGGGGGAGGACGGATTCACAAGCCGCGTTTTGGCGAACTGGGGAGTCGACGGGCATAACTCCCACACCAACATCTGCTCCTCGGGTGCACGGGCTGGCTACCATTTTTGGATGGGAATAGACCGACCCAGCCCGGATCACGCCAACGCAGACCTCATCCTTTTGGTGAGCAGCCACTTGGAGTCCGGCCACTACTTCAACCCTCACGCTCAACGGATCATGGAGGGGAAGGAGCGGGGGGCGAAGCTGGTCGTGATCGACACGCGCATGTCGAACACGGCGACCCACGCCGACCATTGGCTCGCGTCCTATCCGGGCTCGGAGGCCGCCATTTTCCTCGCGATCGCGAATCACTTGATTCAGCACCGCCTCTATGACGAGGAATTCGTGCGCCGCTGGTGGAATTGGCAAGAGTACATGGAGGCAGTGCACGGCGACTCGGAACCGACGTTCGCCGGCTTCCAGGAAGAGCTCGCGACACTGTACTCTGGCTACACGTTCGAGTACGCGGAGGTGGAGTCGGGCATTGACGCCAGTACGCTCCGGGAAGTGGCTGAGCTGGTCGCTGCGGCAGGCACGCGGTTGGCAACGCACAACTGGCGCAGTGCGGGTGCGGGCAACCTCGGGGGGTGGCAGGTGGCCCGCACACTCTTCCTGCTGAACTGCCTCCTCGGTGCCGTCGCGACGGAGGGCGGTACGTATCCGAGCGCCTGGAACAAGTTCGTACCAAAGCCGATCCATACTCCTCCCCGGCATCCCGACCATTGGAACGACCTGCTCTGGCCGAGCGAGTACCCGTTGGCACTGATGGAGATGTCGTTCCTACTGCCACATCTGATGAAGGAGCGGGGGGGGCGTGTGGACGTCTACTTCACTCGCGTCTACAACCCGGTATGGACCAACCCCGACGGTTTCTCTTGGATGGAGATGCTTCGGGACGAGGAAAAGATCGGCCTCCATGTGGCCATGACGCCGACCTGGAACGAGACAGCCTATTTCGCCGATTACGTACTGCCCATGGGCCACGCCTCGGAGCGCCATGACATCGTGTCGTACGAGACGCATGACGCTCAGTGGATCGCTTTCCGGCAGCCCGTGCTTCGTGCGGCCAGAGGTCGACTCGGCGAGGTCATTTCGGACACGCGCGAGGTCAATCCGGGTGAGGTTTGGGAGGAGAACGAGTTCTGGCTCGAGCTGACATGGCGGATCGACCCTGATGGCTCCAGAGGTCTCCGCGGATTCTTCGAGTCCAGGGCGAATCCGGGTGAGAAGCTCACGTTGGACGAGTACTACGGATACATGTTCGAGCATTCCGTGCCGGGACTCCCTGAAGCCGCTGCGGCCGAAGGCCTGAACCCGCTCGAGTATATGCGACGCTACGGGGCGTTCGAGATCGAGTCCAACGTCGGGCAGGTTTACGAACGGCAAGTGCCCGACGCCGATTTGGAGGACATTAGCGTCGACGCGATGGGGCGCGTCTACACGCGGGCGGCCAAGCCGGACTCGCCGAACGTGGTCGGGTTTCCGGTGCTGGATGGTGACGATGACGGACGCAGGCGGGTCGGAGTGCGAATCGATGGCGAGATTCTCGAGGGCTTCCCGACACCGTCCGGTCGGCTGGAGTTCTGGTCGCGGACGCTGGCCGAGTGGGGTTGGCCAGAGTTGGCGTTACCAACCTACATCAAGAGCCACATCCACCCCGGCTCGCTCGACTCCGACCAGATGGTCCTGATCTCGACGTTTAGGGTGCCTGTTCAGATCCATACCCGCAGCGCCAATGCCAAGTGGCTCGACGAGATCGCGCACACCAATCCGTTGTGGCTCCACACGCACGACGCGGAGAGAATCGGCGTGAGCACAGGAGATCTGGTTCGCGTCGAGACGGAGATCGGTCACTTCGTCGTGAAGGCCTGGGTCACGGAGGGCATCCGGAGTGGTGTGGCCGCGTGCAGCCACCACATGGGTCGCTGGAAGTTGAATGACACGGGACAACGACAGGCGATGGCGACCGTTGGACTCGAGCAGCAGGATGCTAACTGGTCGCTGTCACGGAAACGTGGCGTCGCTCCCTTCGCTTCGGCCGATCCGGACTCCATGCGCATCTGGTGGACGGACGTTGGCGTGCACCAGAACCTGACCCATCCCGTCCACCCCGATCCCATCTCGGGTATGCACTGCTGGCATCAAGCGGTTCGAGTGCGGAGGGCCGAGCCGGGGGATCGCTATGGTGACATTGCAGTAGACACAGAACGGTCCCACGCCGTGTACGCCAAGTGGTTGGAGAAGACGCGCTCCGCCGTGACGCACTCCCCCGACGGGACGCGCCGACCCTATTGGATGATGCGCCCGGTACGGCCGGAGCGGCAGGCCTACGACCTACCGGCACCCGCGGACCCCGTGGGCTCCTAGGCCTAGGGCGCGCTGAATGGAGTTACTCAGGGCTCTCGGTGTGCTGGTGGAACCGCCTACCAAAGAGCACGTGCGGATCGCAACGGTCCTCGGACTGCCTGGCTCGCCCGAGCCATCGGCTTACCACGATCTGTTTCTCCTCCAGATCTATCCGTTCGCCTCGGTCTATCTCGGGGCGGAGGGCATGATGGGTGGCGAGGCCGGTGATCGGGTCGCCGGTTTCTGGCGGGCGCTGCACATGACTCCACCCTCGGAGCCGGACCACCTGTGCGCTCTGCTGGCGCTTTACGTCTCGCTTGCCGAGCGGGAGGCCGCCGAGGAGGATGAAGCGTCCCGCTTGCTCCTGGGACGCGCTCGAGACACGCTGATGCACGAACACGTCGCGTCGTGGGTTTTCCCATTCCTGAGCAAGGTGCGGGAGCTCGGCGGCGCCTTCTACGGTGCGTGGAGCACAATGCTGGAGAAGGCCATCTTGGCCGAGTTGGGCTCCAACAGCCGCCCTCGGAGTCTGCCGGTGCACCTCCGCGAAGCACCCGGGGTCCCCGACCCGCGCACCGACGGTGGAGAGGCCTTCCTGCACGGTCTGCTGGCGCCGGCCCGCAGCGGTGTGATCGTGACACGCGGTGATCTCGCGGGAGTCGCGCGCAGGTCGGGGCTCGGCCTCCGTATGGGCGAGCGGGCCTATATCCTCAAGGCGCTCTTCTCACAGGGAGCCGCCGAGGTGCTCGAGTGGTTCGTAGAGACGGCCGAGGACTGGGCGGGCCGGCATGCGCGCCAGGGTGTCGACCTGGGAGAGGTCTCGGCATTCTGGGAGCGTCGAGCGCGGTCGACGGCGAATCTGGCCGCGGCCCTGCTGGAGGATCGCTCCGGATGGGATACCTCGCCGGCGGACACCGCTACTCCGGCCGGGGCGAGCGCGTCAGGGGTCCAGGAGCGGAGCGGTAAGTCATGACGGGGCCCGAGCCTGGAGTGAGCGAGCGAGGCGGCCTGCGCGACATAGTCGCCGGTATCAGCGTATCGCTCGTGCTCATCCCGCAGGCCATGGCTTACGCCGAGTTGGCCGGCCTGTCGAGCGCTCACGGTCTGTACGCGGCGGCTGTCGCACCGGTGGCGGCGGCGTTCTTCGCATCGTCCCCATATCTGCAAACCGGACCCACCGCGCTCACCGCGCTCCTGACACTCGGAGCCCTCCTTCCGCTCGCAGCCACGGGTAGCGCCGAGTACGCGGCTCTCGCTGCACTGTTGGCTCTGATCGTAGGAGGAGTACGCGTGCTCGTCGGAATGTTCGGCGCTGGGTGGATCTCCTACATCATGTCGCGGCCCATGTTGGATGGGTTCACGTCCGGGGCGGCCGTACTTATCGTGGCGACCCAACTTCCGGGGGCGGTCGGTTTGGTCACACCGGATGTGGGAGTGCTCCCGGGCCTGTGGTGGACGGTGACCAACCTCGGATCCTGGGAGCCGGCGGCGCTCGTGCTGACGGGGAGTACGGTGGCCCTCATTCTGGGCGGGCGCCGGTTCCATCCATTGGTTCCCGGCGTTCTGATCGCCGCAGCTCTGGCGCTGATATTCTCGATTTTGACCGGGTACGATGGCCCGACCATCGGCGTCATGGACTCTGGCATTCCGGCCATAGCGCTCGACCTCCCCTGGCGAGCTGTGCCAGGGCTGTTGATCGCCGGCGTGGTCATCGCGTTCGTCGGATTCGCCGAGGCCTCCGCCATCGCTCGACTCTATGCTGGACAGGACCGGATGGCGTGGTCTCCGGACCGGGAGTTCTTGAGTCAAGGAGCCGCAAACCTGGCTGCTGGCCTGGTGAGCGGCCTGCCCGTCGGAGGTTCGTTCGGTCGGAGTGCGTTGAACCGCATTTCCGGAGCTCGAACACGTTGGAGCGGAGCGGTCACCGGACTCGCAGTGCTCGCGTTCCTCCCGTTCACCAGCGTGCTCTCGGCGCTGCCACGGGCGGTCCTCAGCGCGATCGTTATCGCCGCGGTCGCCAGCCTGATCCGGGTCCCGGACATGGTCCGCGTTTGGCGCCTCTCCAGGGCACAGGGCTTCGTGACCTGGACGACCTTCACGCTGACGCTCGCCCTGGCTCCCCGTATCGAGCTCGCCGTACTCTTTGGGGTTCTAGCCGCAGTGGGGGTACACATTTGGCGTGAGATGCGGCCGGGTGTGAAGACCTGGTCGGAGGGGGACGAGGTCCATCTCGAGCCCTCTGGTGTCTTGTGGTTCGGTTCTGCTCAGTTCCTCGAGCGGGCGCTGCTCGAGGGTTTGCACGAGGCGAGGGATGCGCACCGCCTGATTATTCACCTCGGGGGCCTCGGTCGGATCGACCTCAGCGGGGCGCTGGTACTTCAGGACGTGCTCGACCGTGCAGCGGGATTGGGGCTCGAGGTCGAACTCGCGGATGAGCCTTCGCACGCGCACCGGATCTTGGACTCGGTTCTCGACTCACGTAAGCAGGTCGGGATCGTGGAACGCTCTTCCGGCTAGGGGCTTTGGTTAAGGAAGGCCGGCGACCGTAAAGACCCGAGGAGATGCGTAGGTGGAAACAGCCAGCTCCAACGATGCCACCGGCATGGGAATGCCTGTGGCCATGCTGGCACACCTCTCGGGTAGCCAGCGGGGGCAGAGCGACCGGATCTCAGGCGAGACGATCCTCGTGGGCACCTCCGCTGAGGCGCAGGTGTGGCTTTCGGCGGACAACGACCCACCCCCGGGCGCCATCCACGCTGTGCTCCGGCGCCGCGGTCTCACGTACGAGATCGAGGCGGGGGCGGGGCAGAGCGTTTGGGTGAACGGCCAGTCGGTCGAGGGGATACTGCTGGCTTCGGGCGATCTGCTGGAGATGGGCAAGGGGGGGCCCATCCTGCGGTTTCGGCTCTACCCTCCGGGGTCCCCTGCCTACAAGCGGGTCTCCGAGGCGTTCGAGGACTGTCGGGACTGCGCCCGGTATTCGGACCGTGGAGCGCTCGGGCGGGCCGCGATGGTGGTATTGGGCATGCGACGTGAGTTAGCGACCGAGACGTCGGGCAAGTTTCGGGCTAGCGTGATGGTCCTCCTCGTCGCCCTGGTGGCGAGCACGGCCCTCCTCACTTGGAGGAGCCTCCGTCTGGAGCAGCGCCTTTCGGCCGAGGTGACGAGGGTCGCGGGCATGGCCCAACTGCTTGAGCGTGCTGGCGTGGAGGGCCTGTCCGGTGACCAAATCGCCCGACTCCGCGGCGAGATCGACGCTCAGTTGGCCAGTGCCTCCACGCGGATCGAGGAGCTCGAAGCCCGATCGGGCGCGGTGGGGCGGATTCTGGCCTCTGCGTCGTCGTCCACGCTGTTCCTCCAAGGCGGATACGCGTTCCGTGACCCGGCGAGCGGGAGATTCCTGAGATTGGTGGAGGGGCCCGGTGGCCTTCCCGTACGGAACCTGCAAGGAGAGCCGGCCCTCACGCTCGAGGGCAGTGGGAAGATTCTCGAGGTGTTCTACACGGGTACCGGAATCATCATCGACTCGCCACGCGGATTCGTGATCAGCAACCGGCATGTCGCATTGCCTTGGGAGGTCGATGCACCGGCGCAAGCCTTGCGAAGGCGCGGGTTCGAGCCGGTCATGCGGAGATTCGTAGCATACGTGCCGGGGATCACCGGTGCTTTCGACATCGCTCTAGTGAGGGCGAGTGACGCTGCCGACGTAGCGGTCTTGAAGGTGGAGGGACTGCCCGCCGACCACCCGGCCCTGGCGTTCAGTACGACGAATCCCCGGCCCGGTGACGAAGTGCTGGTGCTCGGCTACCCGCTCGGTGTGCGAGCCCTCGTCGTCCGGACCGACCAAGCTTTCCTAGAAGGCCTTACACGGGAGGGCGCTACCGGCTTCTGGAGTATCGCTGAGCGGCTCTCGGCGGCCGGCCACATCGCGCCGCTCGCCAGCCGCGGCATCGTGGGGCAGGTTACCAGCCGGGCGGTAGTCTATGATGCGGAGACGACCAGTGGTGGCAGCGGTGGACCCGTGTTGAACATGGACGGGGCGATCGTAGCCGTGAATGCGGCCATCTTGCCTGAGTTCGGCGGGTCGAACCTGGGTGTTCCGGCTGCGGCAAGCCTGGCGCTCGTGGATGGCGTGGAGTCCGAAGGCAACTGACATGGATCTACGATGAGACTTGTGCGCAGAACGGCCGGGGGAGCCCTCGTGGGCGGAGGCGCCTTCACGGTGGTGACTGTATTCCGGTCGGTAAGCTCTGAGGTTCCGTTCCTCGACAGCCTCAATCCGATCCTCTTGTTCGCCCTGATCGGTGCCACCGTGGGCGGCCTCGTGGGTCCGATGGTGGGTGCCGCGATCGAAGGTTACCGGAGCCGCCGGTCGTGAACGCGACGACTGGCCTGAATCGCGGAGCCCCGGAGGCGGAAACGGGTATGACGTGCTTCGCACCGAACGCTCGTACGCCGTCAGGCGTCCCACGCATGGGTCGAAACGACATGCACCACCGCAAGCTCTTCGTCGCCCGAGTCATTCTCCTTGCCATGGTCGCGGTGGGCTCCTCCTCTCCTCGTTCATTGGCGGCCGTGCAGACGTTGGGATCGGAGGGCGAGATACCCACCGATCCAGCGGTGACGGTGGGTAGCCTTCCCAACGGCCTCACGTACTACGTGCGTGCCAATGACCAGCCCGAGAACCGAGCAGAGCTGTGGTTGGTGGTCGATGTGGGCTCGGTACTCGAGGACGACGACCAGCGTGGCCTCGCCCACTTCGTAGAGCACATGGCGTTCAACGGCACCGAGCATTTCGAGAAGCAGGAACTCGTCGACTACCTCGAATCGATCGGCATGCGTTTCGGCCCGAGTATCAACGCTTTCACCTCGTTCGATGAGACGGTCTATACCCTGCGCGTGCCGACGGACGATGCCGAGGTCCTCGATACAGGCCTACAGATCCTGGAGGACTGGTCGCAGGGCATCACCTTCGACTCCGAAGAGGTCGATAAGGAGCGTGGCGTAGTGATCGAGGAGTGGAGGCGCGGCCTCGGTGCAAGTGCGCGAATGCGTGACAAACAGTTCCCGATCCTGTTCAAGGGATCGCGGTACGCGGAGCGCCTGCCGATTGGGAGTGAGCAGATTCTTCAGACCTTCGATCAGTCGGTGCTGCGGCGGTATTACGAAGACTGGTATCGGCCGGAACTCATGGCCGTCATCGCGGTCGGCGACTTCGAACCGGAAGCGATGGAGAGCTTGATTCGCGAGCACTTCTCACGTGTGCCTCCCTCTGAGAATCCCCGGGTTCGAACCTACTTCGAGGTACCCGCGCAGACGGAGACTTTGCTGGCCATTGCTACCGATCCGGAAGCCACCTCGACGAGCGTTGCGGTCGGTTACAAACAACCGGTTCCCGAAGAGGGCACGATGGCCGCGTATCGCGACGGGATCGTGAGCGGGCTCTTCAACTCCATGCTGAACGATCGCCTCTTCGAGATTACGCGGCGGCCCGGTGCACCCTTTCTGGGAGCGTTCTCGGGCCAGGGGAGGTTGGTGCGCACGAGCGAGGTATATCAACTGGGCGCTGCCGTCCGAGATGGAGGAGTCTTGCCTGGCCTCGAGGCGCTCCTGACCGAGGGCGAGCGCGTAGCTCGCTACGGCTTCACTGGATCGGAACTCGGCCGTCACAAGACCAACACCCTGCGTGGAATGGAGCAGGCCTTCGCCGAGCGGAACAACCGCGACTCTCGCAGCTTCGCGCGGGAGTACCAGCGGGCCTTCCTCCAGGGCGAACCGATCCCGGGAATCGAATGGGAGTTTTCCATGGTCGCGCGAGTGCTCCAGGCTGTGCGGTTGGAGGACGTGAACCGCCTCGCAGGCGAGTGGATCACCGACCAGAACCGCGTGGTCCTTGTGAACGCACCGGAAAAGGATGGTGGGAGTGTCCCGACCGAGAGCGAGATCCTCGCCGTGTTCGGCCGTGTGGCCACGGCCGACATAGCTCCGTACACAGACGTGATAACCACGGCGCCCCTGGTTTCCGAGACGCCGGCCCCGGGCACGATCCTATCGGAGAGCACGATCGAAGAGATCGGGGTGACACAATGGGAGTTGAGCAACGGGGTGCGAGTTATCCTCAAACCGACCGATTTCAAGGACGATGAAATCATTTTGCGGGCGCAGAGTCCCGGCGGGTCGTCTCTGGCGGGTGACGACGTGTTCGAGTCCGCCCAGTTGGCAGCGATGCTGGTAGGCCAGGGAGGTGTCGGCGAGCACAGCCTGCTCGACCTGGACAAGGTCCTGACAGGAAAGGCCGTGAGCGTGAGGCCCATCATCAGCGAGTTGTCGGAGGGTCTCGTGGGTGGGGCCTCCCCGCGCGACGTCGAGACCATGTTTCAACTGGCTTACCTGTACATGACGGCCCCTAGGAAGGACCTGGAGGCTTTTCAGGCGTTCCTTCAGCGGTCCCGGCCGGGCCTGGCCAACCGGGGAGCCAGCCCCGAGGCGAACTTCGGCGACACGCTCGCCGTGGTCATGAGCCAGGGTAACCCTCGGGCGGCTCCGCCCTCGGTCGAGTTGCTCGACCGGCTCGACCTCGACGTTGCGTTCGAGTTCTACGGCGACCGATTCGCGGATGCGGGCGACTTCACGTTTGCGCTCGTTGGAGCTTTCGAGCTGGACGACATTCGTCGCCCGGTGCTCCAGTGGCTGGGATCGCTGCCCACAAGGGGGAGGGAAGAGGCATGGAGGGATCTCGGGATCGACCCCCCGACGGGAGTCGTCCGACGCGTCGTGCGCAAGGGGGTCGAGCCCAAGAGCAACACCAGGATCATCTTCACGGGACCGTTCGAGTACACGGCCGCGAACCGCACTGGTTTGCGCCTGCTGAGCAACGTTCTCGAGACCCGGTTGCGCGACGTGATGCGTGAGGATCTCGGTGGGACCTATTCCGTTACGGTGGGGGGTGGGGCGTCGAAGTTCCCGGATCAAGACTATACGATCAGCGTTGGATTCGGGTCGGATCCGGGGCGAATGGATGAACTCGTGAACGTCGTCTTCGACGAGATCGCGACGCTCAAGGCCGACGGACCGACGGAAGAAGAGCTTGCGACCGTCAAAGAGCAGGACCGTCGCTCTCTCGAAGAGAATCGAGAGTCGAACAGTTGGTGGGCCAGCCAGCTCATCGGCTCCGACTTCGAGGATCTGGATCCCACGCGCCTCGTACGCAACAGCGTGCTGGACGCCGTCACCGCCGAAGGGCTCCGGGAGCTGGCCCGCCGCTGGCTGAACACCGATAACTACGTACAGGTTACCCTGGTGCCTTCCGACCGCCTGATCGGCGACTGAGGGGATGGCCATGCAGTTCGACGACTTCGAGTGCCTGAGCTTCGATTGCTACGGCACCCTGATCGACTGGGAAGTGGGCATCGCCGGAGCCCTCGGGCCGTTGCTTTCAGGGCACGGTATCGAGTTGGATGACGAGGAGGTCTTGGCACTCTACGCCGAGATTGAACCGGCCCAGCAAGAGGGTGAATTTCGACTCTACCGAGACATCCTGGGGTCCGTCGTCGATGCGATCGGCGAACGGCTCGGCTTCACCCCTTCCTCGTCCGAACGAGCCTCGCTCGCCGACTCGATTGCGGACTGGCGGCCGTTTCCGGACACGGTCGGGTCGCTTCAGGCGCTCAGCCGGCGTTTCGAGCTGGTGATCATCTCGAACATCGACGACGACCTTTTCGCCCAGTCGGCCGGGCGGTTGAGCGTGCCGTTCGACCACGTCGTTACGGCTGAACAGTCGCGTGCCTACAAACCGTCCCACGGCAGCTTCCATCTGGCGTTCGAGCGCATGGGCCGCGGGCCGAAGGGCGTGCTTCACGTTGCCCAGAGTCTGTACCATGACATCGCCCCTGCGAACGAACTGGGGCTGCGCTCGGTCTGGGTGAACCGTAAGGCCGGCAGACATGGGTCGGGCGCCACGGCGCCCTCCACGGCCCAGCCGGACCTGGAGGTTCCCGACCTCGCGACGTTGGTGCAACTCATAGGTATCGACGCGTAGGGACATGGTGCCGTATCCGGCCGCCCGGCTGGTCCGGTTCGGGCTGGGCGAGGCATTTCGCCACCGTGGGCAGCGGGTACGATTAGGCTGGTCCTGGCCCGGCCTCCAACCATATTTCGTTCCATCGCGAATCACCTGACGAGAGCACAACGAGGACCCATAGAGCATGTCTTGGATTCACCGCGTTCCCGCGAAGGAGGCCACGGGCCTTCTCAAGCGCCAGTTCGATGCCGCCCTGAAGCGGGCGGGCCGCATCTGGAACATCGTGCACGTCCAGAGCCTGAACCCCCTCGTGTTGGATTCGGGCATGCGGTTCTATTCCGCTGTCATGAAGGGCGCGTCGCCACTGTCACGCATCCAACGCGAGATGCTCGCCACGGTGGTGTCATCCGAGCTCGACTGCCACTACTGAACTCAGGCGCACGCGCATGACCTCCGTGCCGAGGTCGAGACGATGATGTCGGACCCAGAAGAAGCCGATGCTTTTGTACACGCGGTGGTGAGAGACTGGCGCACCGCTCCGTTGAGCGCTGCTGATCGTGCACTGTGCTCGTTCGCGGAAAAGCTCACGCACCGCCAGGCGGAAATGGAAGCCGAGGACCTGGAGGAGTTGAGAGGGCACGGATTCGATGACCGGGCCGTACACGACGCGACGCAGGTGATCGGCTACTTCAACTATATCACCCGTGTCGCGGAGGCCCTGGGGATCGACGCCGAGGATTTCATCCGGCCCTGGGGCCGCCCTGAGGAAGAGCTCTGACGTGGACTTCCTCCCACTGGCCACACAAGCCGACCTGAGGGCGGCGCTCTCTCAGGAGTGGGCCGTCTTGTACAAGCACAGCAACCGGTGCTGGGTGTGTTTTCTGGCCATTCGCCAGGTGAGGCGATTCGCCGAGTCGAATCCCGGGACTCCGGTCTATCAAGTCGATGCCATCGAGGGGCGGGAAGTCTCCAAAACCATTGCCCAGTCGCTCGAGATTCCTCACCAGTCACCTCAGGCGTTCGTCCTCAACTCAGGTAGGGTGGTGTGGCACGACTCGCACTTCGGAATCAAGGCGCGCTTGTTGTCGCGCGCACGGGGTGGCACCTGAGCCTCGCCGTCCTGAACGCCGAGGTCGGAGCCTGCCGCCGTTGCCCGCGGTTGGTGGCTTGGCGCGAACGGGTAGCTCGCGACAAGCGCGCAGCATTCGCGGATGAGGACTATTGGGGAAGGGGAGTGGCGGGATTCGGCGATCCGAACGCCTCGATCTTGGTGGTCGGCCTGGCCCCCGCCGCCCACGGCGCCAACCGAACGGGACGCATGTTCACCGGCGATCGCTCGGGGGACTGGCTCTATCGGGCGCTCTTTCGCGCGGGCTTGTCGAACCAACCAGAGGGGAGGCGACGTGACGACGGTCTCGAGTTGAGGGGTGTCTACGTAACGGCTGCCGTTCGCTGTGCTCCGCCCGACAACAAGCCGACACCCGAAGAGCGCCGGAACTGTCGACCGTACCTCGAGCGCGAATTGGACCAGTTGGGGATGGTGAGGGTGATCGTGGCGCTCGGAGGCTTTGCCTTCAGCCAGATCATGAGAATCTACCGGGACCGGGGGATGGGGATCGTGAGGCCGGCGCCCCGCTTTGGGCACGGTGTGGAGGTCGTACTCGGCGAAGGCACGATCCTCGTGGGATCGTACCACCCGAGCCAGCAGAACACGTTCACCGGCAGACTTACAGAGAGTATGTTCGACTCTATATGGTTGAAGGCAAAAGAGTTGAGTGCATCAACCTCTCGTGCAATATCAACTGACAGAATCGGGTAATGACGCATGGCGTCCGTGAGTCGCCGCTGGAGCGTTCACCGCTCGACAGAGTGCCGCGGATGGGATTGACTAGCCCGGGGCCCCGGGCAACCTCTCTCGGGTGAGCACTTCTACCGGGAGCCGGCGCTCATGCCGTTCTCGGACCTCTTTGGGGGTCAACTCCTCGTCGATGATCCGGGCCAGTTGCTCCTCCCGCCTCCACATGAACTCGAGGGCCTGGAGTTCTTGGGTCATCATGCGATGCTCGACGCTCTCGTTGATCGCGATCTCCAGCGCAATCGAGCGCGTCTTACCCATCCCCCACAGTGACTTCTTCCCGTAGTCCGAAACGAGCTTCTCGAGGCCCTTAGGGTCGGTGCCCCCCGCGTCCTCGATGACGCGGGCGGCGTCGCGGATGGTCCCCTCCGGCGCACCCATGATGTGCTGGTATGCGAGCACTCGGCGAAGCACGTTCTCCGACTCGGGTCCCTCGATGGTGTACACGTTGTCCGGAGTCCATGGATCGCAGCGGGGGCAAGGCACCTGGACGGACATCCGTCCGCGGTCATCGACTTGTGGGAAGACCCACCAGGAAATGTCGTACCGAAGCGCCCGTAGCGTACTCTGGCAGTACTTGCAATCGAGCTGGCCATGCCAGGCTGCCCACCCGAAGCGGCGCCAGCGGAGAATGTCGGCGGCGGGCGTATCGTCCCAGGTGATACTGAGGTCCTCGTCTCCGAGGCCGACCAGCTCGCCGAGGTACTGCATTGCGCCGAACGTGTAAGCCGCGATCTGAGATCGGGTGCTGAAGAACGACGAGCGGCGGGCATGGAGCTCTCGTCCGTACCTCCACCAGGCCTGTTCAGCGAGACCAGCCTTTCCGACCCGGATTAGAAAGAGTTCGCCCGCGTCCAGCAACGCGATGTTGTCGGTCTCGGCCACCAACTGTGATCGGTCGCGCACCATTCGCTCTAGCTGGTGAAGCGCCTCCCAGCGCTCTTCGATGGGGCAGAGATTCCAGCGGTGACAGCTCCCGCAGACGACCCAAAGGCGGCCGCGTTCCGGGTCGAAGGCCAATCTACGTCCAGGCGGTAGGTGCCCGAAGACCCCGTTAGGGGAAAAGGACTTATGGCAGAAAATACAACGTGTGAACAAGACCACCCCCCACCAAAGACTCAACCACCCATCATCCTACGATAACCGTCTCGACCCCCCCTCGTCGAACCCAAACACACAGATGCCGCCGGCGGGCGATGCGTTCCAAGGCGGTCGAAGGCTGGGGTGCCCGATCTGGCGTCATTCCCGGAGCGATCGCATCATGGAGACATGCCGCACCCATCTGACGTACATTTCGACGGTGGCTCTCCGGGGCCCCTGGATCCAGCCCGGGCCGTGGGCACGGCGGTCCAGCGCACGGTGGCGTCTACCCTCGGAAGAGGATTCGTGCCGCTGATGGCGCTTGGACTCACTGGACTCGTCGAGGGCCTGCGGGGGCGGCTTTTTGCCACTGAAGTAGTGGCTTTGGTGCTCGGTTCACTGCTGACGGCAGCGGCGATGCTTGCCTATGGTCAATTGGCTGTGCACAAGGCGTTTGGCCGGCCCAAGCACGCGTGGGCAGGGCTCGCCTCGATGGGTGGAATGGTTCCATATGTGTTCGGCGTGTACGTCGTGGTCGGCTTCGGCCTCATGCCGTTGCGTGGTGGTGTTGGGTTGGGACGTTTAGTGGCCACGCTGTTCTTTGTGGCAATGGGTAGCTGGTGCCTGCGGAGCCAGTGGCGGCTTACCGACCTCCATCTTTTCGTCCGTTCGATCTCCGAGCCTGCGGCGGTGGTGGGTGGGCAGGATGCGGCTGCCGGATGACGCAGTCCTCGAAGTGCTCGAGCGTTTGAGGTAGATTCGCCAATGCCATGTTTCATCGTTTCATACGAACTCAAGCAGCCGCGGAAGCATTACGTCGACCTGATCCTTGCGCTCAAGGGATACGAGCGGTGGGCCCAGATTCTGGACAGCACATGGGCCGTGGTGAGTGACCGCACTGCTGCCGAGATTCGTGACGAGCTTTGGGACCTACTAGATCCCGATGACGGGATTTTCGTGCTCGAGTCGGGGCGAGAGGCGGCATGGCAGGACGTTCGTTGCGAGAATCAGTGGCTGCGCGACCATCTTTGATTGCGTTGCGGCGACGCGGGACTCATCTTCGGGCTGATTGCTGAATCGAACTACGGAGCCCATAGACAGAGTTCTGCATGTCCGCGACAGAACCAGATAACGTGCAGCCGCAGGATGCCGGAGAACGGCTGGAAGCGGGTTGGCCCGAGCCGCGTCTTGCGCGCATGATACGCGCACCGTGGTCGGCGTCGCCTAAATGGACGCTACCTGCCTGCATCCTGCTGCTCGTGTTGATTGCCGTTGCCGACTCCCTGCTGGCGGCCCACTTGACGTTCTGGGGGCTTTTCCTGGCGCCCGTCGGATGCGCGGCCTGGTTGGTGGGTTCACGGGCCGGTTACGGCATGGCACTCGTCACGGCCATAACTGTTGTCTTGATCGACATCGCCACGGGGACCGGGGTCATGGGACGTGGTGCGATGGTGTGGAACGTTCTTCAGGGTTTGGCAGCCTATTCTGCGGTGGCCGGGATCGTGGGTTTTCTCAGGGAGCGGATGGAAGAGGGAAAGCGATTTGCGGCGGTCGATGCGTTGACCTCGCTGCCGAATCGAGGATCGTTCATCGCCGCGCTGGATGCGGAGCTGTCTCGATCCAACCGGTACGGCCGGGCGTTCACTCTCGCATACTTGGATCTCGACAATTTCAAGGAAGTAAACGACCTCGAAGGCCACGACTCGGGCGACCAGCTACTCAAGCGTGTGGCTGAGACCATGCGCAACGTCACTCGGCAGAGTGACGTGCTCGGGCGCCTTGGAGGGGACGAATTCGCGGCACTGCTTCCGGAGACCACGTTCGGGCCTGGTAAGATGGTGCTCGAGAAACTTTACAAGGAGCTGGGTGTGGCGATGGAGGAAGGCCGGTGGCCTGTCACGTTCAGCATTGGTGCGGTCACATTCGAGACGCCCGTCGACTCCAGCCGTGAGGCCCTGCGCTTGACGGATGGCACGATGTACGCGGTCAAGCGAGCGGGCAAGGACGGTATTCAGCACGCGGTCTGGGATGGAGAGTGGGCGCTGCCCTGAGCCCACCTCGGGCTACCGCCGCATGCCGTTCGGCCGGCGTGCTCCAAGGAAGTTCGGAACCGATCCGGGGTCCACATCGAAGCTCAGCTCCGGTCCGATCACGATCTCAATCGATGGATAACCACGCCTCGGGGGCATCAGGGAGATCTTCGCTGTGGCAAGATTGAAACGTGGGACGATGGCTCTCTCGATTGTGATCCTGGGTCTACCGCTCGGGGCCGGGGCCCAGGACATGAGCCTCCAAGACTACCATCCCCGGTCCACGCTCGTGGTGTCGGGGGAGGCCGTGACGCGGGCTAGATTCCCGTTCATCGACGTCCACGGTCACCAGGATGGTAGGCAGTCTGCCGAGTCCCTCGCCACGTTGATCGGAGAGATGGACCAGATCAATCTGGCTGTAATGGTCAACCTGAGCGGAGGCTCCGGCGACCGCTTGAAGGGCACCATCCGGAACATGGAAGGTGCCTACCCAGGACGTTTCGTCATGTTCGCGAATGTGGACTTCGACGGTATTGGTGGGGCCCGGTGGACCGAGCGGGCGACGGCGCAGTTCGAGGTCGATATTCGTAACGGCGCCACGGGGCTGAAAATCTTCAAGAATCTGGGGCTGAGCGTCCGCGACGTTGCGGGGGAGCGAGTTGCGGTCGATGACGCGCGGTTGGATCCGATCTGGGCCAAGGCCGGCGAGTTGGGCGTGCCGGTGCTCATTCATACCGGCGATCCGGCGGAATTCTGGCAGCCTCACGACGCCCGAAACGAGCGATGGCTAGAGCTTCAGTTGCGCCCTCGGCGCAAACGGGACCCCTCCGACGGACCGTCATGGGCTGCTCTGATGTCCGAACAGCACCGGATGTTTCGAAATCATCCCGAAACGACGTTCATTGCCGCCCATCTGGGGTGGCTAGGACAAGACCTCGGGACACTGGGAGAGCTGTTCGACGAACTCCCCAACGTGAACGCCGGATTAGGAGCGGTCATCTACGAGTTGGGCCGGCAGCCTCGGTTTGCGCACGACTGGCTTGTCGAGTACCAAGATCGCATCCTGCTGGGGAAGGATTCGTGGAATGCAGAGGAGTTCCACACCTACTTCCGCGTGCTCGAGACGGCAGACGATTATTTCCCATACTACCGAAAGTACCATGCGTTCTGGAGCATGTATGGACTGGATCTGCCCGATGGTGTGCTTCGGAAGATCTATTATCAGAACGCGCTCAGGATTATTCCCGGAATCGACCGTAGTCGATTCCCAGGCTAGTCGGAACGAGTGCCGGAAGGTCGAAGAAGGGAGACAGAGATGGCCGGTGATGAATCGGGCACCACGGTCGTAGCGCGCTTCCACTACCGGCACGAAGGGGAATTGGCGCGGGGCTATCTCCGCGATGCGGGAGTCGAGTCGATCCTTTTCGTGGACGACGCCGGAGGAGCCGACTGCGGCCTGGCGTTCGTCAACCCGGGGAGATTGGTGGTGCGCCTCGAGGACGAACACCAGGCGGTTCAACTCCTGCGGGATCTCGGCTTCCTCGAGGGCGAGCAGAGTCCTTGACAACTCCTCGCCACCCATGGGTGGTTGTTTTGTCGAGCCCCTTCGGGCGAGCGCTCGTGGTGGTTGGGATCTTCTTCTGGCTGTTCTTGCACGCGGTAGCCGCGGCGATGGCGGGAGCGGTCGGGGCGTCCCCCAACTCGTGGGTCAACGCCTTGTGGGTCGTGGCGATGACGCTGGGGCTCCTGTCTGTGGAGCTCCGCCGAAAACGGCTCAGAGATTTCCTCGCGGCGCTGGGCCTATCGGGCGGAGCGCTCTGGGGCGCCGCGCTGATCGCCGTGGGGATCCTCGAGACCTCCCTTTGGGTGGCCCTGGCGATCGCTGGGGAGGGCTGATGATGCGGGCTTTGCTCACAGCTCAATCGATAGGGAAGTCGTTCTGGCAGACGGAGGTGCTCAAGGCAGCTACACTCTGATGCGACGAGGGGTGTATCACCGCGCTCATGGGGCGCAACGGATCGGGGAAGACCACGCTCCTCGAGATTGCGGCCGGACGGCTCAGCGCGGACTACGGCGTGGTCCATTTCGCGGGCGAAGTTTTCGAGCGACCGCCGGCGGGCACCTTGGTCCGCGAAGGTCGTTTTTATCTCCCGGAGCGGGGGCTGCTGTCCAGCGTGGGCACGGTGCGCGACCACCTCGACGTCGTGTGCCGGTGCTTTGGTACCGGCGGACTTGAAGAAACAGTAGGAATCCTGGGCATCTCCCACGTTCTGGATGTGAGGCCGCATGAGCTTTCCGGCGGGGAGCGGCGTCGGGCCGACCTAGCGATCATGCTTCTACGACGGCCCACCTGCGTGCTGGCGGACGAACCCATGGCCGGTCTCACACCCAAAGACCGCACCGTGGTGGCCGAAGCGCTCCGCACACTGGCGCGGGAGGGCGCCGGTGTGGTCGTGACCCGTCATTCTGGGCGCACGACCCTCACGGTGTCAGTGAGGGGGAGTAGCTCGTGATGAATTCCAGGAATCGGGACACTTCGAGCATGTCCCGGCCGGTGAACCCGATGGTGTGCGAGTCCACGCGATCCACTCCAGGCAGATATCCGAGTAGCTCGACCGGCCTGTAGTTCTTGAATCCCACCTCGAGGCGGATCGGGCCGTCCAAGCGGTACGGCGCGAATTCGGCCCGCCTGCGTATCCCGGCCGCGACCTTCTCGCCGATCAACTTGTAAGCGGCGTCGGGGACCATCGTGAGAGCGGAATGGAATCCGTAACTCCACTTCACGACCGCACCTTCGATGTCACCCAGAAGGCCCCGGGCTTCTTCGACGATCGCGTCATCGCCGGAAATCATGACTACCGGCACGCCGAAGTGGCCCGCGATGGCCGCG
>BTRA01000003.1:0-57716 GCA_036986155.1 Gemmatimonadota bacterium | reverse complement strand
CGCTGCCGGGTTGGTTGCGATTGTGGCCGTGTACATGCTGTTCTCCGGTGGGTGGGTGGTGGCGTTCAGGCGCACTATGTCATACCGGCCCGACTGGCCGATCATCCGGTCGCTCTTCCGCTTCGGGCTGCCCACCGGGGTCCAGGGTGTGGCCATGAATCTGGCCGGCGTCTTTCTGTTGCGATTCATCGGCTCGCTTCAACTGAGCGCGGAGGCGCAGGCGGCGTACGCGGTCGGCTATGTGCAGCTCTTTTCGTTCATCACCTGGACGTCGGTCGGGCTGATGGGCGCCACGGCCGCCGTCGCGGGGCAGAACCTGGGCGCCAATAGGCCGGATCGAACCGTTAAGGCCGCCCGCGTGGCGGCCACCATCGGACTCGGCGTGGCCATCTTCATCGGGGCAGCCTTCATCGCCATCCCGCGCATGTTGCTCGGCGTGTTCGGCATGGAGGACCCGGTGGTAGTCGATATCGGGGTGCAGTTGCTCGGCTACTTGAGCATCTCTGGGCTTTTCGTCACGGTGGCTCTGGCCTATACCGGTGCACTCCAGGGTACCGGCGATACGAAGAGTCCGCTCTACATCTCGATCGTGTCACAGATCGTGGTGCCGCTGGGCATGTCCGCGGTCATCCAGGCGATCTGGGGGCTTCAGGCCGCGGACATCTGGTTGGCGATCGTGCTGGGTCATGCCACGAGGTGTCTGTTGAGCGTTGGGCGCTTCAGGCAGGAGAAGTGGCGCCACATCCAAGTGGACATCGAGCTCGCGCGCTGAGGCTCTCGCTCAGCGCCGGACCAGGTCCATCAGGATCCGGCCGATTTCATCGTTTCCCTTGACTCCACCGAATCGCTCTGCGCCGGGACCGGACGCGAAGAGCGGCACGAACGCGCCCGTGTGGTCTGTGGTCGCGTATCCCATGACGATCTCCCGCTCGTCGTTGCGGGTCAGCTGGACACCGCCCGTCTCGTGATCGGCTGTGACCAGAACCAACGTGTCCGGATGACGGCGCTGGTAGTCCAGAGCCACGCCGACCGCAGCATCGAATCCCAACATCTCGGCGGTGAGGACTTCGCGGCTCGAATTGCGATGGGCTTCGGTGTCGGATCCTTCGTTCTCCGCCATGAGGAAGAAACCGTCGGGGTCCTTCTCGAGAATGCGGAGTGCGGCGGCCGTCATCTCCGCCAGGTTGGGTGAGCGGTCGGGCGCCAGCGGCATGTCACCCTCGGCGAAGAATCCGAGCACCATCGAGGCGTCGCCGCGGCTCACCCTCGCGAGGTCGTCCTCGGTCTCGACGAAGGTGTAGCGCTCCATGGCCGGAGTCCGGAGGTCCAATCCCAACTGTGCCCGCGCCAGCGGTAGCAGGCGCGAACCGCCGCCCAGCAGCACGTTCACGGGGAGGTCGATCATCTGTTGGAAGATCTCGGCCATTTGGCCCCGGCTCGGCACATGGGAGGCGAACGCTGCCGGAGTGGCGTCTGTGAGCCAGGTGGTCGTGATCAGACCCGTGGCCCAACCCTGCTCATGAGCTAGCTCCAGCACGGTCTCTTGCGGCACGGTGTCCATGTCGACGCTGATCGCTCCCATGAACGTACGTACGCCGGTCGCCAGCGCCGACGCGCCCGGGGCGCTTCCCGTGACCTCATGGTCGGCACCGCGGGTGTTCACGAGCCCCGCAACCGGCATCCGCCCGATCGCGAGCTCGTCGGATGCGAAGTCGGCCAAAGTCCAGTGCGACACTCCGGCACCGTCCGCGATCAGCACGATGACCGAGCTGGGCATGACGGGCGACGTGTGGACTGTTTGCGGAGCGCACGAAGCGACGAGCAACAGACTCGCGGAAATCAAGCTTCGCACGGGAGTTCGAGTCATGGCCTTTGCGTCCTGGTTCAAAGCGCGCCGCGCGTGGGATTCGGATCGATTGTGGAACCCCAAGAGACATGCTTGCTCCGCCGTTGTCCACCTGTGGAGGTTGGGGGCAGAGGGCCGAGTAGGGAAAGGACCGGCGCCACGATGGGCGTGGGTGGAAAGGAACGCCTACCCCCGCTTCCGAGTTCTGGAAGAGACCAGACTGACGAAGGCGAATCGAAGGGGCTCACATGCGCACAAGCCTTTTGGTGGGTGCGGCGGCGACCGTCGTGACCTTCACACCGGCGTCCGCCCAGAGAGCGAGCCAGCACGGCCTCGTGTCGCAGACCGTGAACGAGACCGAAATCCGGCTCGAGTACGATCGGCCGGTGGCCCGCGGACGCGAGCTGTTCGGTGAGCTCGTGGAGTGGGACGCCATCTGGACTCCGGGCGCGAACCGCGCCACGTGGATCGAATTCTCCGAGCCGGTCACGATCAACGGGCACAAGATGCCCAAGGGACGCTACGCCATTTGGATGGTCCCCCACGAGATTCGGCCGTGGGAGGTGATCTTCGTGAGCGAGTGGGACACCCACCATGGCATGTTCCCCTTCGACAGCGAGGTGCTCCGAATCGAGGTGGCCCCTGAGCGCGGCGCGCATATGGAAACCCTGGCCTACTACTTCCCCGTAGTGGGGCCGTACGAGGCTACGCTCCGCATGCACTGGGGACCCACGATCGTGCCGCTACGGATCGGGGTCGGACAGTAGGGCAGTTCTTCAGCAGGTACCGAAACCTCACACTCCGAACGCCCGTAGGGCCAAGCGTCACCCGAGTCCCAGCATGGGAATCCTGCCCTTCGGCCCAGGCACAAACATGAGCTTACTCCTCCAAGACGTGGGATACGCTGTCCGTATTCTCCGCAAACGAATCGGCGTGACGAGCGTCGCCGTGATCGTGATGGCACTCGGCATCAGCCTGACGGCGAGCATGTACGCCATCATCAAGGGCGTGTTGTTCTCCACACCCGACTACGAAGCGGTGGAGGACGTCGTTTTCGTGCGGACGACGATTCCGCTGAGCCAATTCAACCAGTCCGTACGGATTCACGATTACCTCGACTGGCGGGAGCAGCAGAGCGTCTTCGAGGAGATGGCGGCCTATTACAACACGTCGGTGAACCTCTCGGGAGACGACCTGCGCGCGGAGACATACAGGGGCGTGCGCATGACGGCGAGCACGTTCAACTTGCTGGGGAGGCAGCCGCTCATCGGGCGCCCATTCACACCCGATCAGGATCTCGTTCCGGATCAGAACGAGGTGATCATCGGTTACCACATCTGGGAGAACCGCTATGGCGCGGATCCCGGCATCCTCGGCAAGACGATCCGCATCAACGCGAGGCCGACGACGGTAATCGGCGTCATGCCGGACGGTTTTCGCTTTCCGGAGCGGCAAGATATGTGGCTGCCCCTGGCCATCGACATGGCTGAGCTGGAGCGGCGTGACGGGCCGGGTCTTCAGGTGTTGGGGCGGCTCTCGGACGGCACCACCCAGGCCGAGGCCTTCGCCCAACTCACAGCCATCTCCATCCGGCTCGAACAGCAGTTCCCGGACTCCAACAAGGATATCGTGCCCGTGATGGAGTCCTGGACGGAGGCCCAATTCGTCGATGACGAAACTCGAGGACTTCTCTACACGATGTTCGCTGGAGTGATCGGCGTGTTGCTGATCGCATGCGCCAACGTCGCCAACCTGCTGTTCGCACTGACGGTGGCCCGTGGGAAGGAGTTGGCCGTGCGCACCGCCATGGGAGCCGCTCGCTCCCGTGTGCTTCGCCAGCTCTTGAGCGAGACCATGGTCCTGGCGACGGGGGGGGCCGTAGTCGGGCTCGTGCTGACCAAGTTCTCCCTCGACCTCTTCACCAGGGTCGTGACACCACTCGAGGTACCACCGTGGATCACGTTCGAGGTGAGCCCGGCGGTGGTGATGTTCGTGATCGGCGTCACGTTCCTCGCGGCCTTGGTGTCCGGCATCCTGCCCGCGCTACAGGCCACCAGGGGCGACGTCCACTCCATCTTGCAGGACCAATCGCGGGGCAGCTCGGGCCGTAGTGTCAGCAAGCGATCTGCGGCGTTGGTGGTGCTCGAGGTCTCACTCTCCCTCGCCTTGCTCGTGGCCGCCGGCCTGACGGTTCGCAGCACGCTCGAGATCGCAAGCGCGGACTTCGGGCTCGAGCAAGAGGGCATCCTGACGGCGCGGGTCTTGTTGCCGGGTGCGACCTACGAGGATTCGCTCGCACGCCGGGATGTCACCGATCGGCTTCGCACCGAGTTGGGGGCCATTCCAGGTGTTACCGAGGTGGCTGTCACGTCGAATATGCCGGTGCTGGGAACGGGCCTGTACTTCTATGGCGTGCAGGACCAGGACTACGCGGATGACAGTGAGTACCGCTTCGGGGGCTACACGCGCGTATCGCCCACCTTCTTCGACCTGATCGGTGCACAGATCGTGGCGGGGCGGGGGATCGACGAGACCGACATCCTGGGAAGCCAGCGGGTGGTGGTTCTGGACCAGCGCTTCGTCGAGAAGAACTGGCCCGGAGAGGATGCGCTCGGCAAACAAGTGCGATTGGGCCGGTCGGACTCGGAGAACCCGTGGCACACGGTAGTGGGTGTGGTCCGCACCATCGACATGCTCGAGCCCCTTCAGTTCGCAGCCGATCCGCCCGAGAACATGTTCGCTCCGCTCGCCCAGAACCCTGTGGCCGGACTTTCCGTGATGCTCAAGACGAACGGTGATCCGCTCCTGGCCGCGATGCCGGTGAGAGACATCATCACTCGGATCGACTCGGATATCCCGGTGAACCGGGTGGAGACATTCGAGCAGCGCATCAAGGCTGCCTCTGCGGATACCGTGATCATCGGCGGCATGTTTTTGATCTTCGGAGTGGTGGCGCTCCTGCTCGCTTCGATCGGCCTCTACGCGGTCATGGCGTTCTCAGTGGGCCGCCGCACTGCGGAAGTGGGCATCCGCATGGCACTCGGCGCGAACAGCGGCAGCATCGTACGGCTGATCATGAGGCAGGGTATTTGGCCGCTCGGGGTGGGAATCGTCCTCGGCCTCGGGCTGGCGGCGCTACTCGGCCAGGCGCTTTCCTCGTTCCTGTTCAACGTAAACGCGTTGGACCCGATGACGTTCGTCGGGATTCCACTCTTGCTGATAGCCGTCAGCCTCGCGGCCCTGCTGATACCGGCGACCCGGGCGACCCGGATCGCGCCGGTGGTCGCCCTACGGGAGGAGTAACCCGGGGGTCAAGTAGGCCGACAGGTACCCACGATCTCCCAGGCAGCCTTGGACGGGTCGTTGAGGGTCTCGAAGAAGCCTTCGAGGTAGCGTGCGGCACGCTCCCGGCTACGTTCGTCGAGGCCTTCCTGCGTGGCGAAAAGGTTGAAGATGGCTTCGCGATTCTGCTGAAACAGATCGTAGATCAACCCGAACTCAACCGCAGGTCGACAGAAGCCAAGGTAGACCCGCTCCCGCACCGAGCGCGTACCGAATCGGCTGTTCGGCTTGGCGTATGAGGCTTCCACCAGGCCTGCCCAATCGTAGTCGTACGGTACGGGCACGTATGAGCCAGAATCCAAGAGCACCAGCTTGATGTTGTGGAAGAACTGGAGGGACCAGTCGGTATTGCCGATCATGTACTGGAAGACCGATACCAGGGCAGACTCCTCGTCGCTCAGCAGGTTGGGGGGAGCCTCCCTGGCCTTGACGATTTTCCCGCCAAGGCGCGCGGCCATCGCATCCTCGTCTTCGATCACGAACCCGTAGCGTACCACGTCCTCGTCGTTCCCTCGGGAGTCCACGTAGGTGACCCGGAGCAGCCGGACCCGGAAGCTCGAGTCGGTCAGTAGGTTATATGCCCTGTAGATCAAATACTCTTCGAGCGTGTTCTGCTCGTAGTTGTCGTTGTCTCTGCAGTGCGTCACGAGCTTGAGCTTGTTCTGGCCGTCGAAGACCGTTCCCTCCAACTCGCTCTTCGGAAAGTTGAGCCTCAGTGGTGGGTCCGGGCAGATGTTCCTCTTGAGTCGGAATATGCCTCGCGTCTTGATTTTCAGCCCGAGCTCCTGCTCGGTTCCGTCCGAAGCCGTCATGCGGAGGGTCGCGGGGTAGTACTTGGCCTTCGCCTTCCGCTCCTTGTGGATCTTGTTGAAGTTCGCTTCAATTCTCAATTCGAGCAGTTCCTGCGAGGCAAACAGTGGCGGAACGGCCTCCTGGGCGGATCCCGGGTTCGGCAGTACGACCGAGATTGCCAGGGCTGAGAGAATCGCACGGATGGGCATGGCAGGCATCCTTCTCCAGAGAAGTGTGTAGCACACTATTCCGAATCTCACAAAAGCACCAGAGGTTTTTTTTCCGTTATCTCAAAGGGTTTGTCCATGAGCCGAGTTTTCCTCGTGGTGGGAATGATCATGCTCGCCGCACCCCTGCTCGCCATGGGCCCGCGCCCCGCCCCGCTGGGTCCTTCCATCCGGCAGGAGGCACCGCCTCGGCTGGTGGTACTCTTGGTCGTCGATCAGTTGAGCGCCGATCTTTTCGAGCGTTATCAGGACCTCTTCAAGGGCGGTTTCCGCAAGCTTCTCGACGGAGGGCGGGTATACCCCAACGCGACATTCGACTATGCCGTAACCGAGACGTCTCCCGGACATGCGACGATGGCGACCGGCGTGTATCCCGCTCGGCATGGAGTGGTCGCGAACGCGTGGTGGGAACAGGACGACAACCTCAAGTGGAACCGGGTCGTCAACGTCCTCGACCGGGAATCCCCGCTGATCGAACTCCCGCGGTATGCGGGCGCGTCACCGCGGGTTCTGCTTCGTCCCGGATTAGCCGACTGGATGTACCAGCAAGACGACGACACCAAGGTAGTCTCCATCGCGGGAAAGGAGCGCGCCGCCATCCTGATGGCGTCTCTAAACCGCGGGCAAGTGTACTGGTTCGACGCGCTTCTCGGACGGTTCGTGACGTCGGTATACTACCGGGACAAGTACCCCCGGTGGGTGCGGCGCTTCAACAAGGGCATGATCACCGAGTACCAAAGTGACTCCACTTGGTGGAGCGAGATCCCCGAGTTAGCGCTCGCTCGATCTCGTCCCGACACGACGGTATACGAGGCGGATGGCACAAACACCGCCTTCCCTCACGTCTTCCGAGAGGGGCCCGTGAGGGATCCACCGCTGGACTTCAACGAATGGCTCGCGACCACGCCTGCCGTCGACGCCCTCGTGCTCGAAATGGCTCGCGCAGCCGTCGACGCCGAAGATCTCGGTGACGACGACACCCCAGACCTTTTGGCAGTGTCGCTGTCCCAGACCGACAAGATCGGGCATGCGTTCGGGCCGTATAGCCGCGAACAACTCGACAACCTCCTTCGACTGGATCGGGAGCTGGGAGAGTTCTTCGAGTACTTGGATGCCGAGATCGGTCAGGAAGCCTATGTCGTCGCGTTCGCCGCGGACCACGGCGTTCTCGAAATCCCGGAGTTTATTCAGGATGGTGACCGGCCCGGGGTTCGGCTGACGAGGGACGCGCTCGGGGAGTTGCAGGCGAGATTCGACAAGGTCGTTCGAGAGAACGCGGGGCAGGGCCTGAATGCGATAGCGAACGCCCTCGTCAAGGTGGTGTCGGACCTGCCGTGGGTCGCGCGTGCATGGACAGACGAAGACCTGCTCAGCGGCGAACTCACGGACTCGATGTCCGTCTACATGCGCCGTTCCCTATATCCGGGGCGACGGGGCGGCCTGCTCAGCCGGTTCGGGGTCGAGATGTTGTTGCAGCCCAACCACTTGAGATGGGATTTTCCCCGAGGCACCACCCACGGAACTCCCTACCTCTACGACCGCAGGGTGCCGTTCATCCTCATGGGCCCGGGGATCGAGGCCGGCATCGACGAAAACCGCGTGTCTCCGATGGACGTGGCCCCGACGTTGGCTGACTTTGCTCAGGTGGCCTACCCTGACGATCTGGACGGGACGTCCCGCAGGCAGTAGGGGCGGCGTGTGGGTGTGGTCCGAATGGGCGGCTTGCGAACCGGCACACTTCACCGTCCTGAGGCGATCATGCGCTCGATGTCTTCAGCCGTGTAGGGGAGGCCAGCGCTGAGGACTCGGTGCCCGGTCTCGGTCACCAGGATCATGTCCTCCAAATAGAATGCGTCGGGTCCTACTTCGATCGTGGGCTCGTACGCGATGACCGCTCCGTCGGCCAGGGGGTCGACCGCTTCCTCGCCGCTTTCGATCCCGACACCGTGAATGTGCCATGCGCCCGTGCCACGGGAGAGCAGGACCCTCGCCGCCTTCTGCCCCTGATCCGTCAGGAGTCCGGGCTGGAGTCGGGTGATCTCGTCGACGCTCGCTTGTCGAACCTGTTCGAGCGTAACGTCAGCCTTAATGGCCTGGAGCCCGGCACGATACCCGGCGATGAGCAGATTCCAGGCCTCGCGCTGGCCGGGGCCGAAGCGCCCATCGACGGGGAGTGTGCGACCGACATCGGCACCATACCATCCCCCCGCGCACCCGATGTCCACTCTCACGAGCTCGGTGGCGCGCATCGTACGATTCAGGTGACCGTACTGGAAGAACGCACGGACCAGTTGCCCTGTATGAGCGTTGGGCCCGGACATGGTCCACGGCCAAAACGACGGCCCCTGCGCTCCAGCGCGGACGCAAGCCGCAGCCACCACCGACTCGGCTTCACGTTGCGTCATTCCCGGGCTGAGCTCCTCCGCCACGGCTTGAATCGCCGAGACCGTCGCCTGTGCGTTCCGGGTCAGAATCTCCACTTCCGACGCGGACTTGGCCCACCGGAGGCGCTGAATCGCCGTCCTGGCGGAGACGATTGTGATGTCCGGGAAGGCCTCCTCAACGGCCTCCCGCCAGAGCGTCCGATCTCCTGCCACCGGTCGCATGCCGGGAGGTGCGCCGGTGGACTCGGGGCGCCGGGACCCATCGAGGTAGATGCGGTCCGCCGCCTCCGCCATGCGTGACCTCAACCACGGTACGAACCGATCCCAAGGTTCGACCGCTGCGAATCCGTGTTCGATCGCTGAACGGGGGCCGGTCTCGATCCCACTTCCTTCGACCTGGACACCGAAGGAGAACGGTGCCGGAGGAACGAAGAGACGCGCCTGCTGCCGTGGTCCGTCCAGCGCGAGGATGGCACCCGCCAGGTTGGGCAACCCGGAAAAGTACAGGAAGGAGGCGTCTTGGATGAATCCCCATTGCTCCATGGCCTTTTCCGCCGTGCGAGCGTGCAGGAGGAGGATGCCGTCATCCAGCTCGAGCATGACCCGAGCACGGCGCTCGACGAACTCATCGCTTGTGCTCTCTTGCGCCCTGGCCGGCGTCAAAACCGCCATTTGGGCCGCGAGTGCGATGAGCATGGGGCTCCAACCGGTCCTCCGCTTCTTTTGCATCGGACCATAATGGGCCGTTACGTCGACTCGGGCCATTCCGGCCGGTGGCGAAGGGCTTGGAGCTCTCAGGCACCCGGATCGTGGGGCAGGCCGATTGAAGCGTTCGCGACCGCTCACTCGTATGGTTGGGGATCGGATAGTAGACTTGCGAACGCGATCTCGGTCGGATAGGCCGTCGCGCGGTTCCAATCACGAGTTCGATGGAGGTGGTGTGGTGTTCGGATCGATCCTTCAGGATATCAAGTTCGCCTTTCGGGTGCTCGCCAAGGCGCGGGGCTTCACTTTCGTGGCCGTACTCACGCTGGCCGTCGCGATCGGCGCGAGCACGGCCATCTTCTCCGTCGTGGATGCCGTGCTGATACGGCCGCTGGGTTATCCCGACGCGGAAGAACTCGTGACCATAAGCCTCGACGCCTCGGGGGCCGGCGTGCCGGAGCTGCCGTTTTCCGATAGGGGTTACTGGCACTTCCGCGAGAAGAATCGGAGCTTCGAGGAATTCGGTGCATACGGGTCGACACGACTGGCGCTCACGGGCGACGGGGAGCCGATCCAGCTCTTGGTCGGCTTGATGACCAACAGTGCCTACCAGGTGCTCCGGGCTTCCCCTCTGCGTGGCCGGCTCCCAAGCGAGGAGGAGGACATTTCCGAGGGGCCTCTGGTGGCCCTCTTGAGCCACGGCCTCTGGGTCAGCCGCTTCGGTTCGGACCCGGGCGCGATCGGTAGCACGATCCAACTCAACGACCAGACCCGTGAGGTGATCGGGATCATGCCCCCCGGCTTCGCCTTCCCTAGCAACGAGATCGACCTCTGGATCCCGCGCCAGTTGAACCCCGAGAGCGAGAATTTCGGTGGGCACGGCATGCCGGTGATCGCACGCTTGCGAGACGGGGCTACGGTCGAGTCGGCGACCTTGGACGCCGAGAGCCTGATCCAGCGCTTCGAGGAGGCCGGATACGGCCCCGAGTGGCTCAGCAACGTATTCACGGGGCGGGCGATTGTACGAACTCTCAAGGAGGAAATCGTCGGCGATTCCCGGCAGCCGCTGCTGATCATCCTGGGGACGGTTCTCTTCGTGTTGCTGATCGCGTGCAGTAACGTGGCCAACCTGTTCCTCGTGCGGGCGGAGGGCCGCCTCCGCGAGACCAGCGTCCGCGCTGCTTTGGGTGCCGGACGTGGCAGACTCGTCCGATATGTGCTCACGGAGAGCGTGCTGCTCGCGCTGATGGGAGGTCTCGGGGGTCTTCTGTTGGCATATGCCGGCATTCGCATGCTGGTGGCCATCGGCCCGGCGAGCATTCCACGCCTGGAGGGCGTCGGCCTCAGCACCTATGTCTTCTTGTTCAGCTCCGGCTTGTCCGTCTTGGCCGGGCTCCTGTTCGGCGTTCTGCCCGCAATGCAAACCGGATCAGCCAAGGTCCAGGCCGCCCTCGCGGCGGGTGGACGAGGCGCGACAGCCGGTCGGGAGCGCCATCGTGCCCGCGGGCTTCTGGTCGTGACCCAGGTCGCTGTGGCCCTCGTGCTATTGGTCGGTTCGGGCCTCATGGTGCGAAGCTTCCAGAAGCTTCGGTCCGTCGACCCCGGCTTCAAGACCGCCGGTGTGGTCACGTTCGGCCTCAGGCTACCGGCTAGTCGCTATGCCGATGCAGACGCCTCGACTCGGTTTTTCGACGACTTGCTGGGGAGGCTGCGAGCCCTTCCGGGCGTGGAGAATGCGGGCGCCACGACGACCCTTCCGTTCAGCGGGGGTGGGCCCGTGTTGGCCACCGAGATCGAGGAGTTCCCGACAGGCCCGGATGGCTTTCCGCCGACGTTCGCCATCCGCTTCGTAACTCCGGGTTATTTCGAGACGATGAGTATCCCGATCGTGAGCGGCCGCACCGTCGAGCCCATGGACCACCAAGAGAGGCTCGGCAAGCTCTTCATCAGCGCCTCGCTCAAGGAGCAGTACTGGCCGAACACGTCGACCATGGGCAAGCGGATTCGGGCCGCCGGCACCTGGGGTGAGGTGGCCGGGGTGGTGGGTGACATCCACGCCGCAGGCCTGGATGCCCCTCCGCGGCAGACGATCTACTTGCCCGTGCGGGATACGCTGGACCGGTCTCTTCGCGCAATGAGTGTAGCCGTCCGCGCGAGCGGCAACCCCTCCAATCTGGTACCGCTGCTCCGGCGTGAAGTCGGTGCTCTCGACAATAGCCTGCCCCTCAGCAACATCCAGACGATGGACGGGCTCGTGGGGGACTCCATGAGCCGGACCAGTTTCACGATGTTCCTCCTGGTGATCGCCGCCGTCGTGGCGTTGTTTCTCGGGTCAGTCGGCATCTATGGTGTCATCTCGTACGTGGTGAGCCAGCGAACCAAGGAGTTTGGGGTGCGGATGGCGCTGGGGGCCGACTCACCTGGCATTCACTCGCTCGTCCTCAAGCAGGGAATGGTGCTAGCCGTGGCCGGCGTGGTGGTGGGTGTGGCGGGCGCAGCGCTCATGAGCCGGATGCTCACCACGTTGCTCTTCGGGATCAGTCCGTTCGACGCGCTCACCTTCATTGCGGGCCCGGCCGTGTTCCTGGGAGTGGCCGTGGTGGCGTGTATCATTCCGGCACAGAGGGCCGCGGGGATCCTTCCCGCCGAGGCTTTGCGTAGTGACTGAAGGGTAGCGCCCTCACGCGCCAGTCATACCACCTTCCCGTCGATGCCGATCGCTAGGCCCTGGGCCCCCGGGCGGGCGTTGCGGCCCCGCGGCGCGAGCCGCCCCGAACGGGGCGGCTGCGCCCAATGCGGCCCGTGTCCTCACCCTAGAAGGGGGCCGGCTGGTTATCCACCTGGCGGAGGGTGGCCTTGGATCCGTTCGCGAAGGTGAGGTACAGCGTGTCGTCCTCCACCCGGAACGTGTACGTGCTCGTGTTGTCGGGAAAGGCGCCCATGTAGTTGGGATCCTTGGCGACGTAGGCCCTCGTGGTCACCTCGTTCCCATCGACCTCGTAGCGCCCCGAGTTCGCGATGATCGTCCCGTAAGCGGCTAGCCTATCCTCATCGGTCATGTTTCCATCCTCGTAGCCTGCCCTCGGCTCGGACCCCGGCACGAACATTGTGCTGTAATGCGTCCGGGTGAAGATGTACAACCCGGGCTGTGCGTCTAAGGTCTCTCCGTCGGCCGACTCGTAGCTCTGCACGACCCACGCGCCCTCGATTGGCGCATGCATCTGGGCGGTAGCCGGTGCTGCCCAGGCCAGCGCGACGGCCAAGACGATCAGCCAGGCAGGTCGATTGAGCGAAGTCCAGTTCATGATTACCTCGTGGTTTGAAGGAGCCAGGTTGCCAAGATCGGATGGTTGGCGTTGGCCTACAAGTCTCTTCACTCTTGCAAACGGGAATCCCAACACCGGCGGCGGCGGACCCGCTACCCGGGCGAGTCCGCCGCCACGTTACTGAAGTCGAGGAGAGTTCCTAACTCCTGTAACTCCCAGCTAGTGTCCTGAGTCAGAAGTTCGTCGGTATTCGATCACTGCTGCCTCCCGCCCTGCGGCGTTACTCGTCGTCACTAGTTGCCCAAGGCGTCATTCACGTCATCGGCGAGGATGAGCAGGATGATTTCCCCGACCGCGAAGAAGCCGAGGATACCGACAACGACCCAGCCCGTTTTGGAAAGCGGAGCCGGCGCAAGCTCATCCACTCCGGTATCGAGCGCCACGGCGAGGCCCATATTGGGTGAGGACGAAGGCTACGGTGCCTTTCACGGCGGTCTCCTGAGGTTGGAGTGCATGTGGGACGTTGAGCACTGCTGTGGCGGGGCACGGGCGAGCCAAGCCCGTGGCAAGATACTTGGAGGGAGTCCCTCAAGAGTTAAGAAAAAAGTGACCCAGCAGACAGGATGATCACTCAGTCGCATACGTCCCCTGCCAGAACGGCCGGCCGTCGATGCTGATCTGTGCCTGGCCGTCCTTGGCTGCCACGACCACCTCGGCTCCCTGCTCCGCCATGGCCTCAAGGTGGGGCAACGAGTCCGGATAGCGCCCAGCGTCGCACAGCATGCGGATCAGGTTCAGGCGCGCCGGGACGTATCCGGCATCCAGCGCCAGCGCACGCTCACAATGTGAAACCGCCACATCCATGTCCTGCCGGTCTTGGTAGTGGAGGGCGAGGTCGCCGTGCGCGGCCACATGATCGCGATGTCTCTCGGAGAACGCCAGAAGGGCGTTGAACGAAGCCTCCATGTCACCCTGTTCGCGGAGGCAGACAGTGAGGTTGTAGCCGGGCTGTGGGTCGTCCGGGTCTAGGGCGGAGGCACGCTCGAACGCCTCGCGTGCCGCTGCGTGTGCGCCCATCCGGAGGTGGGCACGCCCGAGGTTGTTGGTGTGGATCGCGGTCTCGTCGAGGCTGTTGGCCGTCGAAAACGCCTGGACCGCCTCGGCCGGCTGGCCCGATTCCAACAAGGCCACGCCCAGGTCGTTGAACAGCTCGTGGTCGTGCGCATCGCCTTTGATCAAACGGCGGTACTGCTTGATCGCTCCTTCGAAGTCCCCCGAGATCAAGGCCCATGAAGCGCTTTCCTTGGTGGGTTTGCTGAAGAGTCCAGTCATCATGATCTCCGGCGCTTGGTTCGTCGGCTTCCGTCCGTCTCCTCCCGGACCAGCGTCCATAGTAGCACGGCCGCCAGCAAGGCGGTGCCCGCTCCAAAATAGAAGGGCGCCGACGGCCCGAAACCCTGCCATCCCCCGACCCCCTGCCACAATACGCCCGCGATGAGTGAGGCCGGCAGGTCGATGATGCCGAGCGTCGCATGGTAGGCCCCATAAGCTGTTCCCCGCGAGGCTGGCTCCACGAGGTCCGCTACGAACGCCTTCCCGGTTCCGACCACGAGGCCGTAGTGCGCGCCGTACAGCATGTAGAGCACGACCACGTGGGTGGGGGTCTGGGCGAGCGCGAAGCCGAGGTAGATGGCGGCGTACAAGATCCACCCGGTCCCAATGATCACCCTGCGATTGAATCGATCGGAGAGAGAGCCCGCGGGAGTCGACACGATGGCGTAAACCAGGTTGAACGCGAAGAGCGTCCAGAGCACGTCCACCACGCCGAGCCCGCGCTCCTGGGCCCGGAGCACCAGGAACGCGTCCGAGAAGTTGCCGAGGTCGAATAGCGCCGAAATCGCGAGAAAGACTCCGAACCGCCTCCCGAGGCCGCGGAAGCTGATGCGTGCACGGGGTCCGGACGTCGCGCCCTTCGCATCCTTCGCCCAAACCGTCACCGTAACGACCGCCAGAACCGCTGGAATCAGGGCGAGCATCACCAGCACTCGAAACGTGTGCTCATCAAGGAGGCCGGCGTTCTTCTGGATGGCGGACACCACGGCGATCGCGATCAGGAGCCCCAGGACCGCCCCCCCGGTGTCGGCGCCTCGATGCAGCCCGAACGCCAGCCCGCGCCGGCTGGGATCGACGGAGTCGGCGAGCATGGCGTCGCGGGGTGCCGTGCGCATTCCCTTGCCGGTGCGCTCAGCCCAGCGCACCCCGGCCACCACGCCCCAACTGTTCGCAAAGTAGAACCCGGCCTTGGCGATGGCTGAGAGCGCGTAGCCGCCTGCCACGAACCGTTTCCGCATGCGGAGGCGATCCGAGAGCGCCCCGAAGTACACCTTTAGGAAACTTGCCGTGGATGCCGCGACGCCTTCAATCAGACCGATCGCTGCCGTGCCCACGCCCAGGACGTTGGACAGGAAAAGCGGCAGCACGTTTTGGATCATTTCGCTGGAGACGTCCGTCAGGAAACTCGTTGCGCTGAGCACCCAAACGTTACGCGAGAGGCCTGTAGCTTTAGGATCTGGCGCTGGCATATCCGTGCCGGGTGGGAGGAGGTCGCACGGAGAACAGTGGCGCGTCAGGGGCCCTTGGGTCCAGTGCCGAGGCTTGCTCGCCCAGGCCGATGGGCCGATGGTTCGCGCATGTCCGACGATTCCACATTGATCGAAGAGATCCTCGCCTCGGCGCCCGTCTCGAGCGAGGAGGGCGACGTGATCGGCAACTCGCGGGAGGGTCGCGAGGTGCGTGGGTTCATCTTCGGGCATGGCCCGACCCGTGTGAGCCTCATCGCCGGATGCCACTCGGACGAGCCTGTGGGCCCGGCGCTCCTCCGTAGGCTCGCGTGCTTCTTCACGGACTCGGCGAGTCACCCTCTGCTCGAGCGATTCGAGTGGTGGATCGTCCCTCATGCCAACCCGGATGGGGAGGTGGTGAACCACACCTGGGAGGGTGGACTGGCGGGTTCCTTGGCGGGCGCAACGGGAGCGTCATACGACCCCGTGGCCTTTCTTACCCACATGATGCGGGAGCTTCCGGGTGAAGACATCGAGTTCTGCTTCCCGAGAGATGCCGACGACCGCGAGGCACGACCCGAGAACCTGGCGATCTACGATTGGTGGCGCTCCGGCGGTGTACCGTTCGACGTCCATGCCTCCCTGCACGGCATGGCCATGTCGGCTGGACCGTATTTTCTGCTCGACGCGGCGTGGGCAGAGCGCTGCGCACCGCTGAAGGCGCGCTGCGTAGCCGAGGTCGACAGACTCGGATACACGCTGCACGACGTGGAGCGGCACGGTGAAAAGGGCTTCCATCGACTGGAACGAGGGTTCGGCACGCGCCCTGACTCCGAGGCCATGCGGGCCCACTTTCTCGCCATGGGTGACGAAGTCACCGCCGACCGTTTTCGCCCGAGTTCCATGGAGGTGGTGAGGTCCTTCGGCGCCGACTGCCTGACGGTTGTCAGCGAGATGCCCCTCTTCATCACACCGGGCGTTGGGGCGACGCTCGGCCCGCCCGATCCGGTTCGCGAGGCCTGGGTGGAGCGTCGCAACCGCTGGGTGTCGGCGCTCAGATCGGGGATCGACGAGGAGGTCGCCGCAGCCGAGGTGGAGATCGCGACGAGTGGGCTGCAGCCGATGTCCATCCGAGACCAGATGGCACTCCAGTGGACGTTGGTGGAGGCGGCCGTCGACCTGGTGGCGGGTCGGAGTTGAGGTGCCTGCGGAAAGCAAGAAGCCCGGAACCGCCGCAAAGCAGCCCCGGGCTACGACTCGCCGGGTGGCATTGCCTCCTCCTCGGGGAAGCGCCGACCGATCGCTGCGGTTGGGTGACGGCGTCAGCACACCGTACTCGACGTCCGCAACGCTTGCGGAGGCCCTCCCGAACCGCGCTGCCGATCGCTCGTGCCGCGGACGACCCGCGTGCCCTTAGGTGAGGGTCATGAGAGCGGTGCAACGTGCTCCCTCTATGCGGGGTCCCGATGCGGCCCACAGGGCGTGGCAGCATCCTCAATCTGGCTCGCGGGCACCGCTTCGGCAAGGCGCCGAAGGAGTGTGAAAGTGCGGGCCTTATCCGCGCTGGTCCTGTGCGAATCACACATTCCTCTTGCGCTCCCGCCGGCTCCCCAGAAGGATGCAGGGCCGGTGGCCCGCTGTGGGCACCGGTGGGCCCGAGCTCAGCGGATAATGGCCGGGGGCCGGACCCCCGAAAAGGAGAGCCGTCGCATGCGCAATGTCGTCTCGATCCTCGTGATGTCCGTGGTGTTCGCGGTTGCCGGCCCGGCTTCCGGGCAGCAGACCGTCGACGAGGACTACACGGCCAAGATCAGGGAATTCACGACCGAGCCGTTCTTCCTGACGCCCCTCGTGGATCATCTGCCGGCCGCCGCCGCCGTCCCCACGCCCGCGGACATCCTCGGGCATATTGCCGGTGCGGCCGACGTGCTGAGCTATCCCGACGAGATTTACACCTACATGAGAGCGGTTGCGGACGCGTCTCCGCGTGTGAAGGTTTTTTCCATAGGAGAGACCGAGGAAGGCCGCGAGATGATTCTCGTCGTCGTCTCTGATGAGGAGACGATCGCTGAGCTCGATGGCCACAAGACCACGATGGCCCGCCTCAGCGATCCGCGCATCACCGAAGCGGCGGCCGAGGAGTTTGGGTTCGTCGCCTATGGCGCGGACTTCCCGGACGTAAGCACCCACCCGCTCGCCACCCCGCGCGTTGCGGTGGTGCACACCTGCCAGAACACACAGACCGAGGGGTGGCTGCGTCTCGGTATGGACAAGTACGGGGTGCCCTACGACTACATCTCGGTGCACGACGTGCGGGATGACCCGAACCTGATCGAATCCTACGACGTGCTTATCTTCGGGCCCTCCTCGGCGGACGCTCTATCCGTGGTGCGTGGGGTGACCGGGGACGAGCCGATCTCGTGGAAGGCGAGCGAACTCACGCCGAACATCGGCCGACAGGCATCCACGGACGACATGCGCGGCGGGCTCGAACTCGAGGGCGTGTTGAACCTGAAGAGGTTCGTGGAGCAGGGCGGGACCTATGTAGCCATCGGCAACTCCTCCTCGGTGCCCGTCTATTTCGGACTGGCCCAAGGCATCAGCATCCAGAGCACTCCTGACATGTGGGCCCGGGGCGGAGTCTTCCGCACCACAATGGGTGACGCGCAAAGTCCGATCGGCTACGGCTACGGAATCGAACTGGGAGTCTACTTCAACCATGCCCCGGTGTTCGGGAGTGGCGGTGGGGCCGGGGTCGACGCCTTCCGCTGGCCGACTCCAGGGCGTTGGTGGACGTCCCGCTCGGGGACGGCCACGTCGTCCTGTTCAGCTTCAACCCCTTCTGGCGCGGACAGACGCTCGGGTCGTACGCGCTCGTTTTCAACTTGCTCATGCACCACAATAGCCTGGACGCGGGCGCGCCGCCCGTGACACAGTAGAGTAGAGATAGAGCGTCACGAACCAAGGACTCCAGAGAGCACATGACAGAAGAACAACCGACCCGCCATGGGGCGGAGACTGCCCTACGGTTAGTGGGACTCGAGCTGGTAGCGATCTCCTTCGCCGTACTTTTTCAGGAATTGATCTTCATCCGCTGGATCCCGAGCCAGGTCAGGGTGGTGGCCTATTTTCCCAACTTGATTCTCATCAGTGCCTTTCTCGGGTTGGGGGTCGGGTGCCTGCGTTCGGGCCGGCGATCCCTCGCCCCTCTGTGGCTCCCGATGGTCTTGCTGGTGGTGGTGGCGTCGACCCTCCTGAGCAGCGTGGCGTTCACCGACAACTCGGCGACCGTGCACCTTTGGCTGCTGTATTTCGACCTCCCGGCCGGGACGAGGGCGATCGAAGGGGTCAAGGCGCCACTCGTCGGGATATTCATCTTGAGCGCGCTTTCCTTCGTGCCGCTGGGTCAGGCGCTCGCCACTCGGTTGGAACGCTACCGCCGGGACTCGAGCTCGCTGTGGGGCTACTCGTTGGACCTGCTCGGGTCGCTCCTGGGCGTTATCGCTTTCGCGGTCATCTCCTTTCAGGGGATCTTCCCGGCCTACTGGTTCATCACGGTACTCGTCATCGGCAGCATTCCATTCGTGGTCAGCAAGTCGAGCGACATGGCCGTTCACGGGGTCCTGGCCTTGGTGATCGTGGCGATGGTGTGGGGCAACGAGAAGGCCGATTTCTACAGTCCGTACTACGCCATCTCTACGCGCGCTAACGCCACCATCCCGGACTTCCAGGTCCTCACGAACGGGTCGTTACACCAGATCGCGCGCAGATTGGACAGAGAGGCTCCCATCCTTGGCGAATCCGACGCCAACAACCGCGAGGGATATCACTATCCCTATGAGCAATTGGCGCGGCCACCGAGAAACGTACTGGTTCTCGGCGCGGGCACGGGGAACGATGTCGCCGTGCTGCTCGACCAGGGTGCTGAGCACATCGACGTTGTCGAAATCGATCCGGTGATCATCGCACTCGGACGGGAGAACCACCCTAACCGCCCGTACGATTCTCCCCACGTCGAGATATTCAACACGGACGCCCGCTCTTTCCTGAATGATACGGACCGCATGTACGATCTCATCGTGTTCGGGACGCTCGACTCGATGACCCGTCTTTCGGCCCTGTCCAACGTGCGGCTCGACAACTTCGTGTACACGGTGGATGGCATCCAGGCCGCGAAGAACCACCTGACTCCCGACGGCGGCATTGTGATGTACTTCATGGTCGCCGTCCCGCATATCAGCGAGCACTTGTTCGCGATGCTCACGACGGTGTTCGGTGAGACGCCCACCGTTCACGGGGGCAACTTCATGCTGTTCAACCGCGTGTATATGGCCGGTCCGGCGTTCGCGCATTTGAACACGGTCTCACGCGAAGACCAGCAAGAGTACATGACCGAGGTATTGCCGACGGTGGACCTGCCCACCGACGACTGGCCGTTCCTGTACCTGAAGTCGCGGAGCGTGGGTGAGTTCTACCTCACGCTGATGGCGATCTTCATCGGGTTGGCGATCGCGGGCGTGTTCTTGGCGTCGCCGGAGATGCGCAAGAGCCTTACGGGACGCGGGGTGGTGGACGTTGAGATGTTCCTGTTCGGCCTGGCGTTCCTGTTGCTCGAGACGCGCTTCGTGACGTCCATGAACCTGGTGTGGGGTGCGACCTGGCTCACCAGCGCGGTGGTCTTCGGCTCGATTCTGGCCATGATCCTGCTGGGGACCGTGTTCACACAGATGCGGCCATTGCCCTGGCGGGTTGCGACCACCGGACTGATCGTGGCTCTGCTAGCCGTCTATTTCGTGCCAGGGGACACGTTACTCGGCCGCTCGCTGGGTCCCCGACTCTTCTTGTCGGTGCTCCTGATCGGGACTCCCGTGTTCTTCGCCTCGGTGTGCTTCGCCCTGCGTTTTGCCACCAGGAAGGCCGTCGATATCGCGTTTGGGTGGAATCTGCTTGGTGCGGTGGCCGGCGGGCTCCTCGAGTTCTTCTCGATGTCGCTCGGACTGAAGGCGCTGCTTCTGGTCGCCGCCGCCGCCTACCTCGGGGCGTTTCTGCAGAAAGAGCGTAGCGATACGAGCGACCCCCCGACAGGCGAATCCGCGGGTCGGGACTCGGTGGTGGCGGGAGCAGCGGGGTAGGCTCTAGGCGCCGCTCGGCATCTCCGGCGTTGCGTGCTTTTCGTCGTAGTAGTCGAGCTTGTGCAACGGCATTACGACGCTGGTGAGCACGTTCAGGAGGTGCCCGCCAATACGCTTGTAGTACCGAGTTCCGAGTACGGCGGCCGTAGCTGCCCGGGCCCCGTACTCACTCTTGGCAATTCGTTCGACCAGCGCGTCGCAACGACCTGCAAGGCTCTTTCCCTCGTCGATCAGGTCGACAGCACGGTCTCGGTCCGACTGGGTGAAAACGTCGGCCGTGGCCGCGAACGTCTCCTCGACGCCGGCGCGAATCTCAGCGAGCTCGGCCATGCATTCGTCCGAGGGGGGAGGGCCGCCTCTCAGGTCGACCGTCTCCATGAGGTTCTTGGCGTAGTCTCCGATGCGTTCCACGTCCTTCACCAGGCTCATGAGCAGAAGGCAGTAGGGCACGCTCGGCTGGTTGCCAGGGAAGCTCAGGTGTTGGATCACCTGCTTCCGGATTTTCCGCTCGAGCTTGTTGATTGCGACGTCCTGCTTGAACAGGCGCGTGCGCTCTTCCGCATTGACCTCGCTCCCGAAGTAGACGACACCGGCCTCGATCGTGAGATCACGGCTGAGTGCCAGCATCTTCGTGAAGTTGCTGCCCATGGAGGCGAGAGGGTCGCCGGACCGGAAGATCGTGAGCAATTCGCGAAGCATTTCGTTACCTCAATTACTTTAGAAACTGGTTCAATAACGCGAACAGCGCCGGAACGCCGTAGAATATCGCCAAAACGTAGATGACCGCCCACTTCCTGGAGCGGGTCGCGGTCGCAGCCAGCCAGCGGGCGCCCTCAATCGGGATCTTTCTGATCGCGGGTATCGGATAGATCATGATCGTGCCCGTCACGTTGAAAAGTAAGTGCACGATCGCGATCGTCAGTCCCGCGCCGGCATTCACGCCGGTCGCCGCGAGGGCGGCCAGCAAGGCCGTCACCGTCGTACCGATGTTCGCCCCCAGGGTGATCGGGAAAGCCTGGCTCACCGTGATCAGCCCGGCGCCACCGAGGGGCACGAGAAGTGCCGTCGTGATTGAGCTGGACTGAACCATCACGGTGACCATGACGCCGAGTAGGATCCCCAGCAGGGCGCTCCTCTTCAGTGCCACAGACACGTAGCTCTCGACGCGTGACTGCATGAGCGAGCGCATCACGCGAACAAGTAGGAAGAGGGCTACGAAGATCAGCGCCGCGGCGATCAAGATCAGAGCTAGGGCTTGCGCCTGTTCCGCCTCGAACAGCCAGGCGAGGCCAGTCTTGATGGGCCGTACGGTCGCCTTCAAGGCGCCCTTGATCGGGCTCTCGTATTGCACCCCGCTAAACCCCGTAAGTCCCGAGGCAAGGAACGTGGCCGACTTCCTGAGAAAGCCGGTCATCATCTCCAACGGCAACAGCACCGCTACGGCGATGAAGTTGAAGAAGTCGTGGACCGTGGCTACCGCGAACGCACGCCGGAACTCGTCGGGGCGGCCCATGTGGGCCATCGATACGATGGTGTTGGTGACCGTGGTGCCGATATTGGCTCCCATGATCATCGGTATGGCGTTTGCGATCGGTAGCGCATGTTCCGGGGCAGCCACAAGCGCCACGATCAACGAAGTGGTGACCGACGAGCTTTGAACGAGAGTGGTCGCCAGGATACCCACCATCAACGCCGTGAACGGGTTCTCGGTCGCCGCGAAGAACGAGTCGAGGACGTTCTGCCCAAGCGACTTGAAGCCGTCTCCAAGCGCGTTCACGCCGACGAGGAAGACGAAAAGCAGAGCGATGACGACGAGCGCACGGAACAGCGGGTGGAAGGTTTCTTCGGCGAGGGGAGGGGTCGAAACCGGTGGCTGAGTTGTCAGTGTCGTCGTGCTCCCGTGGTGTAAGTGTTCCCCCTCGTCGCCAGGTAACCCGACAAGGTTGCTAGCGTTCCAATGCTTCGAGCACCAGGGCAATGAACCGGTCCACGTGCCTCCCTCCATCGACCCAGCGGATGACGGCCACGATGTCGTGCTCGGGGTCTACCCAGATCACGCTCGTCGAGGCTGCACCGAGGGCAAAGTACGAATCTGGGGGGGCACTCGGGAACTGCGTTCGGCCCGTATTGAGCCACCACATGTAGCCGTAGTTCGGCTGGACTTTGGTCGGAGTGACGGCCCGTTGAATCCAGTCACTCGAGATGAGCCGCTCACCGCCCCACTCACCCCCCCGGAGGAACAGTAGACCAAAACGGGCGTGGTCCCGCGTGCTGATTATCATGCCCCCACCCCAATGGCCCCCTCCGCTCACCGACTGCACGCGATGACCGTCGATGGTGGTGTACGAGGTCTCGTAGCCATTCCATCGCCATGTGGTCGACGCCCCGATGGGGTCCATGATCTCGCGCTTGAGTACGGTGGGCAGCGGCTCCCGCCATAGGTTGAGCAGCGAGTACGCCATGAGGTTTACTCGGACATCGTTGTATTCCCAGAATGTGCCCGGAGCCTGTAGCGTCCTGTCCAATCCGCGCCGCCGGTCGGCCCGATCGGGCTTCCCCCACAGTTCACCCTCCCATTCACTGGTCTGCTGCAGAAGGTTGTGCCATGTGATGGGGCGGTTGTGGTCGGAGTCGAACGTCCCGTCCTGGACGTAGTCCCCAATGCGGTCATCGAGGTCGGCGATGAGGCCCCGGTCCCACGCCAGCCCCGCCACGGTAGACAGGTAGCTCTTGGTAACGCTGAACGTCATGGTCGCCAGGCGAGTGTCGCCCCACTCGGCCGCGATGTATCCCCCCTTCAGAACCAAGCCGTTCACCCCGCCCCGGTTCCGCGTGGGACCAACGATCTCCTGAAATGGCTGCCCCTCGAACCGGTCCCGCAGGTACTGCCCGAGATCGATCGGCATCGTGGTCTCGTGGGCGTTGGCGTAGTCGATGGCCGCCTGGAGCTTGGCCGGGTCGAAGCCTAGTCGCGTGGGATCCCGTCGCTCCCAACCGTCTCCCGGGCCAGGCACGTAGTCCTCTTTGACAGGGTCGCCCACCAGCGCGATGCGGACCACTCGACCGGCCGGCCCCACCGCCCAGCCCAGCCGCTCCGATGCGAACGCCACGGCCCAGAAAGTCTCGTCGGAGGCGAGGGTCCACATCGCGCCCGCATCCTCCGAATAGCTCATGCCTCGCGGGCCGACCGCGAAGACCGTCGGCGATGCGGCGCCCGTGACCAGCGCACTACCGTAGACGGGTCCCGAAAAGCTTGGGCGGCCTGCCAAGGTCCACGTACGCCCGCCGTCGGAGGTCACCGCGACGTTGTCGGTGTAGGCCGTGTCCTGGCCGATCTGCCCGCCGAGCGCGATGCCCCGATCGTCGTCCCAGAATCCGATGGTGGTGAGACCTGCGGCGGAGCCGGCTACGACCGGCGTCTCGTAAGACGCCCAGGTGGCGCCCCGGTCGAGAGTCACCAGCACGCGAGCCTGCGCGGCGTTGCCGGCGGCGATCCAACCCAGGCCGCCGGGCCGCGTCGAGGCACAGGTTCCGCTGGCGGCGAAGCCCCCCTCACCGTCCAGGGCCGGGAGCCCGGTGATCCTTTGCCAACGAGACCCGCCGTCCTCGGTCCGGTAGATCGAGAGTTCACCGTCGACCGCGTCCCCGTAGGCGATCCCGTGGTCTCGGTCCCAGAAGGCCATGCAGTCGAAGAAGCCCTCGGGGTCCTCGTTTTGCAATTGGAGCTTCCAGGTAGCACCGGCATCATCGGTACGGTAGATGCGCGAGAGTCGTCCGGCTCCGGCTGACAGGAGGTAGGCGGTGCGTTCGTCGAAGGCGTCCACGTCGCGGAACTGGAGGTCGCCGGCGCCCGGCATCACGGAGACATTCCAGGTGGCGCCGCCGTCCGTCGTACGGCCGTAGGTGCCACGGTGCCCGCTGATCCACACCACATCCTCGCTCACCGGGCTGATCGCCTGGAAGAGGGATCGGACACCTGTCTCTTGAGTGGTAATCTCGAGGTAGTCCAACCGTGTCGGGGACGGCGCACCCCCGGGCGGCAGGCCGGCCGCAATCGCCGCCAACGCCCCAACGAACGCCATGAATCTCAGAATGCCTCCTCCGTGGGGGGCGAGTGTTCGTCACCAGGCGACGGAAGGGTGTGGGCCGAGGGCGCTTCACGCAACGCTCGGGAGTCCAACATCCGGACCAGATCGGACACTTCATGGGTAATGGGACGAGTCGAACGGAGATTATGCATGTACCAATCCATGTATCCAACCCGACCAATAGGCGGGCGCGGGGGCCTTGCGGCGGTGTCCCTGGCTCTCTTGGTGACGGCCTGCGACACGCTCCCGTCCGTAGGTGGGGACGTGCAAGTGCGCGTGGAGAACGCGACCGAACTGACGTTCACCGAGGTGCGCGTCTACTGGGAGCCCATGCACACCTTTTCCGACTTGGCGCCGGGGGATCGGACGGTCTATGTAGCAGTCGATCGGGCCTACAGCATCGTCACCGTCGTCGCCGTCACCGCGACGGACTCCACCCGGATCCAGGTCATCGATTTCGTGGGCGATGAGCCACTGGATGATGGTCGCTACACCTTCGTGCTCTTCTCACCCGAGCCCATTAGTGAGCCGATGCTCTTGGGCGAGCGTGTGGAGAAGGATTCGTAGGACCCGGCCGCTCAGGCGTCCTCCTCGCCCACTTCCTCGCTCGATGTGAACACGAAGTAGACACCCTCGTGCTCCATTAGCCATCGCTCCACCCGGACCACGAAGGGCAGGGAGGGCCCGAGGCGCTCGGCTACCTCACTCGGCTCATACGTTCTCGAGGTCGACGGACCTTTGCTCACGGTTGCGTCAACGATGATTCGGGTGGCGAGCGCGAGCATGCGATCCGTGGAGCCGTTCGGGTAGACTTCGACCAACTCCGTGATGGCTCGTTCGACGTCACCGATCACCTTACCCCGGCTGAACGCTCCGCCGAACACGCTCCACACAAGCCCTCCCACCAATGAGCCGGCCAGCACGATGATGGTGGCCCTGAGGGGGGTCCCGGCGAGTCCGACTCGATCGGCCACCATTGGAAGCACCACCAACCCCACGACCGCCGCCAGCGAGAGCAGGCATCCGAGAGGTCCAGAATCCATGGGTGTCGGCTCGGACTTGATCTCGCTGAGCGCGGCCTTGATCGTGCGTGCTTCCTCGGGTCCAATGAGGTCCGACATGGAGGCCTCTCGCCGGTCAGGCGTCCGAGGGCACGAGCTCCGCGAGACGCCGCAGGATCGCCTGCATGTGGCCGGTGCTACACACTCCGGCCAAATGGCTCGTGACTGCTTGGTGTAGGCTGAAGTGCAAGGTGAGGAGTTTTCCAATGATGTCCAGGTCCGCGGAATTCAGGAGTGTGGGATCTTCGTAGTATCGACGCCCCTCCGCGTCCCAACTCATCCAGTCGAAATCTTGAATCAGGCCCGAGCCGCGAATCGCGCTTGCAAGCTCGTCGAGGACCTGGGGCCACTCGACCCAGGGGGAGTCCAGATCGTTGCTCGAGTCGATCCCGTCCATCAGGCCAGGCTCGTGAATGATGGGAGCAAAAGAGCGCTCCGGGTCCTCCAGCCGGGGCAGGAGGTCGAGGAGCGCTTCGATGTCGTTCGACCAGGAGGTCAGCGGTCGGTCGCGAATTGCTGCGCGATCTCCGCGAGGCGGCTCTGGATCATGCCCTCGGAGAGCCAGCGTCCCCGAACCATGACGCCCGCCCGATCCTGCACGTTGCCGATCTCACGAAGAGGATTCGAGTTCAGGAGAATCAAGTCCGCCCGCCGGCCGATGGCCACCGTACCGAAGGAGTCCTGCCGCCCGAAGTAATCCCCAACTGCCTGCGTGCCCGACACCAGTATTTGATACGGCGTCATACCGGCTTCGGCCATCGCCGCCATTTCCCTGTGCAGAGAGAAGCCCGGAACGGAAAAAATCTGCGGGGAGTCAGTGCCCATGAGCACACGAGCTCCGCCGTCTGCCAGGGCCTCGAGGACGCGCATGCGGTTGTCGGCCCACAGGTCTGCCCGCTCGGGGTCCCGCGAGGCCGCGCGTGCGCGCTCGGCCCGGCGTCGTGCCCAGCCCCGCACGCCGTCGGCCGGCCAGTACCGCATCTCGCTGTAGGTCTCCAGCGTGCGGGTGTCCCCGCGGCCGATGATGCCGATGTCCCAAAGCACCATGGTAGGCACGACCCACGCTCCGGCGCCCTTCACGAGGGCCACCAACTGGTCTAACTCCGCTTCGTCGACGGGCCGGTCGAAGGCGTTCAGGTATTCGATGAAACCGTCCAGGTGATCGAAGGTCTCCTGCCCCATTTCGATCGCGTGGCGGAGGCCGACATCCGCCGGCACATGCCCACCGAACCGGATGCCGACCTCGGCCGCGGTGCTCGCCATGGCGTCATACTCCGGTGCCGTGAGTCCCGGGTGGATCTTGAGCAGATCCCAACCCTGCTCCTTTTGGCGGCGCACCATCTCGGCGGCCTGCTCCGGGGAACTGACCGAGTTGCCGTTGAAGCTCGGTCCTGCCATGTAGAGAGTCGGCGCGATGATCTCCCCCGCCTGAGCCTTGCGCCGGAGCTCCAGATGAAAATCCCGGCCCAGCATCCCGCGAACCGTGGTCACGCCGTTGGCCACGTAGAGGAACATGACCGTCTCCTCGAGGTCTCCCCCCGGCATGTGGCCGTGCATCTCGGCGAGGCCGGGCATCAGGTATTTTCCCGAGCCGTCGATGCGAGTGGCGCCCGACGGCACGCTGATGTTGGAGGTCGGGCCCATGTCCCTGATACGGTCGCCCTGAACGATCACCGTCTGACTCTTAAGCACCCGGTCCGCATCCATTGGGACGACGTTCACGTTTGTGAACACAATGGTGCCGGTGGACTGCTGGGGTGCGAAGGGGTTCGAGAGATTCCCGAAGACCCCGAGGCTCGCGAGGTTGGGGCTACGGTTGTCGCGTGCTCCCGTCGCCATGGATGCCGCCACGACGACTGCGCCGAAGATCACGGCGGTGCGGGTCCTCATTTACACGTCCCCCCATCCCTAAGACTCTGGGTCAACCTCGGAAAGTGCCTGAAAACGATATCGAGTCAAGGGCTCACTGACGGATGACGCGAATGATGCGTCCGCGTGGGTCAACCACGTAGATCGGACCCTTGAGCACGTCGTTTTCGAAGCGGATGCTCCCGGCCGGCACCTCCGCAGCGGCCGGCGCCGCCGCCGCCGCCGCCGAAAGATCCAGGGTGAACGCATCAGCCCGAGTTGCGTCTACGGTATACCCCATGTCGGCCAGCGATTCCGCGCTTATGGCGCTGAGAGGAGTCGACGGGTCGTTCCCCAAGATCGGGGTCATCAGCTCCGTCTTCATGACCGATTCCCTGAAATGGACATCGGCGGAGCCGGGACCGAGTTCGTTCTCGACGGGCACCTTCTTCCCGGTGTAGGACGTCCCGCCGGCGTCGTTGAAGGCGGCGATCGCCATGCGACCACGAAAGTACGTATCGCTACCCTGAAAGCTTGGTAGAGAAGGATTGAGCACCATCTCCAGTATCGACCAAAGGGATCCGATACCGAGCACGTGCCCCATCTCGTGGAGTATGACCGTCGTAAGACGCCCGTCGGCGTCGAGTCGGGCTAGATCGGCCTCATCGAACGACATGACGCCGATTGCCGGAAGCGGCTCGGGCAAATCTCGTGCGACACAGAACCCGGCCCGCCCGAGGACTCGGCCTGGACCGTCGATCTCGAACACCTTGACGAAGATGCGGACATCATCCACCACGTCACTTACTTCCGGCTGCCCGTTCGTGCAGGTGTTGGTGGCAAGCGGATTCAGCGCGAAGTCGACAGCTGGGATGTCTCCCTGGATGATGGTTTGCCAGCGGCTCTTCGCCGACTCGAACGCCGCCCTCACCCCATCGGTGACCGGAGTAATGAAGACCAGCTCGATAGTGAATTCCCCCGGCGGCGGTGGTGGAGGCGGCGGCTGCACTCCCTTCAGGTCTCCAGCAAGCGTCACGCCCGAGAAGGCCGATGCCCCGCTGAGCATCGCAAACCATGTGCCACCCGCCGGTTCGTCGATGACGCACGACTCGGAGTTGCCACCCGTCACGGACGAACAATCGAAGTCGGTGGGTGTGGGCACCTCGCCGAACCGCACGAAGAGGTCGGCGTCCCCTGCACCCCCCGAGAGGGTGACGGTCAACGTACTCGCCATCGCTCCGGCTCTCGCTGCCGACGCGGCGGGCGAGGGTACCTCGAACGTAAAGTAGGTCTTGCTGCCCGCACCGCCCGCCAGGCTGGTCGCCGGTACGCCGTCGGCGAGCAGCGTTGAAGCGACCGTCGTCACGGCGCGATCGATCGTGTTATTGGTCTCGTCATCCTCTGTGATCTTGTTTTCCGGATCGACCGTCACTAGGAGCGTGTGGCTACCCTCCGTAAGCGCGCCGAGCGTGAAGTTGGCCATTCCTTGCTCACCGACCGCCAAGGCCCCTACGTCGGCCGTCGAGACGCTGACTCCGTCGACCTGGAGGTCGGCCATGACCGAAAGCCCCGTGGGTCCGTCGCCCGAATTCGTGACAGTGGCAGTGACTACGAGTTCTTGCGAAGTCGTCGATACCGTGGGGTTGGCTACCAGGTTGGCCACGCTCAGTTCGGGGATGCCCGTTGCGTTCGCCGTGAAGCCGGCACCGGTAAGGCCCGTCACAGAGGCGGTCAGCGTGTTGGCACCGGCCACGGGACCCAGGGTCCATGTCGCGCTGGCCGTGCCATCCTCACCCGTCGTAGCCACTGTGGGGTCGACGGAGCCACCCCCGCCGGTAACGCCGAACGCGACGGACTGACCGGCTACGGGATTGCCATGCTGGTCGGCCACAAGCGCCACCACCGGAGAGGCGAGGACCTGCCCGCGGGGGCCAGACTGTGCGTCCCCGGAGGAAATGGACACTGCGGCGGAAACGTCCGCCTGGCCGGTCGCGGTGATCGTCGTAGTCACCGCGGAGTTGCTCGTGACGGATGCGGTCACCGACTGGGGCCCCGCCGTCGTTCCGAGCGTCCACTCCGTCGAGGTCCTCCCGTCCGCTCCGGTGAGCCCCGTGGTGACGGTCAGAGCGCCCCCGCCGGATGCGACAGCGAAGGTGAGTCCCTCTCCCACGACCGGGTTGCCCCCCTGGTCGTTCGCCTGCACGGAGAGAGCCTGGGCGAGGGCCTGTCCGACGGTGCCCTCCTGGCCATCCCCCACCGACACCACCAACTGGGAGGCGACCTGCTGAACCGCCGCCGACGCCGACGCGGTGAGTGAGTTGAAGGTCGCGGTGATCTGGGCGGTTCCGTTCGCCACAGCGGTGACCACGCCGCCGGCATCGACGTTCACAATCGCCGGTGCGCTCGATGCCCAGGTGATCGTACCCGTCACGGTCCCCCCGTTCTGATCACGGATGGAGCCCTGCAGCGTCAGGCTCTGTCCGAGGAACGTGAAGGACAGGGTGGTCGGCGTGAGCGTGATGGACGTGGGCACGAGGGTCGGGGGTCCCGTAGGCCCAGGACCACCATCGCCGCCGCCGCACGCCAGCGTGAGGCTCACGGCGGCTCCAGCGAGCAGCTTCGAGGTTCGGATTCGGGCGGGGAACGGCTTGATGGTCAGCAACGGTCTAGCCCTGCAGCGGGTGTGATATGGTCGATGAAGCGTCACCTCCAAATTGACCGGACGCGCGGGGCGAAGCAACGCCCACGTTCGAAATGGGTCCCAACCTCTTGGCCCAGGTCGGCATCTCATTGGTAGGCGCCGTGGCGGGACCACGGTCGCTATTCAACTAAATGCACGGCAAGTGGAGGATACGGTGAGCAAGACGATACGCGTGGTGTTCGGCACGGTGCTTCTGTTGGCTGCGGGCGCACCCCTGAGGGCTCAGGACTCCACCCTCGATTGGAGCGAGAGCATGCGTCCCGGTCAGATCCTGGAGGTGAAGACCGTCATCGGTGATGTGAGGGTCGTATTGGCCTCCGGGAACGAGGCGCGGATCGTGGCCACGAAACGCGGTCGCCGTTCGGACTTCGACGAGGTGGAGGTTCGGGTTGTGGAGGAGCGGGACGGATTCACGCTCTGTGTGGTCTACGATGTGGGTCGGGCGGGTCGTGATGGGTGTGGCCACGGGGGAGGGGACCATGGTTCGCGTGGACGGCGGCGCTCGATCGACGTGGAGGTGGACTTCGAGGTCGAGCTACCTGCCGGCGTCGAGTTCATCGGAGCCAGCGTAACCGGTGACGTGGATGTGGTGGACGTGCGTTCCGACGTGTCGGCCTCCAGCGTGAGCGGAAACATCTTCGTCACCACCACGGAGCTCGGATACGGCTCCACGGTGAGCGGCGATATCGAGATCGAGATGGGCTCCGTCGATTGGGACCGCCTCGACTTCCACACTGTGAGCGGGGACATCACGCTCAGCCTTCCCGACGGCCTCGACGCGAACGTGAGATTCGAATCGCTCTCCGGCGACTTCGACTCGGACTTCGATCTCGATGTCACGCGCCGCCGTGACCGCTTCATCGGCTCCAGCATTCGGGCCACGATAGGCGAGGGTGGCAGAGACCTCTCGTTCAAGACGGTGAGCGGCGATGTCCGTCTGCGGCGGAACCGTAGAGCGGCTCCCGCCTAGACCGAGCCCCTCGTCCTCGCAACTGCGAAGGCGAGAAGGCCCCTCAGCGCGGCAGGTAACGCTTCGGGAACTTGGCCAGCACCGTATAGGCCGGGTCCACGATGTTGGCCACGGTGCTCTCGCCCAACTGGCCGACCAGCTCGTAGGCATCCCAACGGCCAAAGCCGTAGGCCTCCTCGAGCCACTCGATGAGCTCCACGTGGGCGAGCCGGTACGCGTCGATCAGCGGCCGAGCGCTTCCGGCGACCATGATGTAGTCTTCGTCCTCGAGGCGCGGCCAGTCGATCGTTCGGCCCTTGATCAGGTCGATCTCGAGCACCACGTCCATCGAGGTCTCGAGGCCGGTGCCGGTGACCTCACCGTAACCCTGCCGGGCGTGGCCGTCGCCGAAGTATAAGTAGGCGCCGTCGTGGAAGATCGGAAGGTACACGGTCGTGCCGGGACGCACTTCCGGCGCGTCCATGTTGCCCCCGAAGTCGCCGGGCCACAGTCCCGCCAATGCCTCCTCACCGCGGGGCGCTACGGCCACCCGCCCGAGCATCGGCTTCAGTTCGATCGTGATCTCGCCCATCTCGCTATCGGGCAGCGACGTGGTGCCGGTCATGGCATCGAGGTCGAGGCTCCACACGTAACGGCGCGTCGGGATCGGATCGTTCAGGAATCTCACGCGGTTGTCGGCGGAGAGGCCACCGAAGGTGGGGCGAACATTCGCTGCGGCGTACTCGTAATTCGGCCGCACCTCGATGATCCGCACGACCAGGATGTCGTCGGTCGTCGCGCCCTCCACGTAGATCGGACCCACTTCACCCGGAAAAGCGCCGCCCTCCGGCGTGTAGTATCCCCCGTGGTTGGTGCGGCTGATGAGTGTGACGCCCGGACTCACCCTCAGGACCGGCTCACGCACCGTAAAGGTCGGATACCCCACTGTAGGGTCGAAGCGGATGGTGTCTTGTGCCCCCGCCGGTGTGGACATCGAGGTGACTAGAGCCGCAAGGCCGAAGGAAACGACCCGGGCTGAGTGGGTCATGACGTGACGGCGCTGGTCGGGCATGGGATGCCTCCTGTGCAGGGGTGGGAATCCGGATGGGCCCCTACAAAGTAGGAGTCGGGCGCACAGAAGGCATCCCACGTGGTGGGATTACCTGCAGTCATGACGTCCCTTGCGCCATGTACTGCCCATAGTGCGACCGATGCCGTACCCTCCGGCATACGTCACATTACGTAGACGGAGGGGCCGGACGGCGTAGAGCGACCCTACTCGGCGCTCCACTCCCCGAAACTACCACCTTGCTCGGCCAATTGCGTGAGCAGGGCGGTCGGTTGCAACAGTTCACCGTGCTTCTCATGAAGCTCCTGCATCACCCGGTAGATTTCTCCAAGCCCGATCTGATCGGCCCAGTACATCGGTCCCCCGCGATAACGGGGGAAGCCGAACCCGTGTATCCAGATCACGTCGATGTCACTCGGCCTGAGTGCCACCCCTTCTTCCAGCATGCCCGCGCCCAGGTTGACCAGAGGATACAGGCAGCGTTCCAGGATCTCCTGGTCCGAGATCTCGCGTCGTTCGATACCCTGCTCGGCCGAGGACGCCTCGATCATGGCGGCGATCTCCGGGTCGGGGATCGGAGTGCGGCTGCCCTCCTCGTAGAGGTACCACCCGGCGTTCGTCTTGAGACCCATGCGGCCCATCTCACAGATACGGTCGGCCACGGGCGAGTACCGCTCGTTTTCGGGACGCGACGGCGCCGCGGCCTGCCGGATGCGCCAGCCGACATCGAGTCCGGCCATGTCCATGGTCTGGAAGGGCCCCATCGGGAAGCCGAACTCGAAGATTACGCGGTCCACCTGTTCCGGCGTCGCGCCTTCCTCCACGAGGAACTCGGACTCGCGGATGTAGGGGAGCATCATGCCGTTGGCCACGAAGCCTGGCCGAACGCCCACCACCACGCCCTGCTTTCGGAGCGTCTTGCCGATCTGCATCGCGGTGGCCAGCGTTTCGGGGGAGGTGGCTTCACCTCGTACGATCTCGAGAAGGCGCATCACGTTCGCGGGGCTGAAGAAATGGAGTCCCACCACCGACTCGGGCCGTGACGTGGAGCGCGCGATCTCGTTGATGTCGAGCGTCGAGGTGTTGGTGGCGAGGATGGCGCCCGCGGCGCAGAGCTCATCCAGCCTACCAAAGATCTCCTTCTTGAGAGGCATGTCCTCGAAGACGGCTTCGACTACGAGGTCGACGTCCGCCACCTCCTCGTAGCGCAGACTGGGAGTGATGAGACCCATGCACGTGTCCATGGCCTCTTGCGACATTCGCCCCCGCTTCACGCCACCTGCGTAGGTTTTTTCGATACCTGTCATGGCCCGATCGAGGCCCTCCTGAGCGACCTCGATGATGCTCACAGGAATGCCCGAGTTGGCGAAGCACATCGTGATGCCAGTGCCCATCGTGCCGCCGCCGATCACCGCGGCCCGCCGGATCGGGCGGGTGGAAGTGTCCTTCGTGACGCCGGGCACTTTGGCGGACTCGCGCTCGGCGAAGAACGCATGTTGCAGGGCCTTGGCCTGATCGGACTCGACGCAGCGCACGAAGGTCGCCCGCTCGAACGCCAGACCCTCCGCAAACGGCTGATTCACGGCCGCCTCGATGCACTCGACGCACGCATAGGGCGATTCGAGCCCACGAGCCTTTCTGGCCATCTTCTTGCGGAAGTGCTCGAAGATTTCAGGCCGTTCGCGGTCGGAGGCCACACGGTCGTCCAGCTCGCTGGTGCGCCGGGGAGCACCACCCTCGGCCACCATCCTCTCTGCCAGCGCGACTGCGGCGTCGACTACATCGGATTCGGTCACCTCGTCGATGAGGCCCAACCCGAGGGCCTCCTCCGCCTTGATGCGCCGCCCCCCCACGATCAGGTCGAGCGCGGCCTCCGCCCCGACGAGGCGGGGCATGCGCTGCGTGCCGCCCGCACCAGGCACGATGCCCAGCGTCACCTCGGGGAGGCCCAGGCGCGTGCCCGTGGCGGCCACCCGGTAGTGGCAGGCCATCGACAGCTCGAGGGCGCCGCCTACCGCGGTGCCGTGCAGGGCCGCCACGACCGGCTTGGGGAAGGCCTCCGTCTTCTCGATCAACTCGGGAAGGTTGGGGGACTGCATGCCGGCGGGCGTGTTGAACTCGCGGATATCGGCTCCCCCGCTGAAGAGCTTGCCGGAGCCCGTGATTACGGCGGCCGTCAGGGCGTCGTCTGCCATGATGCCCTCCAGCGCTTCCAGGACACCGGCGCGCACGGCCGCGCTGAACGCGTTGACCGGGGGGTTGGCGAGGGTGATGACGCCTACGGTGCCGCGGGTCGTGTATTGGACTAGATCTGTCATGAGTCTTTCAGTGTGACGCTACCAGACCGGCTCGTACCCCTCGGCCTCGAGGCTGGACTGCCGGGCGTAGACGTGAACTCGTTTGGTCGGGCCCTGGGCGTCTTCCAACTCACCGCCCGCGTGGGTCCAGGAAAGAATGGCGCCCGCCAAGTTGTAGACGCGGGGCCATCCGCCGCGCATCAGTTCCTGAGCGAAGAGTCCGCTCCGGTGACCCACCGTGCAGTAGGCCACAACGGTCTTGCCCTGATACTCGCCGAGGTTCGCCTCGAAGTCCGAGGCCTTGATGGCACCGCGGATCATCGACACTTCCTGCTCGTGGGGTGCCCGCACATCCACTACCACGAGATCGTCGTCTCCGAGGCACTCGTTGAGGTCCTCCGCGGTGATGTCCATTACCGCGGGGAAGTGGGCCTTGGATCCGTCATAGGCCTTCGCGATGCGCTCGCGCTTCTGCTTGTCGGTCTTCTTGCCAAACATGCGGCTCCTCTCGAGATGCGAGCCCGGTTGCCGATGGCGGTGGCGGCCCCGCCGCTCCGGATTTTCGCGGCGTAGACACGCGGTGGCAAGACGACGTATCGTCCTGCCCATGAGTTCAGAATCCACACGGGACGTCGTCCTCGTCGGAGGTGGTCATTCCCACATCCAGGTCCTCGATCACTTCAGGCGAAACAGGCTGCCCAACGCCAGGCTGACCCTGGTGGTCGACCGGCGCATCGCCATGTATTCCGGCATGGTTCCAGGCTTCGTGGCGGGTCAGTACGGGGTTGCGGATCTCGAGATCGATGCCGTCGGTCTGGCCGAGAAGGCGGGCGCTCGAGTCGTGCTCTCGCCCGCTCTACGGGTTGATACAGAGCGGCAGCAGATCGTGGTCGCCGACGGTCCGCCGGTCGCGTACGACGTGGCGGCGTTCGACATCGGCTCCACCGTAGGTGGTCTCGAACTTCCCGGCGTGAAGGATCACGCCGTGCCGACCCGGCCGATCACGGATTTCGTGCACCGGGTGGATGCGCTGCTCGGGGATTTGCCGGCCGGAGGGAGCGATCCGTTCCGTGTGGTCGTCGTGGGGGGTGGCGCCGGCGGCATGGAGCTGATCTTTACGCTGGAGCACAGGATCCGAAGCGCCGGGCTCGATGTCGAGGCGCTGCTGATCGAGGGCGGTTCCCGCATCGTGTACAACTACCCCGACCAGGTTCGGAGGCGCGTCGAGCGGGCCGCCGAACGGCGCGGTATAGCCGTCCGCTGCGACACGTTCGTCGAAGCTGCGGAAGAGGGTGGCGTGCTGCTGAGCGGAGGGGAGCGCCTTTCTTGCGACCTCCTGGTGTGGGTGGCGGGTCCGGCGGGCCATCCCGTCTTCGAACCGTCGGGGATCGCGACCGACAAGCTGGGCTTCGCGCTCGTTCGGCCAACCCTCCAGTTCAAGGACCACGACAACCTGATGGGCACCGGCGACTGCGTCACATTCATTGACTTCCCAGCTACTCCGAAGGCGGGTGTCTACGCGGTGCGCCAGGGTCCCGTCATCATCAGGAACCTCCTGGCTTGGCTCCAGGGGCGGCCCCTCGCATCCTACACGCCTCAGAAGGAGTTCCTCACGCTCATGAACGTGGGCGATGGCTCTGCGATCGGTGCCAAGTGGGGGATCTCGTTCGAGGGCAGATGGGTGATGCGCCTCAAGGACCGCATCGACCGGGCGTTCATGGGGCGTTTCCACTGAATGGGGTTCGGCGAGCGGCTCTCGCCTTATGTGCGCGAAACACCCTACGCGTCTATGTTGCCGCCCGGGAGTAGCGATCGACTACATCAGACCAGGAGCAGGAATGAGACTCAGCACGTCGGCGCTCGCCTTCGCCCTCGTAGCGGGGCTCCTTCTCGCCGCCCCGGGATCGGCCCAGGATGTGCCGGAGCCCGACCTGCTTGCGATCGGCGAGATGGCACCTGACTTCGCCCTGACAGGGGCGACGCGGTATGGGATTCTCCAAGATCCCGTGCGGCTTTCCGACTTTCGGGGAGAGGTGGTAGTTCTGGCGTTTTTCTTCAAGGTCAGGACCCGTGGCTGAACGATTCAGATGGAAGCGTACCGTGATCAGTACGCAAGCATCTTTCGTGGGGGCCGGGGCGTGACCATGATCGGAATCAGTAACGACGCGCCCGAGGAGATGGCGTCGTGGATGGCCGATGCCGACTTCCCGTTCCTATTCGCCACGGACATCGAGGGCCAGACGGCCGACAGCTTCGGCACGGGCCTGAGGCGCAATGCCATGGTGTCGCGCCGCACCGTGATCGTGGTGGATCCCGAGGGACGGATCAGCTACACGGCGTTCCCGTTCCGCGAGATCGATCCGCTCGCCTACGAGGAGCTTCGAGCGGCGATAGCCGCAGTGGCTCCGCCGTTGGACGAAGGTGAGCAACAAGACCTGGAAGAAGAGACGGCCCCGGAGACCGCTCTCCTGCCGGCGGGAGACTGCTAGGCGGGCGTCGCGCGTCGCGACCTACTGCGTGGGGTTCAGCGCCTCGAGCACGGCGGCCTCGATGTTCTGCTCCGGTCCTATGCCGGTGTAGATCACGCGGCCGTCGGTGTCGAGGATGGCGACGTACGACGTGGCGGGGGCCAGAAAGGCCCTGACAGCCCTCCCTCGTGTGTCCCAGATGGTGGGGAAGGGTACAGGCTCCTTCTCGAGATAGCGTTTGACCGAGCGCGGGCTCTGCGCCACGGCGACCGCGATGGCCACGAAGTTCACCCGGCCCTCATAGGCCTCTGCGACCGCGTCCAACTGCGGTTTCAGCGCCAGGCAGTTCTCGCACCACCGAGCCCAGAACTCGAACAGCACGGGCTTCTCGCCGACGAACCGGGCGAGGTCGACCGGGGTGCCGTCCAAGTCCTCGATCTCGACCAACTCGGGCACTTCTCCGAGGGCGATCCCGAGCTCGCCGCGTGCCTGCGCGAGGGCCGGGGTCGCGAAGAAGAGCAGGCTCGCTACCACGATCAGCGTTCTCAAAGCGCCATCCCTGCCTGAATGAAGTAGTACTGTGCCATACCAAGCATAATCACCGCGGCGGCTCTCTTGATCCACACCATCCACGGTCCGGACTTGGGAAGCACCGTCGCAAATCCCGAAAAAAGTCCTACGCCCACCAACAGGGCCGTCATCCCGACCGAGAACACGAACAGGTAGAGGAAGCCCATCACTCCGGACTGAGTGGCCGCCACCCAGGTGAGCACCACCGCGAAGGCGGGCGCCCCACAAGGCGCTGCCACGACGCCGGAAGTGACTCCCAGTAGGAATACTGCCGGGTAGGTGCCGCCGCCCAGTCCGCCGGCCCATGCGGTGAGGCGCTTGGAAGCGGGCATCGGTATCACTTCGAACATCACTAGGCCGAATACCAACAGCAGGTTGCCGATCGCCAGGCGGGCCCAAGGACTCGCGCCCACGGCGCCGAACAGGCTGCCCGTCAGGCCGGCCATGAGGCCCAGGATCGCGTAGAAGAGGGCCAACCCCGTGACGTACGTGAGCGTGAGCCCGATCACACGGGATTTGGGAGCGTCCTCGGTGGCCGCTCCGGCGAGTACGGACGCCGTGATGGGGATCATCGGGTAGATGCACGGCGTCAGGCTCGTGAGCACGCCCGCACCGAAGAGCGTGGCCAGGGCCAGGAGCGGGCTGTTGGCCAGCATCTCCGAAAGACCCGCACCCTGAAGCAATTGTGGGAACATGGCGGCCATGATAACCGCCAACCCCCGGGGCGGGCAGGTAGTTCCAGGTCAGGGAGGGGCGTCCGTGGTGAAACTGAGGGTGCGGTCGGACACGGTGCTTCGGAGTGCACCCGTCCGGTCCGCGACTTCGATCATGGTGCCCGCGTAATCGCCGACCCGTCGTATGTCACCCACCTGCATCGTCACGACTGGTCCCGAAGTGATGTCGCCGGCCACGAGGATCCGGACCTCGCCGCTGGACACCAGGCGCCACGAAAGGTTGTAGTTCGCGTTGGCGGTCTGGATCGTGCTCGACCCAGGGCCGGTTATAGTGAAGAGCGCTGCGCCGTCGTCTTGTGCCGGCGTGCTCAGCGAGACCACGATGAGGCCCGGGACAGGGGGGTCGGGGGGCGGCTCCACTGGATCCGAATCACCGCACGCTGTGGCGGCTCCGAGTAGCGGTGCGATCGCCCACAAAAAGATCCGTCGTCTGGATTTCCCATGCTTTCTCATTGGAATGTTCTCCGTCAGTGCGTGATTGGTGCGGTCAGCGTGAGGGTGACGATTCCCTGATCCCTCAAGAAGAGCAGGTAATCGCCCACGTCGAGGCGGCCATTGCGGTTACCGATGAGGTCGAGGAATCGCTCTTCGTCGACCGTGACTGCCCCCGGCACGCCGAGGAGCTGGTTGGCCGCGTTGGCCACGCTCACTTGTGGGCGGTCGACGGTCAGGGTGAGGTCGGCCCTTCCGAAGGCCGGTTGTCCGGTGATATCGACGGCATCGACCTGGACTCGGAATTCGAACGTCCCGTCGGATTCGGCCGTCCCGGAGAAGATTCCGGGCGAAGTGAGGCTGAGCCCCGGGGGAATAGTGCCGTCGAGAATCTGCCAGGTCGGTGCCGAAACCGCCTCCTCGACGGCCAGCGCATGCCCGTAGGGTGCGCCCATCACCGCCGCCGGGATGGGTGACAGGACCGTGAGGAAGTCACCTCCGACTCGGAATCCAGGCGCGGCGATCCCATCGGAGTTCAACTCCACGATGCTTCCGACGTACGGAGCGTCGAGTCCGAATCCGAAATTCGACACGAGAAGCCGGTCCGTCATGTCCCCTTCGGCGTCCCGCAGGAACACCAGGTTCGACGGCCCGCCAATGTTTGTGCGCGCCAAGGCTGGGCCGACGAGCTGGTAGGATGTGTCGTAGAGATCTACCTGCCCGAGGAATCCATTGACGATGTAGAGGAATCCTCGCTCGTCGAAGGCCAAGCCCTCCACGATGAAGTCGGCCGTGAGCACGATGCTCTGGGCTCCGTTCGCGACCCGGTGGATGGTGGTCCGATCCACCGAATAGTGAAGGACTCCCTCGGGGGAGAACGCCATGCGCACGGGCCGCGATGACGATCCGATGCCGATGGTTTCGAGTCGGTTCCCGTCGGGATCGAAGCGGCCGATGCCGGTCTGTTCCGCCACCCATACGTCCCCGTCCGGGCCGACAGTGATGGCGAGTGGAAAGGACAGTCCGGATGTGAAGATGGACTGCTCGCCGGTCTCGGGGTCCAAGCGGCGCACGTTGCCGGCCCCGGCCTCCGTTACCAGCAACTTGCCGAATCCGTCGACGACGATGTCGAAAGGCGAGTCCATGCCGGAGGCGATCGTGGACACCGTTCCATCGGGGGCGACCCGCGACACCGTGGCGGGCGTAAGATCCACTACGAACAGGTCACCCGCGTTTCCCGCGGCCATGCCCCAGGGCGTATCGAATCCCGAGGCGACAAGCGTGGTCGGGTCGGCGGGTCCCGGCTCCGGTGTGCCGATTGTCAGTTCATAGAAGCCGGTACTACCGCCGAAGCCGGCGACTGCCGCGAAGTACGTGCCGGTCTCGGGAACGGTATGAGTCAGCCGGCTGTCGAGCCCGCCGGCATCGTCGTTGAACGCGATCTGCACTCCAGCGGCGTTGTACATGCCGACCGTAGGGTCGAGAGTCGATCCGAGCGCGCTCGCGTCCACGTCGAGCTCGATCTCCGTTCCGGCGGCTACGCCGTCGAGCCGGAAGAAGTCGATGTCGCCCGAGGTGGTGATATCGCCAACGATCAGGTCGCCGACGAGGACGGCGTTGGCGCTGGAGATGTCGTTGTTCGGCTCCAACTCCGTCACCGTGGCGGCCGCTGCCTTTACGCGCGTCGATGCGACGGGGCCGGGACGGGTGGTCACGCCCATGACGTCGTGATAGGTGGGCGGAGAGCCGGGCTTCTGTTGCTGCGCGCCGGCCTGGCCGGAGGCCACGGCGAGCACTGCGAGCGCTGCCAGGACCGATGGCCGGGTAAGGGCTCGCGAGCGAGAGCGTTGCTGCCGATTCATGGTGGGCCTCCAATGCGAGGGGAGTTCGCTCGGGCTGCTCTCTCGAATAGAGTGCATCGGAGGTGTCTGGCTTATCCGTCAGTCGGCGTAGTTCGGCCGCCGTGATGACGTAGACCGGGCCGTCGGGTTACGTAGAGAGTCCCTCCCGGTTGCCACGTCCCAGCCGAGCACGTTGATTCAGCCATGAGCAGAATCATCCTCCTGCGTCACGCACAGGCCTCGTTCGCCGACGGCGGGTCGATCACAGACGGGTACGATCAGTTGTCGCCGCTCGGCTATCGGCAGTCCGCCGCCCTGGCCGAAGAGTTGGCCGAGTCGGGTACAGTGTTCGACCGGGTCGTGATGGGCCCGGCCAAGCGCCATCGGCAGACCGCCGAGACCGTGGAGGCTCTCTACGAGGCGCGTGGCCTACCCTGGCCAGAGCCCCAGGTGATCGATGCGTTGGACGAGCACCAGGGCGCCTTCGTCATGACTCGCGCCTTGGAGCACACCGACGGCGATGCGGAGCTGGCGGACCTTGCCGCGGGCCTCGCTGCCGACGGCGAAGCGCGGGTGTTGGCGTTCTTTCAGGTCTACCGGGTCGTCTCGGAGCGGTGGGCCAGGGAGGAACTCTCTGACGAAGTGTCCGGAGAGGAGAGTTGGAAGGCGTTCCGGCGCCGGGTCGAAGGGGCGCTCCAACGGGTCATCGATGAAAGTGAAGACGGGGAAACGGTTGGCGTGTTCACCTCGGGTGGGCCGATCTGCGCCGGGGCCGCCTGGGTGCTTGGGCTCGACGACGTGAAGGCCATGGAGCTGACGTGGGTGATGCGGAACGCGTCGATGACCGAGTTGCTCTACCCATTCGGGCGCGTGGTTCTCGGGTCGTTCAACACGCTTCCCAGGTTCGACTCGCCGAATATGGTGACCTACGTGTGAGTGGGCCCCTTGAGCTGTAATTGCGTGTGGACCCACTCGAGCTTTCGGGCCTCGGGGTAGCGCTCGAGCAGGGCCTCGACATCCGGGCGTGCGCGGGACGGGTCCTCCAGGTGGTCCCGGCAGATCTCGACGATGTGCCTCACGAAGACCGTGGCTCTTCTTGCATCGACTCTGGGCGCGTCGAACGCCTTACGGTACCAAAGGACCGCTTCCTCGTAGCGACGCTCACTCCGTAGCAGTTGAGCTCCTAGTAAGAGCGGAGCCGTACTCCCGCCGGGCCTCAGACTCGCCTTCTCATACGAGGCGAGCGCCTCATCGATGTACCCCTCGACGGCCAGACTGGCCTCGTAGGAGAAGTCGGACTCGTGCTGGACTCCGGCTTGGCCGGTGAGCGTGGAAACGACTTGCTCCACCCAGTCCCCCCATAGGAGCTGCGAGGCCACGTAATGGATCACGGCAAGAGAGGCGGCGCCGGTCGCCAGAAGAGCCGCGGCCTCCGCCTCGAGCACCGTCGACATCAGTGTGCCCAGCACGGCGCCAATGATCAAGTCGGCGACGACGGCCACCCCCACCTGGATATCGCCCGCGGGAGAGACCGAGCGCGTCTGGATAAAGGATTCGATGTGACCCACGAGGGACATCAGGAGGAATCCGGCCACCCCGGAGAGCAGCGGGAAGGTGGCAGGCGGAAGCCCCCACTGCATGGTTGCCAGAGCCCCGAACCACACACCCACGAACCCACCGATCGGCCCGCGCAGAAAGGCGCGCTGCCAGCGCCGCTCGAACACTTCCCGAGGCTCGGGCCACAACGGTCTGAAGAGCCAGCCCAGCATCTGGGTGGCGATCGCCAGGGCTCCGTCGGCCACCATCAGCGCCCGGCTACGTGACACGGCAGACCTCTTCGGGAGTCGGGATCGGGTCTTGGACCGGGCGTGGGATCGGTGTCCTCTCCGGCTCGTCCGCGCCGCCCAGGTCCTTGCTTTTCGCCATGGCCGGGCCCGCAACTTCCAATGGAGTGCACACCCAATGAAAAGTCAGAGGACAGATATTGTGCCGCAAGGGTTTAGTGCGCTTCCTCCCTAGCGCCGGAAACCCCGGCGGGCCCGTACCGAGTTGATCATCCGCGGATCGTTGACGTGTGGAGGTGCCCGCACTTGTGTAGTTTCTCCCATGGACGAAGTGGACTCAAGGCATTGATGAGCGTTTTTCTTAGACAGTGCGCGGCCGTGACCTTGGTGGCCGGAGCTCTACTGGTCCCATGGGGGCTCACAGCCCAGGACCCACCGTCCCCGCCCACCGTTAGGGTTGTTCCGGGCGCGAACTACGCCGCCGGAGGCTTCCGGCGCTTGTTTCTGGGGGACCATTATAGGGACCTCTGGGCCACCGAGATCGAGGTCCCCTACCTGGACCTGAGGACCTTCGCCGGTGGGCTGGAGCCGGTAAGCGCACACGCTGGCAGCCAGACCACTTCGCTTCGGATGCGCGGGGCGGACGGGCGGAGGTATCAGTTCCGCGGGGTGTACAAGAACCCGACCAACCGCCTCGACCCGGCTCTCCAGGGGACTCTGGTCGCGGACCTCCTGCAGGACGGGGCGAGCGCGTCACACCCGGTCGGAGCCCTCGTCGTGGCACCGCTGTTGGCGGCGGTGGGTGTCATGCACCCGACTCCCCTCTTGGCCATCATGCCCGACGACCCCGCGCTGGGCGAGTTCCGCGAGAAGTTCAGGGGCCTGCTGGGAATCATCGAAGAGAGACCCAACGAAGCGGATGAGGACGGAGCGGGAGGATTCGGGGATGCTTTCATGGTGATCGGACCGGAGCGGCTCTTCGAGCGTCTGGACGACGGTCCGGATGATCTGGTGAACGCCCGCTCGTTCCTGACGGCCCGCATGATGGATATGCTGATAGGCGACCGGGACCGGCATCGGGACAACTGGCGCTGGGCCCTCATGGCGGACGACGAGAAGCCCCGGATCTGGGAGCCTATCTCGCGAGATCACGACGAAGCGTTCGTGAATGCCGACGGACTCCTGATCGCCGTGGCCACGGAATTCTATCCGCAGATCGTCAGCTTCGGGCCCGAATACCCCGATCCGCTCAAACTGAACTGGCACGCCCGCGAAGTCGACCGGCGCTTTCTGGCGGGTCTGGATGCGGCGGTGTGGGACTCGGTTGCGATTTCGATCCAGGAGCGTCTGACCGACGAGGTGATCGCATCGGCAGTGCGCAGACTTCCCCCCGAGATGTACGACATCGGGGGGCCCGGCCTGGAACGGGCGTTGATCAGCCGCAGGGATCTTTTGCTGAGCGAGATGCGCCGCTACTACCGGCTCCTCGCAAAGCAGGTGGAGATTCACGCGACCAACGCTCGCGAGCGGGCGGAGATCGTGCGAGTGGACGACCGCTTTGTGGATGTGACCCTCAGCTCCCGCGGACGCGTCTACTTTCGCCGGCGCTTCGACGCGCGCGATACGGACGAGGTCCGGCTGGATATGTGGCGTGGGAAGGACGTGGTCGAGGTTTCGGGAAGTGGTGACGCGCCCATCCTCCTTCGTGTGACCGGCGGAAGCGGGGCCGACCGTTTGGTCGACTCGAGCACCCGAGGCGGTGTCCGGTTCTACGATGCCGGTGCGAAGACGGAGTGGGTGGGTGGGAGATCGTCGCTGAACACGAAGCCGTTCCCAACATGGGTCGGCTCGGACCTCGACCGGTACCCACCTCGTGAGTGGGGCACCTGGTATCGTCGCCTGCCGTGGGTGACGGCCGGCCCCGGTTTCGGGGTCCTCGTCGGAGCCGGGATAAGAAGCACTCGTTACGGGTTCAGGAAGCGCCCGTACGCTTCGGATTGGACCCTTCGGGTAGGGGTGGCCACTGGGGAGGGCTGGGGAGCAGCCGAGTTCGACGGAGACTTCAGACGCGAGAATTCTGATCTCCACATCGGGTTGGAGGCGAATCTCTCCGGCATCGAGTTGCTCAATTTCCACGGGTTTGGCAACGATTCCGAGGGATCGCCTCGCTCGGGCCAGTTTCGTGTGCCGTTCAACCAACTCTACGTGCATCCCACGCTGGAGTATACGTTCGGAGAGCGCCTGGAGGTGCGTGCGGGCCCATGGATCAGGGCGTCGAAGACGGACAATGACGAGTCCAACTTCTTCACGAGCGTGGCGGACACGCTTTACGGCGCCGGACGGTTCGGTCAGATCGGTCTGAGCGGCAGGGTGGAATGGGACTCGCGCGATCGCCCGCGCGCGGCCACCCGCGGTCTCTACCTCGAGATGGAGGGTCGCGCGGCACCCGCCGTGTGGAGTCTCGACGAAGCCTACGCGACTCTGTCGGCCGAAGCCCGGACATACCTGACGTGGAACGAGGCCCCGCTCGACCCTACGCTGGCCGTCCGCATAGGGGGAAAGACGACTTCAGGAAAGCTACCCTTCCAAGACGCAGCCGTCGTCGGCGGTCGACGAAACCTCCGGGGTTGGGGAAGTGAGCGCTTCGTGGGTGATGCCGCAGTCTACGGAAGTGCCGAGCTACGCACCCGCCTCTCAGCGTTCACCCTGATGGTCCCCGGGGACTTGGGCCTCTTCGCGCTGGTCGACGCAGGGCGTGTCTACGTCGATGGGGAGTCACCCGGTGGGTGGCACTGGGGCTACGGTGGGGGGTTCTGGTTCAGCCTTGTGGACCAGAATCAGACGCTGACATTCACCGTGGCCAATGGTAGGGAGCGGACCATTTTCTACTTCGGGTTGGGATTCGCGTACTGAATGAGGGCTCTGAGCACAGGAGGGCTCCTCCGACTTTCCAGGAGCCATCGACTACTGGGGCTGATCGCCACGATTCCGCTGATCGGTTGGGTGATATCCTCGCTCGTGTTGCGCGGTGTGGTGCTCGCGCTCCCGAACGGGCTCCAGGGGGTTTACGACCTCGAGTCCTTTCACTCTTCCGACGTAATCCTCGAAGACGAGAACCTGCTCGCACCCTCCGAGATCTTCACCCGATTGGAGTCGGACCGGATCGATCGGATCTACTGGCTTCGTCTGGAGCCGTTGGGCGGGCGGCCGGTCTACGTCGTGAAGCCCGGCCCTTTCGACCTGGAACGCACGTACGACGCTCGGACAGGCGAACGGCTCGATCCGTTGACCGACGAGATGCTGCGACGCGTCGGGAACGGTGCCCTCCGGGGATCCCAGGTCGCCAGGGTCCGTGCGGTCTCCGAGTTCAACAGATACTACACCGTGGATCCGGTGCCCGCGGTGTCACTGGAGATGGAGGGAAGTCAGCCTAGCGAGCTTCTCCTGTCGCGATCCTCCGGGCGCACTCTACGACGTACCGATCCGCTGGCCGCGGCCTTCGACAAAGCCTACAGGAGCGTACACGTGTGGCAGTGGGGCCCTGCCGCTCGGATTTTCACCACACTCCTGTACACGCTCGTGGGCTTGACCCTCACGTTGGTCACCCTGGGATACACGCTGTGGATTACGCGGCGTGAGGCACGGCGGAGGTGGACTTCCCAGGTCCGTCCGGCGCGCCGGTTCCATGCGCGCCTGGCTCCCGTGGCTGGGATCATCTTGTCCACCCAGATGCTGGTGGGTGCCTATCTCTGGTTCAACCTTGGGCTCATCGAGCCTCGGTTCCGAGGACAGGGGTCGTTCCACACCGACTGGACCGGGGGTATCGCCGTGGTCGAGGATCTCGCCGAGCCCTCGACGATCGCCGCCGAACTGCCTCCTTCAGTCCTGGGCGGGGACCGGCCGATTCAACGCTACGAGTGGCGGGCGGTGGGTGACCGCCGATTCTGGATCGCCTACACGAGCCGCGACGAGAACGGCGTGCTGATGGACGCCTCCACGGGCCGAGTCCTGCCCAGGCTGACTCCGGAGTTGGCCCGAACAGCGGCGGAGATGGTCGTGCTGGGTGAGGCCGTCGGTCCCCCGGCGGAGTCCGTAGAGTATTGGATGGACTTCAACGCCCGCGTGCCGACCTACCTGTTTCGCTTCGCGGATCCGGACCGGAGTGACGTCCACGTCTCGCAGATCACGGGGGAGGTCGTGCAGCGCAGGCCGGCGATTTGGAGGGCGTTCGGTCCATTCCTCGCCTACCACACATTCGGGTTCACGGGAAACGCATGGTTCGACATGGCGCTACTGACCACCCTGCAGCTCGTCGTGGTGGGGATGGTGGTCACCGGCTGGCGCCTGGCGAGGCCCATACGCGCCTAGCTCTCGGAATTCAACGCCTGAATCGGGTTCACCCCCGCGGCCTTGCGAGCCGGAATGTAGGTCGCGAGCCAAGCCACCACGGCGAAACCTACCCCTACCGAGCCGAAGACCACCGGGTCCTGCGCGTCCACGTTGTAGAGCAGCGACTCGATGAACCGTGTCAGGCCGAGTGCGATCACCACGCCGATACCTAGACCCACCATGACCATCGTAATCCCCCGCTTCGCCATCAGCGACACGACTTGCTCGGGTTCGGCGCCAAGCGCCATGCGGACGCCGATCTCCTGGGTGCGCTGGCTCACGCCGTACGAGATGACGCCATAGATCCCGATCAGCGCAAGCAGGATCGCCACGAGTGAGAACGCACCCATGAGCACGACCGTGAAGCGGGGCTGGGCCACGGCGGCGGCTTTGATCTCGTCCACGGTCTGGATCTGCGCGATGGCGAGCGACGGATCCATCTCCCGGATCACGTTACGCACCGGCCCGGTGAGGGCTAGGACGTCACCGGTGGCCTTGACCACGAATCGCACCGAGGTCGGCTGGTTCCCGCCCGACGCCGACTCCCACTGCGCCAGGGGGATGTAGAATTTCCGCTTGATCTCCGCGGTCAGGCCGTTGTGCGTCACGTCCCCGACCACGCCCACGACGCTGATCCAAGTTTCCGCCCCGGTGCTGCCCATGCGGAACCGGTGTCCGATGGGGTCCTCGTTGGGCCAATACCGACGTACGAAGGCCTCGTTCACGACCCCGACCAAAGCGCCGCTTTCGTCGTCGGTCCACTCGAACGGGCGACCCCTACTCACAGGGATGCCCATGGCCTCGAAGTACCCCGGCGCCGCGAACTGCCAATCCCCGCTGACCTCTTCGTTCTGGGCCGGGACGTACCCCTCTACCGTCAGCCCCCAATCCCCGATCTGAGAGTCGAGCGGGAGAATCCGTACTGCCGTGGCTATCTGTACGCCGGGGATCTCATCCATCCTTCGCATGGCTTCACGGTGGAAACTCACCACATCCTGGCCGGTCGGATACGTCGCGCCGGGAAGACTGACCGCCATCGTGAGCAGGCTCTCGCCCTGGAAGCCGACGTCGATCGAGGAGAGCTGTTCGAACGTCCTCACCATGAGACCGGCGCCCATGACCAGAACCACCGCCAGCGCCATTTCCAACGCCACGAGCGTGCCCTGCCATCCGGACTTCCCAACGCCCATGCCGCCCCGCCGGCCGAGGTTTGCCCGGAGGTCGCCCCGCCCGGTCCGGAGCGCGGGCAGCGAGCCGAACAGGATGGCCGTCAGGACGGTCACCAGCGCGCTGAATCCGAGGACAGCACCATCGAGCGACACCTCGTCTATCCGGGGCAGGTCGCCCGGGTTGAGACCCTTGAAGATCTCAATGCTCACATAGGCCAGCGCGATCCCCAGGCCTCCTCCGATCGTCGCAAGCAGCATGCTCTCGGTGAGCATCTGCCGCGCGATCCGCCAGCGTCCGGCGCCCAAGGCAGCCCGCACTGCGATTTCACCGTGTCTTCCCTGACTTCGCGTGAGCAGCAGGTTGGCCACGTTCGCGCACGCGATAAGCAGCACGAACACAACGGTTCCGAGCAGTGCGAGAAGCGCCGGCCGGATGGTGCCGAGGATGTCGTCCTTCGCGCTGAAAACGAAGGGCTCGAAGTTCCGCTCGACGGGATATGCTCCCTGCTCCGCCTCGAGCCGCGCCACGATGTTGTCCAGGTCCCGCTTGGCGGACTCGACAGTCGAGCCGGGCCGGAGTCGCCCGACCACGAAGCTCCCGTGAGAGCCACCGCCGTTCGGGAAGCTCACCACGTCGCTCCGGTCGATCCATACTGGGAAATAGATGTCCGGAACGTTGGCGGTCCCGAAGTCCACCGGAAGACGAAAGTCAGCCGGCAGTACGCCCACCACCACGCGGGCCCGGCCGTTTACCTCGACCGATTGGCCGACGATGCCCGGATCGTTTCCGTAGCGGCGTGCCCATGCCTGGTGCGAAATGACGATGACCTCACTGGGGAGCGTATCCGCCCGTAACGCCTCTTCCCTGGTGAAGAAGCGGCCCTGGGCCATCGGCGTCTGGAGAACCTTCATCAGGTTCTCTGTCGTGCCGACGGCGTCCACGCGCTCCGGGTTATCTGTGCTGCTGAAGTTGGCCGAGGTGCCGAAGTACAACGACAGATCATCGAACGAGGGCGCGTTATTCAGCCAAGCCCTGTACTCGGAGACAGACACCCAGGTCTTCGGAAATCCGACCCAGCTGCTCCACACCGTGACCACCTCATCCGAGTCCCCGTACGGAAGCGGCTTGAGCAACACGCTGTTCACGACGCCAAAAATCGCCGCCGTCGAGCCAATGCCGATGGCCAGCGTCAGCACCGCCATCACCGTAAAGCCCGGTGCTCTCACCAGCGTCCTCAGGGCGAATTTCAAGTCCCGTAGCATCCCGTCCACACTCACCTCCCATATCGTGACTCTCGAGTACCGCCGCCTCACTCCCGGTAACGCGACCAGCAGATCCCACATCATGTCCCACCAAAACAGCAGATTCCCGAAGAGCCCGGCATACTTCGCGTCCAACCTCTGCTCACGGAAGACCTCGAGCATCTGGCTTGCGAAGCGCTGCCTGAACCTCTTGGGGTAGATACGAAGAAGGAGTGCGTAAATGCGCTCGCCCCGGGCCGGCGGGACCTTCTTCATTCGCCCCGCACCCCCGACAGCGCGGTACGGGCGTGGTCGATGAAAGCACCCAGGCGCTCCACCTCGGCCGCCAAGACCTGGGCGCCGAACGGTGTGAGCTCGTAGTACCGCCGCTGTGACTGGTCGGTCTCCGGGGGAGCTCGTTCGTCCGACTCTTCGATCAGGCCGAGGTCTTCGGCCCTCTGGATCGTGGTGTACAGCGTGCCGGGGCCCATGCGGACGATACCGCCGCTCATTTCCTCCACCCTCTTCTTCACCGCATAGCCGTGGCGTTCACCCTCGTGGAGGGCGAGCAACAGATGAACCAGACTTCGTGAGAGCGGGAGCAGGCTCGCCGCTTTCTTCATGGGTCTCATCCTATCGAAAGTAGACCTATCGTAGTTCGATATGCTACATGCGCACGTGATGAGACGACAGGAGGACGTAAAGGGTTGGAACGTGGGAGGAGGCGTTCCTCGCCGGCAAGTGCTTTGCGAGCTACCGCCGACGCGGTGGGGTGAAGCAGTCCCCGCTACCCGATTTCTATATTGGTGCGCACGCGGCGGTCGCGGGAATGACCGTCATGACCAGAGACAGGGGCCGCTACAGTACCTACTTCCCCTCGATCGAGGTCGTCGCCCCCCGTCATCGGACCTGGTAACCTGCGAGGGAGCCGAGAAGGGGCCCTTTTCACAAACGCCCGTCACCCTGATATTGGCTCCACGGTTTCGTTGTCGGAGCTGCAACCCCGCGCTGCTTCGAGGAGACCGCCTCTTCAATGTCGAGATCGGTATCAACGTAGAGTTCCTGGTGGGGGAAGGACACGCCACCGCTGTGAAGTTCTTGAATACCGGGGGAGACCTGATGGCTGAGGGCCCCCGCGTCCGGTAGACGAAAGCAAGCCTTGGCGCACACCCTTGAGCGCGTGTTCCTCGGGTGGGACCGACCCGTGCTGCCGTCCGCCGCGGCCCACCTCATCCAGCACTATACCGAGGGGGTAGTGGCCGACCTCCGGCCCGCTACCCTCGTCCTCCCTGGACGGCGGGCTCGCCGTCGCATCATCGAGCTGCTCCTGGACGAGGCCGAGGCGCGCGGCGTAACGCTGGTTCCCCCTAGAGCCACCACGGTGGGCAGCCTTCCCGGACTGCTCCATGCCAGCCCGAAGCCCCTGGCGGACGAGGTGATATCGCGCCGGGCCTGGTCCCAAGCTCTTCGGAGCGTAGACCGCACGGCCGTCGAGAAGGTGTTCCCCCACCTCCCCGCGAGCGATGGCCTCGCCGAGTGGGATGAGCTTGCCGGCCTGCTTGCCGGCCTGCACCAGAATCTGGCGCGGGAGGGTCACCGGTTCGCGGACCTGGTGAAGATCTGCCGCTCCGGCACGTCCTTCGACGACGGAGCCCGCTGGGAGGCGCTGGGCCGGGTGCAGCGACGCTACCTGCAGCTTTTGGATAAGGCCGGGCTGGCGGACCCCTATACGGCGCGGATGGCGGCCCTGGAGTCCGATGTCGCTCCGTTCACGGGTGACCTCTGGTTGGTCTCGATCGTGGAGTTGCCCGCGGTTACTCGGCGGCTCGTGGAGGCCAGCGGCGCGGCGGTGCGCACGCTCATCCACGCTCCTGCGGAGCTCGACGGCGGCACCGACGCCACTATCGCTTTCGATACCTTCGGCCTGCCATTGCCGGACTACTGGGTGAGCGCGCGGGTAGCGGTGACCGACCGGGTCCTGAAAGTGGTGGACCGGCCGGTCGATCAGGCGGAGGCCGTCATCGACGCCCTGGCCGGTCTCGGTGGGAGGTATTCTGCGGAAGAGGTGGTGCTGGCCGTGCACCCCGACTCCGAAGTAGTGCCCTACCTGGAGCAGCGCTTGGAGGCTCGCGGGGTGCCTCCCCGCTACGCTGCGGGCACCCCTCTGTCTCGCACGGGTCCGGTTCGTCTGCTCCGTGCCGTCGCCGACTACTTGGACGACGGCAGCTTCGAGGCGCTGGCCGCGCTGCTGCGGCATCCCGATGCCGGCGCTCTGACCGGGGCTACCGTCGTGGCAGCTTCCGGGCTGGAGTCCATCGAGGCTGCGGACGAGTACTTCAACAACCACCTGCCGTTCACCGTGGGTAGTGAGATGCCCTCGGAGCGACACCGGACTGCCCGCCTCCCGCAGGTGGTCCGGGCTCTGGCGTGGGACGGGCCGCTCAAGGCCTTCGGAGGCCGCAAGCCGTTGTCGCAATGGATGCCCGTGGTGATGGACGTGCTCCTGGTGGCCTACGGCGGGTTGGAGCTCGACCGAAGCCGGCCGGGGCATCGGCGCCTGCTGGACACTCTGGACCGCATCCACACTGTGGCCGCGGCGCTCGCAGCCATGCCGGCGCCGTTGGACGAGGAGTGCACGGGTAGCGGAGCCATTCGGACCCTCCTCCTGGGGCTCCGGGACGAGGACCTTCCGCCCGAGCCCAACCGGGATGCCGTGGAGTTGCTGGACTGGCTCGAGCTTCCGCTGGATGATGCGCCGGCCGTCGTTCTCACGGGATTCAACGAGGGCTTCTTGCCCGCTTCGGTGAGTGGGCACCCGTTCCTGCCCGATGCCTTCAAGACTCGCCTCGGCCTCCCCGACAACCGCCGCAGGCTAGCGCGGGACGCGTACCGTCTCACGACTGTCTTGCACTCGAAGGAATCGGTCCTTCTCATCGCCGGACGCCGTACCGCGCAGGGCGATCCCCTTCGACCCAGCCGTCTCATGTTCCGTATCCCCGAGGAGCAGATGCCGGCGCGTGTGCTTCAGTTCTTGAAGAGGGATCGAGGAGGCTCGGGGGGATCCAGCCCGGCTGCCCTTGGCCTGCAACCGGGCGAGAAGAGTCGATTCACGGTTCCGCCCGAGCCGGTGATCGAGTTGCGAGAAGACGAGTTGCCGAGCCGTCTAGCGGTCACCGCGTTCAAGGCTCTCCTGAGCGACCCTTACCGGTTCGTCCTCGAGCAGGTGTACGGTCTCGACAGCATCGACGACGACGCCCGGGAGCTGGATCCGCTCGGGTTCGGGTCCCTCGCCCACGAAATCCTGCACGAGTTCGGGATGAGGGCACTGGAGTCTCCACCTCGCGTCGATGTGGCGGACGAGGCGTCGGTGGCCGGTGTGCTGGTGGACCTACTCGACGAGGGGATCGTGTCGCGCTTCGGCGAGCACGCGTTGCCCGCGGTCTATCTTCAGGCCGAGCAGCTCAAGGCCAGGCTGCGCGCCTTCGCCCGGAAGCAGGCGGAGTGGGCTGCGCTGGGATGGCGGATCGCCGCGGTGGAGTGTAAGCCGGATGGTGAGGGTGTTCCGTTCGATGTCGACGGTGCGCCTGTTCTGCTGCGTGGGCGCATCGACCGTATCGACCACAACCCCTCCACGGGCGAGTGGGCCGTGCTCGATTACAAGACCGGCAACTCCGTAGATCCTCCTGAGAAGGCCCATCGCAAGGGTAAGGACGGCGATCGCCGGTGGGTCGATCTCCAGTTGCCACTGTACCGACGGCTCCTGCCGGTAATCGTGGACGAGCAGGGCCGGCCGCTGGTCGACACCAAGGCTGTCGAGCGAGGTAAAGTCCGCTTCGGGTATGTCTCTCTACCCAAGAACACGGAGGAGTGCGAGTTCATGCTCGCCGACTGGAGCGAGGATGACTTCGCCTCGGCGGAGGCCACGGCTCGGGAAGCGGTCAGCCGCCTCAGAGAGGGCACCTTCAAGCACGATCCCACCGTGACGAAGATCGGTTGGCACGGCCAAGATGCTTTGAAGCCCCTCCTTACCGTGGGATGGCAGGCCACGAGTGACGATGCGGACTCGGCCGTCGACGACCCGAGCGGCGAAGAGGGGAGCGGAGAATGAACGCTCCGGAGGCCTCCTCGATGGTTCCGCGAGAGTTGGTTCTGGCCTCGGCCGGTTCGGGAAAGACGTACCACCTCTCCAGCCGCATCATCGGACTGCTGGCGGCGGGCGCACCGGTCGATGAAGTCCTGGCCTCTACCTTCACGCGCAAGGCGGCGGGCGAGATTCTGGAGCGGGTGCTGACCCGGCTCGCCGAGGGCGCGTCTGACTCGGAAAAAGCGCAGGACTTGGGCCGGGACGCCCATGCATCCCTCGCGCGGCCAGAGGATTGCCGCGCTTTACTCAGCCGGCTCCTCGCAGAGCTGCATGAGCTGAACGTGGGTACGCTGGATGCCTTTTTCGTACGGGTGGCCCGTAGTTTCTTCCAGGAACTGGGGCTGGCGCCCGGCTGGACCATTGCCGACCGACCTACCCAGGATCGTCTGAAAACCGAGGCGGTCGGAACCGCCCTGGCCGGGGCGGACAGAGCGGAGTTGGTGGAGCTGCTCCGCATGCTCAATCGAGATGAGGCCGACCGGCAGGTCCACAGCACCCTTCTCGACATCGTCGACACGCTGCTCCGCATCCGCCGGCGGTTGGCCCCCGAGGCCGTCGATCCCTGGAGCCCGAGCTTCGGCGTCACCGAACGGCTGTCGCCCGACGCGCTCCGGGCGGCCGCCCTGGACGCGGCCACGCGGCTGCGGGAGCTCGAGGTCCCGCAGACCAAGGCCGGCAGCCCCATGACGGCCTGGGCCAAGGCCCGGGACAGCGCGGCGGCCGCCATTGCGGCACTCGACTGGAGTGCGGCGTTCGGCAAGGGCGTCGGTGCCAAGATCCTTGGGGGCGACGACGTATTCAGCAGAGCGCCTATCCCCTCGGCGTTCCTCGATGTGTTCGACGAGGTTAGCAGGCTGGCCCGCATCGACCTCGCCCCTAAGCTACGCCGCGAGACGGAGGCCATGGGCCTCCTCGCCGAGCTTCTGGAGACCGCGTTCGAGAGTGCGCAGCGCCGCGCCGGCGCATACAGGTTCGAGGACATCACGTACCTGCTTGGCGGTCCGGACCCCACCGGCGGCCGGGACGACCTGCACTACCGCCTGGACCAGCAGGTACGTCACATCCTGCTCGACGAGTTCCAGGACACCTCGTTGGAGCAGTGGCGGGCTCTGAAGCCGCTCGCCCACGAACTGCTGTCCGGGCACCTGGATGAGCGCGCCGGCGTCATCGTGGCGGACCCCAAGCAGTCCATCTACGGGTGGCGCGGCGCGCGTCCCGAACTCGCGCGCCGGGTGGGCGAGCGACATGGGCTGGCCGAGCACACCATGGAAACGTCCTGGCGGTCCAGCGTCGTGGTGCTCGACTTCGTGGCCGACATTTTCCGGGGTCTCCCGACCAACGCCGTCGTGTCGAGCATCGACGTGGGCCCCGATGTTGCGGCGGCCTGGATGGAGGACTTCACGGAACTCGCGCCCGCCCGTGACCTTCCCGGCCACGTGTGTGTCCATCTGGCTCCGGCCGACAGCGGGAGGGCCGCCATCCGGCCGCAGCTCCTGGGCCGTGCGGCAGAGGTGGTGAAGGGCCTGCACGATCAGATGCCGGGCCGAACCATCGGTGTGCTGGTTCGGCGAAATACCGTGGCCGGCTACCTCATGGACGCGCTTCGGGCGCTCGGCGTACGGGCCAGCGGAGAGGGCGGCACGCTCCTGACCGATACGCCGCCGGCCAACGCTGTACTGTCGCTCATTCGCCTGGCCGATCACCCGGGGGATCGCGCGGCCCTCTATCACGTGGCCAGCACACCGCTGGGTGAGGTCGTCGAGCTCCGGGACAGGCAGGATCATGGTGCCGCACGGACGGTAGCGGCCCGCATCCGCGGCCGGCTCCTGAGGGATGGCTACGGTCCGACCCTGGCGGGGTGGGTCCACGACCTGGCCCCCCGCTGCGACGCTCGGGAGGTGCAACGGCTCCTTCAGCTCGTGGAGTTGGGCCACCGATGGGATGAGCGGCCGACCCTGCGACCGTCGGACTTCACCCGTTACGTGGCGGGCGAGTCGGTGGAGGATCCTTCCTCGGCGCGGGTGCAGGTGATGACGGTCCACAAGTCCAAGGGCATGGAGTTCGACTCGGTCGTGCTCCCCGAACTCTACGTCTCCTTGGAACCCAAGGGACCCGGGGTGGCCATCCCCGAGCGCGATGAAGACGGCCTGGTGGTGCGTGTATACCCGCACATCCAGAAGGACCTATTGCCGTTGTTCCCCGAGGTGTTGGCCGCAGAGCGCGAACGCCGGGCGGCCGGTCTGAGAGATGGGCTGAGCGTGCTCTACGTGGCTCTTACGAGGGCGAAGTACGCGCTCCACGTGATCGTTCCCCCGGAGGGCGGTAGCACGAAGCACAGCGCGGCGGTGATCCGCGAGGCGCTGGAGTTGAAGGACGAGCAGGCCGGCGCGGAGGGCATGCTCTTCGAGCGCGGCGATCCTTTGTGGTTCAAAGGGCTGGAGGCCGGTGCCGAGTCCTTGCCGGAGCCGCTCGCCGAGGAAAAACCCCAGGCGGAGGCCGATCCTCGCGCCCCTCTCCTCGCCCCCTCCCCCCACGGACCGGGCCGCAACCTGGCCCGGCGCAGCCCGTCGAGCCTCGAGGGCGGCGCCCACGTGGACCTGTCCGATACTCTCCGACTGGACGCGGCTCCCGCACTCCGGCGGGGCGAGGTGGTGCACGCGTGGTGCGAGGAGCTCGAATGGATCGAGGATTGGGTCCTCGACGACGACGCGCTCGAGACGATCGCTCGGGAGACCGCGCCTGGCATGGCCGACGATCAGGTCGCCGCGCTCATCGCGGACTTTCACGGATGGCTCGAGGCGGAGCCCATCCGGGGCGCCCTGACCCGGGCTGCCTTCCCATCCGAGCCGGACACGGTCGTTCGCGTCGAGAAGGAACTCCCCTTCGCCCGGCGACTGGGGGACGAGATCCAGGAGGGGTTCATCGATCGCTTGGTGCTTATCCTGAGCGGCGGACGGGTGGTGCGGGCAGAGATCCTGGACTTCAAGACGGACGCCATCGAGCGGGGTGACGAGGCGTCGCTCGCCGCTCGCGCCGAGCACTACCGGCCGCAGATCACAGCGTACTGCGACGTGGTCCGGGAGCAGCATGGGCTGGCCGAGGGCCAGGTCGCCGGGAAGCTGATGTTCCTGCGGGCGGGTGTCGTCAGCGATGTGGTGTAGGGTCCTGAACCACACCTGAAGGATTCCCTCTTGTGGCCCTACGCGCCCAAGGCACATCTTGCTGCCCATGTCGGATCCCGTCACCCGCCTGAACGCCGCCCTCCAGGGCCGCTATGCCATCGAGCGCGAGCTCGGCGCGGGCGGCATGGCCACGGTCTACCTGGCCGACGACCTCAAGCACGAGCGCAACGTCGCGCTCAAGGTGTTGAAGCCCGAGTTGGCCGCGGTGGTCGGGGCGGAGCGTTTCTTGGCCGAGATCAAGACCACCGCCAACCTCCAGCACCCGCACATCCTGCCGTTGCACGACTCCGGCGAGGCGGACGGCTTCCTCTACTACGTCATGCCGTACGTGGAGGGAGAGACCCTGCGTGACCGCCTTGACCGCGACAGGCAGTTGCCCGTAGACGAGGCCGTTCGAATCGCGACCGCGGTCGCGAACGCGCTGGACCACGCGCACCGAAACGGTGTGATCCACCGCGACATCAAGCCCGCCAACATCCTGCTTCAGGACGGCGAGCCCGTGGTGGCGGACTTCGGCATTGCCCTGGCCGTGGGTGCGGCGGGTGGCGCGCGCCTCACCGAGACGGGCCTCAGCGTCGGTACGCCGTTCTACATGAGTCCAGAGCAGGCTACCGGCGATCAGGTGGTGGGACCCTCGAGCGACACCTACTCTCTGGGCTCGGTGCTTTTCGAGATGCTGGTTGGCGAGCCGCCCTATCCGGGCGCGACGGCACAGGCGGTGCTGGGCAAGATCATCATGGGCAAGCCGGTGTCGGCCACCGAGCAGCGGCCCGCGATCCCGGCCAACATCGATGGGGCCGTGCGGTGCGCGTTGGAGAAGTTGCCGGCCGATCGCTTCGCCTCCGCCCAGGACTTCGGCAAGGCCCTTAACGACCCCGGCTTCCGCTACGGCGACGCGGCGGAGGGCACGACGTCGGCGGTACGCGGGTCCTCACGGTGGGTTGTGGGCGCCCTCGCCATTGCCGCCGCCGGATTCGCCGGTGCGTTCGCCTGGTCGGCCTCCCGTCCCGAGGTGCGGCCCGTGGTTCGGTTCGAGCTGACGCTTCCGGAGGAAGCCCGGCTCAGCGCTGGTTCCGGCGTGAATCTCGCGGTATCGGCCGATGGCACGGTGCTTCTGTACCGGGGACGCGACGGGATCATGCTCAGGGACCTCGCGCACTTGGAAACCCGACTCGTGCAGGGGACCCAATTTGCGAGGAATCCCGTCTTCTCGCCCGATGGCCGATCGCTCGCCTTTTCATCGCAAGGGAGTCTCCAAACCATCTCCCTTCTCGGCGGTCCGCCGACCACCATCGTAGAGGAGGGCGTTCCAGATGGGGGCGGAGGCGTGGATTGGGGCGAGGACGGAATGCTTTACTTCGTGAGTGTCGGAGGCATTCAGGCCGTACCCGCGACCGGTGGCCGATCCTTGACGATTGCCGCGCCTGACCAAGGCTCCAAACACGCGTGGGTCGAGGCCCTCCCGGGCGGCAGGGGTCTTTTTTTCACGATTA
>BTRA01000002.1:0-75912 GCA_036986155.1 Gemmatimonadota bacterium | reverse complement strand
ACGCCACGCATTGTTCCTCACCACCAGTGCCGGGGGCGGGAGTTGAACCCGCAAGGGCCGAAGCCCGGGGGATTTTAAGTCCCCTGCGTTTACCGATTTCGCCACCCCGGCGGAGGCACCACTCTACAAGGACGTCACAGCATTTGACAGGCTTCCGGCTTTCGTGCGTATGATAAGTGTGAAACTGTTCGTTCTTCAACACGAAACGAGTCGATCATGCGCCTGTCGTCCGCCCTTGTCGCCACGGCGGCCCTCCTGACACTCGCGTGCTCGTCCCCGGGCCGTTCATCGAGCCCCAACGCGCGCAACCGGGGGGCGGTCATTTCGGCCGAGGAACTAGCAACCGCGTCGGAATTGGACGCTTTCGACGCGGTGCGGCGTTTGAGGCCCATGTGGCTCTGGACGCGCGGCGCGGTCTCCCTGAGCCTGCAGGATCGGGCGGGCGTCCGAGTATATATCAACGGATCCAGGCGTGGCCAACTCGAGGCATTGAAATCCTTTCGAGCCACCGACATCGAGTCCATTACCTATCTCAGCGCGCCGGAAGCTACCCTGAGGTTCGGGATAGACCATTCGGACGGGGCGATCCTGGTGATCTTGAAGAGAGGCGACGATTAGGGAGTCCTGGATCGACCAGGTAGGCCGCGACCGGGCGGGTCAATCCGATCGCTTCTCTCTCGATTCGACCCCACCCAATTCTCGAACCAGGAATAGCGGGCGCCTTTGGGTCTCCATGTAGATGCGTCCGACATACTCACCGATCGCGCCCAGCATCAGGATTTGAACCCCTCCCAGAAAGAACATGCCGGTGACGAGAAGCGCGTAGCCCGGTATCGCCAAGTCGAGAAACAGTCGTTGGTAGGCTACCCAGATGGTGGCGACCGCGCTGAACAACGTGACCGCGAAGCCCATCATGCTCACCAGCCTCAGCGGGAATGTCGAGAAACCGGTGATGGCGTCCAACGTCAGTAGAACGAGCTTGCCGAGAGGATACTTGGTTTCGCCCGAATGCCGGGCGTCCCGAGAATACTCCACAGCCGCTGACCGAAACCCGGTCCAGGCTATCATGCCCCTTACGAACCGATTACGCTCGGGCATTTGGAGGAAAGCCTCAGTCACCGACCGCGACATCAGTCGGAAATCACCCGTATCGGCCGGAAAATCGAAATGGACGAGCCACCGCATCAGACGATAGAACAGCGCGCTGCTGAATCGCTTGAAGCCGCGCTCCCCAGCCCGAGATCCTCGCGTGGCGAACACAAGGTCATAACCTTCACGCCACTTGCTCACGAGCGCGGGGATGACCTCGGGCGGGTCTTGCAGGTCGGCATCGATCAGCACGATCGCCTCGCCTCGGGCGTGGCTGAGCCCCGCGGTGCTCGCCGCCTCATGCCCGAAGTTCCTGGATAGGGCCACGAACTTTATGCGGTGGTCGCGCGCATGCTCCCGCTTCATCATGTCGAGAGTCCCGTCATGGCTACCGTCATCGACCAGAATCACCTCGAACCCGGCGTCCAGTGGCTCTACCGAAGCCGTGAGGCGCTCGACGAGGAGTGCGATATTGCCTTCCTCGTCGTGGCAGGGCACAACTACGGATATGGTCGGCGCCTCGGTCATCGGTCGTTATCCTCGAGCGTGCTCACGCGCTCGTAGATGGTCACATCGGGTCCCGGCCGGACTACGCCGCCGAAACCGACCAGGGGAAGGTAGAACGCGTCGTGTTGGTCGAACCAGCCCGGCGAGCCGGGTTTTCCCACACCTCGGACGGCTTTGGCGAGCCGGTACTCCTCCTGGAGTACCTCCCTCAGGGAGGCGGGGACAGGGTTGTACTGAAGCAGCGGGCTCTCCAGGACGACGACGTAATCAGGCCGGGCGCCTCCGCCGAACGCACTCGACTTCTCCGCAAATGTCACTTCGGTGAACCTCGCACCAGCACCTTGGGCTTCGAGCCCATCAATCTCGGCGTCCAGCACGCGAACCGAGTAGCGCCACATTTTCAGGAGCGCGGCGCTGCCCCATGTACTCTGCTGTGCCACCCGGTCCCGGCGCGCGCGAAGGGAGTCGCCCGTCATAGGCAGTTCGAGGTGTCCGTACCTCACGCCCGTTTGATGAACGGTGTTCTCACTCTCTGGAGCGTTCGCGCGGAGCCACTCGCCGGCCAGCACCCTACTATCGGTCCGGGCCGATAGGCGGTCGAACTGGACCGATGCATACAGCGATGGAGCGGCGAACAGGCCTGCCACGAGTCCACCGAGCACCAGTCGGCGTGTGTCTGGAAGTCGATCGATCAGAAGCGCCGTGAAGGTTCCGGCAGCCACAGCGACGAATGGAAAGAGGGGGAGCATATACCGAAGAAAGACCGTGCGGGAATCCGCCGTAAGCAGGTAGAAGAGCGCGGGGAACATGAAAAACACGGCGGCCCGCTCCCAGTCCTTCTTGAACGCGACTCCGGCTCCGGCGATTCCGGCCAGGAAAACCGGCCAGCCCATCCCCAGCGGCAGCGTGTAGCGGAGGTGATACCAGCCGCCGACGCCAAGGTCGAGGCCATGCCCTCCCTCGAGATGGCTCAACTGAAACAGAAAGTGGTTGGAGAACAATCCGAAGTCGAAGATCGAGAAGGGAGTAAACGCTACGAAGGCAACCACCGCTGCGATTGCGAACAGCCATAGGCGCTCGTCGGACAGGCTCTTACGAGTGCTGGTGATTCCAGCGCGCACCACGGAGTAGGGCCGACGGCCCGCCAGTCGCGAACCCTTGGCGCCGCGCATGAACCTCCACCAGTGTAGCGCCACGACCGGGGCGACGAACACCACGCCGACGTACTTGGTCGACGTGGCCAGCCCCGCGAACACGCCCGTCCAGATGTAGTCACGTTTGGTGCCACGATCATGCGCACGGAGAACGAATAAGCCCGCGAGAGCGATGAAAAGCGTGAGCAGTGCGTCCGAACGCCCGAAGTGGGAGTCCCGGACATGCACCACGCTCACTGCCATGAACAGGGCGGCTACCAGGCCCGCCCGACGCCCCGAGAGCCTCTCGGCGGCCAGGTAGACCACCACCGGGGTGGCCGTCCCGGCGAGCGCCGAGATAACACGCGCGGAGAATACCACGGGAATGGGGTGAACGGCGGTGGAGAGGAGCAGGCCGCCGAGGTCGGCGCCCAGGAGGCTCTGGAAGACAGCAGAGGCCCCGTAGGCTGCCGCCACCAGGTAGAGATAGAGAGTCGGGTACTGAAAGAAGTGCGGGTTGAGGTCGCCGGTGAAGAACCTCAGCGACCGATTGGCGATCTGGACCTCATCGGGGCCCGCCTCCATGAGTGGAAAGCCGAAGCTCAGGGCGTAGAAGCGGAGGACGCCAGCCAGCACCACGATTCCCCAAAGGACCGGAGGAAGTCCCAGCCAGGCACGCCTACCTTCAGACAAGACCGGTCGCCGTCGCCGCCTCGGGGGTCCCCTCTTCGCTCTCCGCTCGGTCCCGCACGGCATACAGCCAGAACGAACCCAAATACGCGGCGACAGCCACAAGGGTCAATGCCTTCAAGCCCACCAGCATCGAGAAGAACTCCATGAGTCCGCCGGCAACGGCACCGAGCAGGTTCCAGCCGAACGCCAGGTCGGCGGCCGGACGTGCCTTGAAGCGTAGTGCGAAGCATATCGAGGCGAAGAAGATTGGCGTGCCCACGAACAGCACCGATGCGGCCAGCCGCCCCGCGATGCTCTCCCGCAGTAGCAGGTCGTTCGGGATGAAGTACGTCACCAACAACGAGACGATCAGGCCTGTGGCGGCGACCCTCCATACCATGGGTTTGAGCTCCATAATCACGGTACCGACCAGAATCATCACGAGGATCGAGCCGAATACCACCGCGCTGGTGAGCCAGGTCGCTCCCCAAAGCAGATTCATGGCCGTGACGAACTTGGTCTCCAGGAGCAGAAAGGCCAAACCGTAGAGAAACATCTCACCGTCCACACCTCCAGGCTCCAGCAACGATGCCCTCATCTGCCGCGAGGATACGAACACTCCTGCCACCCCGATGAGCAAGAAGGCGGCCATGAGTGACAGGTAGAATCCACTTATGCCTCGTTTGGACAGGTAGAGATAGGGCCAGTCGTCGGTAGGTATGGAAGTCGAGAGCTGCGGTACGGTCTGGCCGGCCGCGGCTTCCGGGGGACGTAGATGATCGAAGCGGTCGCCGGCCATGAACACATAGTTGAAGAGGACGTAAGGGCCTTGGAGCTGGAGCGGACCTTCCCCAAAGGTCTGCGACAGCACGTCCACGAGATGCTCCCGGATGTAGTCCTCCTTGACCATGAAGTAGAGCATCATGCCTCCACCCGGAGCTAGGCGCCTCCGAGCGGACTCGATGGCGTCCTTCGTGTAAACGAAGTTGTCGAGGCGCACGTTCGACAGCGCCGATAACCGCGTCATGGAATCGAGCGTGCCGAACACGATCAGATCGTATTTCTCGTTCGTATTGCTCAGATAGGAACGCGCGTCCGTATTGAACACCGTGACCCGCGGTGAGTCGTAGGGCCTATTGGGGTGCCGCTCCTTGCCGATCTTCAGGATGACCGGATCGATTTCGACCGCGTGAATCTCCTCGGCACCCTCGTCCAACAAAACGCTTACGTCGTTACCGGTACCGGCACCGAGCACGAGAACCTTTCCAGGTGGCTCTTCGAGCAGTGTGTACGGGAGGTGGTATCCCACCCTGATGATCGAGTCGAACTGGAGGAGGTTCGGGTCTTCACGCCGAAGCGATTTGGCCCACTGATGAAGCGACCCGTTCGTGGTGACTTCGAAGTCGGGGCTGTCCTCGAAAGCGTTGATGTCGAGCGAGTAGTACGGACTGTACATAAGACCGCGTTCGCTTGTATAGACGAGGATTCCCACCGCCAGAATCAACAGAGTCGAGAGCCCCCGGCGCGTGCCTCTCAACATCAGGAGTACGAGTCCCACGGTGATTGCGAGCGAGAACCACACAACCGGAAAGGTGCCGCTGACCGAAAGGAGCGTGAACGCGATGACGCCGAGCAACGATCCCGCGAGATCGAGGGAGTAGCCCCACAATGCACTGGACTTCTCCCTGAAGACGTCCAGCCGGGCCGCCACGAACTGGCCAAGCGGGACGAAGCTCGCGGCTGAAAGGATGAACAAGAGGATCAACGGCAACCGGACGCTCCGAATCACCATCGAGTCCGGTGGGAGATCGAAATAGAGCAGCCAGAGGTGCTCGCTTTCCCCCTGGGCCGTGAAGCGAATCCCGCTGAAGAGGACTGCCGTGCTCACAAGAGTGAGCAGGGTCACCGGCCAGAGCCAGAGAAAAGACCGGCGCCGCCCCTGGAGGGCCCCGATCCCGAGTCCCAGAAAGGCGCTGATCAAGATCAGGTTCGGGAAGTAGGCGACGACACGAACCTGGGCGGGGAGCCACCGAATGAGGACGAGTTCTTGAACGAGAACCAGGAATGACACGAGTACCAACTCCAGGCCTACCTGGCGGATGCTTCCCTGTCTTGCGTCGGAACGCTCCACGGCTTGTCCTCGTCAATGGAAAAGCGGCATTCTAGCTGAACCAACCGCTGGACTCAACACTCCGTCTGGAGCGAATACAGTGAATGTCGAGAGATTTCGCAAACTTCAGGAGGTCCTGGGGCGAAGACAACCGGATCTCACCGTTCTCATGGAACGGGTGCACAAGAGTCGCAATCTCTCTGCGATCCTGCGGAATTGCGATGCCGCCGGCGTCTTGCAGGCCCACGCGATTCCTCCAAAGGATGGCTTGGACATTCACGCACACACCTCGGCCGGCACCTCGAAGTGGGTGCGCGTGGTAAGGCATCGGACGGTGCAGGCCGCAACGGACCTCCTGCGTTCCGAAGGCTTCCGGATCCTGGCGGCCCATCCCGGCGAGGGTGGAAGAGACTACCGTGAGGTCGACTTTACAGTACCGACGGCGATCATGGTGGGGGCCGAACTCCTCGGGCTCACCGACGAGGCCCTAGGCATTGCGGACGAACTCGTGGAGATTCCGATGCTCGGCATGGCGAACTCACTCAACGTCTCAGTGGCGACGGCCCTTCTGCTGTTCGAGGCAGCCCGTCAAAGGGCGTCCGCGGGTATGTACGAAACCTCGAGCCTATCGCCAGCGGACTTCGAGCGAATCCTGTTCGAATGGGCGTATCCTCGGGTCTCTCGGCGTCTCCGGGAGGGAGGGCGTCCTTATCCTCCACTAGGCCCGACGGGAGAGTTTCACCTTTAGTCCACCCTCGGCGGCGGGGTGTCCGGGCGCCCCAACTCGAAGCGGAGGGAGTCTTCCAGGCCGGGGAAGAGGAACTCATAGCCGGTGGCCTCGGCCTTCTTGGGGAGCACGCGCTGTCCCTGGAGGAGCAATTCCCTCCCCATCTCCCCGAACAACGCCCGAATCGCCAGTCCCGGCACGGGAATGACCGTGGGTCTGTGCAGGACCCGGCCCAGGACATCGGCAAACGTCGCGTTCGGCACGGGATAGGGTGCCGAGGCGTTGAGCGGCCCGCTAACCGAGTCTTCGCAGATCGCGTGGTTGATCAGGCCGAGGAGATCGTCGGCGTCGATCCAACTCACGTACTGTTTTCCGCTCCCTAGGCGGCCGCCGATTCCAACCTTGAAGGGGAGCAGCATGGTGCCCAGCGCTCCACCCCGGGGGTTGAGCACCATTCCGGTGCGGAGGTGCACGACCCTGACTCCGGACCTCTCCGCGTGCCGAGTCGCCGCCTCCCACTGGCGGCAGACGCCCGAGAGAAAACCCTTCCCGGGCTTGGAGCCCTCCGTAAGGAGCTCATTCCCGCGATCGCCGTAATACCCCACAGCCGAGGCGGAGACCATTACCTTGGGCTTGGAGGCCAACCGGGAAATCGTGAGGGACAGCAGCTCCGTTCCCTTTACACGGCTCTCCAGGATTCTCTTTTTCTTATCATCGCTCCAACGCTCGCCCGTGATGCTCTCGCCGGCCAGATGAACGAGGGCATCGATCCCCTCCAGCTTACGACCGTCTATCTCACCCGTTTTCGGGTCCCATTGAACCAGATTATCGTGGGGGCCCGTGGGGCGCCTCACGAGCTGGAGAACCTTATGGCCGGCTGCGTCGAGCATGTGGACCAGCGCCGAGCCAACCAGTCCCGACGCGCCGGTGACGGCCACGGTGAGAGGCTCCCGGCCACCATATCGACGGGCCCGGTCGAGGTCGTCTCGAAGTCGACGATACCGGAATGCGAATAACCGACCGAGCTCTCGGTCCACGACCGGTCCAGCGAACAGTTGGCCCGCCGGCCCGAGCGGAGGCGCCCAATCAACGATGTCCTCCACGAGGCAGCCACCGTTGTCCGTGGCGGTGAACCGGTGCTCGTGGCGCCACTTGGCCAGGGGACCGCGCACCTGCTCATCGCAAAAGCGCCGGCCTTCCTCGTAGTCTGAGTGCACGAGCTCCCATCGGAACTTCGCGGGTCCGCGGCGCACGCGTAGGACCACCCTTCCGCCGTCCTCGATCCCGCCGGTCTTGCGCACCACGCGGACATCCTCCCATGGAGGCGTAAGGCGCTCGAGAGCGCCCGGCCGCGTGTGCCACCGAAACACTTCTTCAGCGGAATGGTCCAGAATCGTGCTGTATCTATGTTCAGGCATTCAAGCTCCCGGAGGTGCGGGCTCGGTCCAAACCGTTCACTCGAGCTGATCCTCTTCGGGTTCCGCCTTGGCTGGGAATAGCGTCCCCATCACGTCTCTCAGCCGGTCTTCCAACTCCTCATCCTTCATCAGAATACCCGACGCCTGTTCGCTCAGGGTCCTTCGTTCGTCGGGTTCGAGGTCCTTCGAAGTTACCACGATCACCGGGAGACCGATGTGGTAGGGACTCTCACGCAGTTTCTCCAAGAACTCCATCCCGCCCATCACCGGCATCGTCAGGTCGAGGAACACGGCGTCCGGGGATTCCTTCTTGACCATCTGGAGCGCCTCCTCCCCGTTCGAAGCGAACTGCAACTTGACGTCGTCGTCGGCCAGGTACTCGCCCATCAGCCGCCTGAATTCGAGATCGTCATCCACCACGAGCACACGCCGGGACCTCTGAGAACCGAGGTTCCGCCACATCACCCGGAGCAGATCTTCACGCTCGAACGGCTTGGTCAGCAGGTCGACGGCTCCAAGCAACCGGTCGCGTTCGTCACCTGCGCCCGCACTGATCACTACGACGGGGATATCTCGGAGTTTCGGATCCTGTTTGAGGATCTGAAGCGTATCCCACCCGTCCAAATCGGGCATCATAAGGTCGAGTGTGAGCAGGTCCGGGTGATCCCTTCGGGCCGTCGAGATTCCTTCAGCCGCGGACGCCGCCTCGCTTACGCGGCAGCCGAAGGCCTCGAGGTAATGGGTCAGAAGTGCGCGGGAGTCGGGGTCGTCGTCGATGACCAGCACGTGATACGGTCTACCTCGCCGCTGAGCATGCACGAGTGGCGCCACGTCTGGCGTCTGGTCCCGCTGTGCTCCTCCCCCTGCCTTGGCGGTTACCATTGCGTCGTCCTGGTCCAGCTCAACCGCCTCCCCTGGGTGGAGGTGGATCGTAAACGTCGTCCCCTCCCCTACCACGCTTTCCACGGTCAGGTCGTATCCCATCATCCGGCACAACTCCCGCGAGATGGTGAGCCCCAGGCCCGTGCCGCCAAAGGTGCGTGCCGTGCCGGCTTCGGCTTGCTGAAACGCCTGAAAGATCGCCTCTAGCCGCTCCGGCGGGATGCCGATGCCCGTATCGCGCACTGCGATCACTGCGGGTTCGTGGCCTCCCACCATCGTCCGGATTTGAATGACGATCTCGCCCTCTTCGGTGAACTTGAGCGCGTTCCCCACGAGGTTTACGAGGACCTGCTTCAACTTGGCGGAGTCGCTTTCGATCTCCACCAGGCCCTCGGGCACCTCCGCCCTGACCGCGACCTTGCCGTCCTTCTGCCTGACCTGGCCATCCACCAGGGACATCGCGTCGCGTGCCACGGCGCCGAGGTCGACGGGGTGGGTCTCGAGTTCGAGTTTCCCGGACTCGATCTTCGCGAGATCGAGTATCTCGTTGATGAGCGTCAGAAGATGGCGCCCATTTACCTGGATCCGCTCGAGGAAGCCAAGCTCCTGTTCGACGAGCTTGCCGCTCTTGTTCTTGAGCAGAATGTTCGCGAAGCCGATCACCGAGTTGAGCGGTGTCCGCAGCTCGTGACTCATGTTCGCCAGGAATTGGCTCTTGGCGACATTGGCCTCCTCCGCCGCGAGTTTGGCGGCCAGGAGTTCGTTCTCCGCTTCTTTGCGCCAGGTGACGTCTTTGCTGAAGACCGCGACCCCGGCTGTCCCCCGTCCGTCACGAATGGGGTTGAAGAACAATTCGTAATGACGCAACTGCTCGTTGACTATTTCTTCGCGGACGCGAGAGAGCCGGTTTCCCATGAGCGCCAGGTCGTACGCTTCTCGATACCAGGTTACCTGATCCGGCGGCAGGGAGTCTTCCGGGGTGTCACCCACCGAGGGCTCGAAGCCACTCCGCGCCTCGATCTCGAGCGCAAACGCCGAGTTGAAGGTGATCAAACGATGATCGGTACCGACCGACCAGATAGCGTCACCGGTGTTCTCCACGAGGGCGTTGAGGTTCGCCCGCGAGGCGGCCAGTTCCACTTCGGCGTTGGTCTGCTCGGTCACGTCCCGCATGATACTCCGGACCGCGACGAGTTCACCGTCTTGAAGACTGGGGTTCGCGTTCACGGAGCAGATCACAGGATGGCCGTTCCGGTGAGTGAACTCCAGGATCAACCCGACCTGCGGGGTCCCTTCCCGGACGTTCTTGAAGGCCTCCATCAAGCGTCCTCGGTCCCGCTCGGCGATCAGATCTCTGATGTTGAGGCCGACCAGATCATCTTCGCCGTGCCCGAGCGTCCGCTGCCACGCCCGGTTGGCGTACACTAGATTCCCTTGTGGGTCGGTAACCTGAATGAGGTCGTTCGCGTTGTCGAGGAAGTCCTGGAGGCGGTGTTCGGCGGCCCGGCGTACCTCCACCTCCCGGGTCATGGTCTCGTTCCAGGCGTGGATCGCTTGGAAGGCCTGTCCTTCCCTCTGGAACGTGACGAAGACGCTGCTCATCAACCCGCTGAGTACCGCTACGTAGCTCGCGATCTTGAGCAAATGCGCCGCATCTGAGACGGCGTCGAACTCCTCGGTGGCTTGCGCCATGAATGCGGCGTGCAGCATCACGCTGATGAGGAGCGCGATAATCAACCAGTGTTCGAACGACTCACGCCTCCACTGTCCCTTTTGTAGATACCCGGCCATGGCCAGGAAGAAAAAGAAGGCCGGCACGAGTTCGCCGGGGCGTGCGGCCACGGATTCGGGAAAGTACGCCGACGAAACCGGTACGAAGGCGAAGAACAGGAACGTCATCGCTGTGAGCGCAGCCGCCGTCATATAGACAGAGATCTCGTTGACACCTGTGCGCGCCTCGGAGCCCTCTGGCTTCCAAAGCAGCAGGCTCGCGAAGAGGAAGATCGACAGAAACGCTCGCGAAGCGATCCAAGTCCACGCCGCGGCATCGCTCTCATTGCCGAAAATGAGCAGGCCGGGCGCGAGATTCGACGTGATGATGGCGTGGTAGGCGTCCAAGACGCCCGTAGCCAAAAACCCCGTCCCGATGAACAGGAAGGTCTCCTGTTTGCGGCTGTAGAAGCGGACGAGCGCGAGGCCCCCGACCACGAAAGCCAGGGTGGTGCCGATGAATTCGAGAATGGTGTGTCGTTGGGCGTCACCCTGCCAAGGCGAACCCCTCAGAACGAACGAACCTCCGACGAGGACCACGAGCAGGACCCAATACACGGTGGCGCGTTCCGGAGCGCGGTCGCTCGCGAACGGGATGACGGGCTGCGGTGCCACCGAACTGGAGGACAGCGACGACGAGGCGCCGCCGGCTCGCAGACCGACTCCCGGCATCCCTAGGGCCGACTCCCCTCGCCCGGCTCGGTCGGCATCAGAGGAAGTATCCCTAGTCAGGGAGTCTTGCTCAGGCAACGTTCGATAGCGCCCATGAGGACCGCCTCATCAATGATGGGCTTCGTCAGGTACTCGTCGAAGCCCAGGTCCAGGTACTTCTCCCGGTCCCCGGCCATGGCGTGCGCCGTGAGAGCGATCACGGGAAGGCCGACCAAAGCCTCCTGCCGGCGGACCCACTCCAACACTTCGGTGCCATCCATTTCAGGGAGCGAGATATCGAGGAGAACCAGGTCGGGCTCGGCCTCCACGAGTTCGGCGACGGCCTGCTTGCCCGTCTCGAATTCTACGATGTCGTATTGCTCATCGAGAATCGCCGCCACAAGCATCCGGTTGTCCGGATTGTCCTCCACGACAGCGATCCGAGGCTTCATTCAGGTGGCCCCAAGGTAAGTGGCTCGAGGGCATCGCGGGCACGATCGAAAGCGGCCTCGATTTTGGGCACCAACGCCCGCACCGTGTCGAGGTCGCCATTCGCCGCGTGGCCCTCGATTTCTTCCGCGAGGCGCCGGACCTCTTGGGCCCCCACGTTGGCCGCACTGGACTTGAGGGAGTGGCTGCCTCGCTCCGGAATGTCGCCGGGATCGTCGTCCTCACAGGTCCGGATTTGGTCGATGCGCTCGGGGGCACTCTCGAGGAAGAGCCGGACCATTTGACGCTTGAGGTCGGCACCTCCCCACTCCTCGAGGCGATCGAGCGCCGCTAGTTCGATAACTGTCTGGTCCATTTGGGTTCGCTTGCAGTCTAGTACGTGGGCCAGCACGGAGCAAACACGTGCTCGTCGCCCGCTTGCGCCATGTTCGTCCTCGTCGAAATCGACTATCGCCGCGGGCGGGCGCGGCTAGCATCGAGCATGGACATCCCCAAGGTACGCAGTGCTCGCATTGAAGATAAGATGCACCTGAGCACCTTCCTAGAGGAATGCGGACTCTCGGCCTTCGGGCTCGATACCGCCATGGAGCGCACTCTAGGGGCTTCGCTCAGGGCCCCTGCGTAACCGCGTCCCGCAAGGCCCCGATGGCGAGGGTGATCCCTTCGGGATGGTCGAACACCGCCGACCCGGCGACGAGGACGTTGGCTCCTGCGTTCACCGCCGAAGGTGCTGTGCTGGCGTCCACTCCACCGTCCACTTCGACGTCGACGTCGGATCGCCCGGCTGCGGCGAGCGAATCTCGCACCCGTGCGACCTTGTCGGTGCTCGAATGGAGGTAGGCCTGACCACCGAATCCCGGGTTTACGGTCATGACAAGAACCAGGTCCACGTAGTCGAGGATTTCCGATAGCGTTTCGACCGGCGTCGCCGGGTTGATCGCAACGCCAGCCCTCACGCCTGCCTCCCGGATCTGTTGAATGGTCCGGTGCAGATGCGGGCAGGCCTCTTGATGGACGGTGATCACGTCGGCACCGGCCTCGGCGAACGCGTCGATATACAAACCGGGTCGTTCGATCATCAGATGCACGTCGACGGGTACATCAGTCGCCGCCCGCACGGCCCTGGTCACCCCGGGGCCAATCGTGATATTGGGCACGAAGTGTCCGTCCATCACATCCACGTGGATCCAGTCTGCTCCCGCGTCCACGGCTTCACGCACATCGTCCGCGAGTCGGCCAAAATCGGCCGAAAGGATCGAGGGCGCGATCAGAACGCTCATGGCGTTCTCTCCATGACCGTGACCCCACCTACATCGGCGACATAGGCCTTCTCAGCCATCCCGAGGAAGAGCCCCGACTCCACCACGCCCGCGCGTGCGGCGAGCTCGGCTTCGAGTGCCTTAGGGTCCTCGATGCCACCCGGAAATCGGCAATCGATGATGTAGTTGCCGTTGTCTGTGGTCAGAGGTTGGCCGTCGGAGCGTGTCCGTAAGGACGGGTGCGCCCCCATCTCGTGGAAGGCGTGTTGGTGAACCTCCCAGCCGAATTGGACGACCTCCACCGGGAGCGGAGCCCTCTCACCGAGCCTGTTAACGACCTTGGTCTGATCGGCGATGATCACCATCCGAAGCGCTGCCTGGGCTACCATCTTCTCGCGGAGTAGCGCTCCACCCAGTCCCTTGATGAGGTTGACGGAAGGATCGACCTCGTCTGTCCCATCGACCGTAACGTCCAGGATAGGGTGGGACGCAAGCGAGGTCAGGGGAATTCCCAACTCCCGGCATCGGTCCGCAGTCCACAGGGATGTCGGGACACCCACGACTTCCCTCAAGCGACCTACACGAAGGAACTCGGCGAGGCCGACCAGAAAGTGTGCCACGGTGCTCCCCGTACCTAGTCCGAGAACCATCCCCTCGCTCACGTCATCGAGAGCGCGAAGTGCTGCGGCCCTCTTGAGCGGTCCCGTCTCGATCATGGGCGATGGGTCCGGGCCCGCGTGGATTGGATCAGGTGCCGAACTCCCTAAGCACATCCATGACTCTCGTGGTCGCGGCGAGGGCCTCGTCGTAAGGTCGCTGCCACATGTTGCGCCCGAAGATCAGCCCCGTCGCGCCAGCCTCCATGGCCGTACGGACCTTGTGGAGAAGATCTTCGTCGCCGAGCTTGCTTCCCCCGCTGAAGAGTACCATGCAGCGCCCTGCAGAGTGGACCACTCGGCGCGCGCCTTCCCCGTAGTCGAAGTCTATTCCGGCATACTCTCCCGGCTGCTCGGCATCTTTGTCGCCATGCTTCGGCATGTTCAGCTTGACGACGTCGGCACCCATTTCGAGAGCAACGCGGGCCGCGTAGTCGACCGCGTAGAGGCTATCTCGTCCACCCTTCTCCTCGATCGCGCTTCCGCGGGGGTACGACCAGACGATCAGCGGCATGTTGTATTTGTCGCAGTCCTCACGAACCATGGCCAACTGCTGGATGTCCTCGTCCTGCCGGGGCGAACCGACATACAACGTGTAGCCGACCGCATCCGCACCCAAGGCGACCGCGTCTTCGACACTTCCGGTCAGTGAGGAAAACGCGTCGGCATCGGAAGGAATGGTGGTCTTACCGTTGATCTTTAGGATCAGGGGGACCTTCCCGGCGTACTTCGCCATGTACTTCCGGGCCAATCCATAGTGACAAGCCACGCCGTTATAGTTCCCCTCCAGGGCTAGACGCCACTGAAACTCGGGGTCTTGCGAAGGGGGGTTTGGAAAAAAGTCGATGGGACCGTGCTCGAGCCCTTGGTCGATGGGGAGCAGCAGCAGGGTTCCGTTCTTGAGCCCTCGTTCATAGAGCAGCCTGTGCAGGCGCACGCGCTTGCCCAAGGACATGTCGAGTTGTTCGAGGATGGGGCGGCTAATGGCGGGTGTGGCGGGAGCCTTTGTAGCGGCAGGTCCAGCGGACATCAATTCCTCCAAAAGTGCGATCGACGGGAGCGCTTCGTGGTCGGATCCTGGGGCCGTAAATCTATCCGCGTGCCACAGCAGAAGCCAGACGTGCTGGTTGACACCAGGGGGCACCCCAGGCAGACTTCGAGCTATGCATCGCCGCCGCTCAGCGTCCACCCGGTATTACTGGTATCGAATCCCCCTCGGGAGTCCTGGGTGACGTCCGTCTAGACGAACGGATCGCTGCGGAGGAGGGCTCCCGACTGGTCGGGGGCCTTTTTTCTTGCCCGCCTGCCAGGGCGGGCTCCTTGAATTGGGAGTGCACACATGATCATCGTGACCCGCCGGGGTGTGACAGATGAGGAGATCGACCACATCCGTGAGCGAGTGGAGGCGCTTGGACTTCGCACCCACATCTCACGGGGCGAGGCCCGCACCGTAATCGGATGTATCGGGGACGAGGCCGTATTGCGCGAGGCTCCGCTCTTGTCGATCCAGGGGGTCGAAGCAGTGCACCCGGTCATGAACCCGTACAAGCTAGCTAGCCGCCTATTCAGGGCCGACTCCACGACCATTCAGTTGGGAAGCACCCTGGTGGGTGGCCCCGAACTGATCGTGATCGCGGGCCCCTGCTCCGTCGAGGGAAAGGAAATGATGAGCCGGACCGCCGAGGCCGTCGCCGCTGCCGGGGCTCGGGCGCTCCGAGGCGGCGCCTTCAAGCCGCGCTCGTCCCCGTACTCTTTCTTGGGCATGGGCCAAGCCGGCCTCGAGGTGCTCGCGGACGTGCGAGCCGAGACGGGCCTACCGGTCGTCACCGAGGTAATGGACACGCGCGAGGTGGAACTGGTCGCGAGCTACGCCGACGCACTTCAGGTGGGGGCGCGCAATATGCAGAACTTCGCGCTCCTGACCGAAGTGGGCCGACTGCACCGTCCGGTTCTTCTCAAGCGAGGCATGTCGGCGACGATCAAGGATCTGCTCCTCGCAGCCGAATACGTGATGAGCCAAGGCAACATGGACGTGATGCTGTGCGAGAGGGGAATCCGTACCTTCGAGACCGCAACCAGGAACACGTTCGACCTGGCCGCGATCCCGGTCTTGAAGAAAGAGACGCATCTACCCGTGATTGCCGATCCCAGCCACGCGTGTGGCCGGCGGGACTTGGTGGCGCCGCTCTCCTACGCTGCCGTGGCCGCAGGCGCCGACGGTCTCCTGGTCGAGGTCCATCCGGATCCCGAGAGGGCTGTATCGGATGGTGACCAGTCTCTCACGATTCCCGAGTTCGCCGAGATGATGGAAACCTTGAGGCCGTTCGCGGAAGCTGCCGGCCGGATCATGGTGGAAGCCTAGACCGGCAGATGCGCCGTCTGCCGCAGCCCTTCGAGTCGGGTCAACCGATGAGCGCGGCCTGCGCAGTCGCCAGTTGAGTCTGGATGGCACTCCTCGCCGTGCCGCCCGCCGATGCGCGGGCTTCGACGGAGGCCTCCCACGTCAGATCCACAATTACGTCGAGTGAGAAATCCGGGTGGGCCTCCCGAAGGGCGTCCTCCGAGAGTTCTCGCACGGCTTTCCCCTCTCGCTCGGCCGTGAGCACGAGGCTTGCAACCGCGTCGTGCGCCTTACGAAACGGCACTCCCTTCTTGACCAGAAAGTCGGCAAGGTCGGTGGCCAGGAGCTGCCAATCGAGTTGGGCGGCGATGTTGTCGGGTTGGAATTCCACGTCGGCCAACGTGCCTGTTAGGGCGGGAAGGACGAGAAGGAGCGTGTCGACCGAGTCGAATAGAATCGACTTGTCGTCCTGGAGATCTCGGTTGTAGCCGGTGGGGAGTCCTTTGATAGCCGTCAGGAGCGCCGTGATATTTCCTATGAGTCGGCCGGCCTTGCCGCGTGCCAGTTCGGCTACGTCCGGGTTTCTCTTCTGTGGCATGAGGCTCGATCCCGTGGAAAACCCATCCCCTAGCCTCAAGTAACCGAACTCGCGGCTACTGAAGAGCACAATGTCCTCGCAGAGCCGGGACATGTGCGTTCCGATCATGCCCGCACCGAACACATAGTCGACCACCCAGTCACGATCACTGACCGCATCCATGCTGTTTTCCGACAGCCGGTCGAAACCGAGGTCCTCCCGAAGCCGAGCCCGATCGATGGGAAAAGGACATCCGGCCAACGCCCCGGACCCCAGCGGGAGCGAAGACGCTCTCTCGCGGGCTTGGCGCAGGCGATCACGGTCCCGCATGAGTGGCCAGAAGTGAGAGAGTGCCCAGTGCGCCGCCCGAACCGGCTGGGCCCGCTGAAGGTGAGTGTAGCCGGGCATGATCAGGTCGATCGATTTGCCGGCCAGAGAGAGGAGTCCCCCAAGCACTCCGTTCAGTGAGTCATCCAGAACGCCCGCGGCTTCCATTCCCCACAGTCGCAAATCGGTGGCCACTTGGTCGTTTCGGGACCGGCCTGTGTGAAGCTTGCCGGCCACCTCACCGATTTCCTCGTGCAACAGACGTTCCACGAGGGAATGGATGTCCTCGTCGGTGTGGCCGCTCACTCCCTCTGCGGCGAGGCGCTCCGCTACCGCATCGAGGCCGGACACCACTGTCTCGGCCTCATCTTGTGGAATCACTCCGGCACGGCCGAGTTCGCGTGCCCACGCCTGGCTTCCCCTGATATCATGCTCCCAGAGGCGGTAATCCACGCTGAGGCTGTCGTTCAGAGGAACCATTTCGTCGGCCAAGCGACCTTCGATACGACCGCCCCACAAGGGTCGTTCCGGTCCGTGCACCGGCCTACCGACCCACCGAAGCGTCGAGCAACTCCCTGACCCGCTCGCGCGCGTTCTCCGAGGCCCGATCGCGATCCCCACCCACACGGGCCGGCAAGCCGAATAGCTTGATGAATCCAGCCGCATCCCCGTGGTCGTAGGTGTCCGACTCTCCGAACGAGGCGAGGCCTAGATCATACAGCGAGTGAGGGCTGGTTCGAGAGACGACGCTCGCGGACCCCTTGTAGAGCTTGACGCGAACCGATCCGGTGACCGTGCGCATGAGGACATTCCCGAACGCGTCGAGCGCCTCGCGTTCCGGCGTCCACCACCACCCTTCGTAGACGAGGTCGGCGTAACGCGCCGCGAGGGCGTCCTTCATGGCGAGCGCCCTCCTATCGAGCGTCAGTTGCTCGAGTTCTCGTAGCGCGGTGTAGAGGATCGTTCCACCCGGCGTCTCGTATAATCCTCGTGACTTCATGCCCACCAGGCGATCTTCCACGAGATCGATACGGCCGACGCCGTGTTGCGACCCGATTGAATTCAAGGTGGTGAGGAGAGCCACCGCGCCGAGGTGGGCGCCATTCACCGAGACCGGCGTGCCCTCCTCGAAACCGATCTCAACGTACTCGGGCTTGTCCGGAGCCAACTCGGGCGAGAGCGTCCACATGTAGACCGATTCATCAGGTTCGTAAGCCGGATCCTCGAGCGGGCCCCCTTCGTGAGAGATGTGCCATAGGTTCTCATCCCGAGAGTAGAGCTTGCTTGCATCGACCCCATCCATCGGGATGTTTCGCTCCTGGGCGTAGACCAGGGCCTCCTCCCGTGAGTGAAGATCCCACTCTCTCCACGGAGCGATGACTTTCAAGTCGGGAGCCAGTGCGATGAAGGTGAGCTCGAACCGGACCTGGTCGTTACCCTTTCCGGTGCAACCGTGGGCGAGGGCATCGGCATCGAGCGAACGCGCGATCTCGACCATGCGGCGGGCGATGATAGGCCGCGCCATGGAGGTTCCCAGCAGATACTTGCGGCCGTAAACCGCCCCGGAGCGCAACGTGGGCCAGACGAATTCCTCGACGAACTCTCGTTTGAGATCTTCCCCGAAGAACCGAGACGCACCTGTAGCCTCTGCCCGTTCTGCCAGGCCCTCGAGCCCTCCCGGCTGTCCAACGTCGGCCGCCACACATATGACTTCGGCGTCGTAATTCTCGCGGAGCCACGGCACGACGACAGAGGTGTCGAGCCCACCGGAGTATCCGAGAACAACTTTGAGTGCCATCGGCGGTGCCCCTAGGCGGTTAAGGAATCAGGCGAGATCATAGCACAAAAAAAAGCGCGGGACGGGAGCAGGAACCAGCCACTTCCCGCCAAAGCGCTGGTGACGGACGAGCCGTCTTGACTCCCACTCCCGGTCCCGACACTAAATCCAAAATATTCAGTCAAACCGAATATTTATTGTATGTCTATAGAAATGAATACGATAAACCCGACCCCTTGTCAACCCGCGTCAATACAGAACAATACCGCACCTCCGCATGCTTTTTTAGGGTCGAGGGACGGCCTCCGATTCAGCACGGATTTCCTGCGAGTTCGGACAGCCGGCACTCTACCACGGGCATGTCGTCGTCATTCTTGAGAATCAATAAAATCGTGTCATCGCCGGCTATGGTGCCCAGCACCTCTGGCCACTCTTCGCTATCAATCGCGATGGCGACCGCCTTGGCTCCGCCGTAGGTCGTTCTCACCACCAGCAGGTTATCCGTCCCCTCCGCAGAGAGGAACAACAGGGGAAGCAGGGTCGGGAGTGGCGGCGCGTGCTCCCACTCTTCCCGCTTCCGATATCTGGGCGTGCCCTCTGCGTCCTGCACCTTTACCACACGGAGTTCCCGTATGTCCCGAGACAGGGTCGCCTGGGTCACATTGATCCCACGATGCTGCAAACGCTCTCGGAGAGCTTCCTGGCTGCCGACTCGATGTTCCTTGATGAGCTCGAGGATCGTCACTTGTCTTGTTTGTTTTCCCACCATTCCCCCTTCCACTGCAACGTCTACCGACTCCTTGAGGGACGTCGCGTCGAAGCTCACGCTGCGACACGACTCCCTTGGGTTCCTGCACACAATCCGTGTGGTTGCTTCACGGATCCCGAGATCCTAGCGAGAGGTCGGGCAGGCCGCCATACGAACGGGGCTCGGGAAGAAATCCCGAGCCCCGACTCATCCCCTTGAAACTCCAATTCGCAGCCGACACGCCTACGGCAGCAGTCCTTAGAAAACGTCGTACTTGACGCGCGCCATGAGCACGCGGCCGATGTTCGGCACGCCGACAAAGCTCCGGTAGCCCGTATCGAGCAGGTTGCTGACGGTGAGTTGAAGCGTGGCTTGACTGTTGGGAACCTTGTACCCCACCGTCAGGTCGACAATCTGATAGCTATCCACGCACGACTCTTCGTTCACGGCTCCGTTTCCCCCCGTGAGACAGGCCGTGCCGACGAAGCCCGCGGAAATGGCTGGGAAGCCCGACTGGAAGCGCACGCGAGCCTCCGCGTTGAATCCGCTGCGGACATCGCGGTAACCGAGCGAGGCGCTCCCCTTGAAGTCGGGCGCGTTCAGTGCGATCGGGGCGATCCCGTTCTCGACCTCCACATCGAGTCCATGCTGAGCGGCAAACGCCTTATCAGCGAAGAAATCGTCGCTGACCCACGAGGCGCTCCCCCCGACAGTCCACTGGTCGGTCACGAACCACTTGATCGCGAGGTCGGCGCCGTACATGTCTACGGTACCCGCGTTCACGTAGGTCACAAGCAGGTCGGCGCCGGAGGCGTCCACTCCGGGCGACGACACCGCTCCGAGCGGAACCGTCGCCATGGTAGTGGCGATCTGTCCCACTGTCGCCGTGGCCGTGGCAAGGTCGAGACCTTGGGCGAGGAGCGCCGGTACGACGAACGGTCCGATGAACGCCGCGATATCCTGCCCGTTCAACAGGATCAGGGGGGTGACGAGCGTGAGCGGTGAGACGAAGTCTCTCTTCTTCGAGTACCAGACATCCGCCGCAATCAAGAGAGAATTGTTGAGCACGCCCTGGTAACCGAGCTCGAGAGTCGTCGAGGTGCTCTCCTTCAACTTGCCGATATCCGGAATGGCGCCAGGACGCAATGGCGTCGGGTTATTCGGGTCGTTCAAGTTCAGCAGCATGATCCCGATGTCCGAGTCGCTCGGTTGTAGACTGGCCAGAAGTGGTAGAAGGGGCTGTAACGACGGCGGCGCCTGGGCCGCGAGCACTCCCATAGCCAGCTGCCAGAGAACAGGGGTAGAGGCCGGCAACAGCTGGCCCGGGCCGCCCGGATTGAAGGGTGAACGCATGCCTACCAGCGATCCGTTGGAATTCTGGAAACTGAACCCGTTGTTGGGCCCCTGCGCTCGCAGCCGGTATCCCAACGCCGCCAGTGCGGGATTCGGGAAGCGGCCCGCCGAAATGTCCAGGAAGAAATTCAGCGTCGTGGGAGTCGAGAAAGAGCGGTTGAAGCTGGCCCGGAAGCTCTGGTTTTCCGCCGGGGTGAACACGAGTGCGACACGGGGCGAAAAGACGTCGCCGTCCGTCCCCAAGAAGTCGTTGTCGTTGAGTTCCGAGTGCTTGTCCCACCTGCCGGCCACAATCAGCTTCAACTTGTCGGTCACGCCCGCTTCCGCCTGAGCATACGCTCCGAGCTCATCGATCGTGTCATCGGAGTCGTTGATGCCGTTGATCGTGCCGGCCGTTCGGGGATCGGTATGGAAATAGTCCACCCCATAGGTCAGATCGAAACGCCCGTCGTCCGTCGCGAATCCGTGTTGGATCTGAGCCACGAAGAGTCTAGACTTGTCGACCAAGGGGGCCCCATCCCGGAGCAGAAAGCTGTTGCCCGAATCGGTGGTGTTGAGATACACCTGAGTAAAGAAACGACCTTTGTTGAGCCGAGCCTGGTAGTACGAGTAGATCCAGTCCTCCGTCTGACCCGCCCCCAGTCCGGTGAGTTCGACGCCGGATGCGCTGGTTCGGCCGCTCTGCACCACCAACGTGCCGTCTTCAGCGAACTGCCAATCCGCCCGAACCTCTCCGCTGAACCGCTCGAAGCTATTGTCCCGGATTCCTACCCGAGAAAGGGCTATGTTGGCGTCTTCAAGGCTGACACCCCGCGCCAGGAGTTCCGCCTTGAACGCGCCGGGATCCGAATCTGCGAGGGCGCGGAAACTGTCCTCGGTCGGATCGTTGAATGCGAAGTCCTCACCCCTGATGTACTCCCCGGAGAATTTGAAGCCGAAGTTCTCCCCGATAAGATGCGACGTCCTGATACCCGCCTCGAACACCGACCGTTCGCCACCACCGAGCCACACCGTCGTCTTCGGGTTTTTCAGCGGAGATTTGGTCAGCATGTGGAGCACGCCGTTGGACGTATTCGGCCCGTAGAGCGCCGCCCCCGCCCCCAGCACGACCTCGATCCGCTCGAGGTCTTCGTTGGTGGAGGGCACAAAGTGGAGCAGGTTCACGCGCAGGGACGGCACTCCTGCGAGGCGATAGTCCGTGAGAGCGTGGAGGGCGCCCGAGAAGATGTTGTTGAATCCACGGAGCACCACATTGGTGGACTGAACCCCCTGGGTGATGATGTCCACGCCCGGCGTCCCGCGAAGATGGTCCACAGGCGTCGTGGTCGGACGTTCGGCGATCTCGACCTCACCGATCGTAATCGTCGTGTTGGTGGACTCCGTCGCCTTCTGCGGCCGTCTTCCCCCAGTTACCGTGATACCATCCAGCAGGAACACGTTGGAGGTCAACACGACGTCGAGCGTCGTGGTGGCCCCGGATGTCACCCTGATGTCATATGAGGCTTCCCGGTAACCGAGGTTCGAGACCACGACCGTGTGGGTGCCCGCCGGCACGCTCAAGCGGAACTGGCCTGATGGATTGCTGAGCGCCTGTCCGCCCCCTCCTAGGACTTCGACACTGACTCCCGCAAGCGGAGCGGAGCTTTCGGCGTCCGTGATGGTGCCCGTGAGCGTCCCGGTCTGGGCGAAAGCCGGCACCGAGAGAATGGTGAGCAGAAGGAACCCACCGAGTGTGCTCAAACAAAGCTTGCTTCGCATTGAATGGCCTTTCGATTCGAGTCTGTGGATGTCGAAAACGGTAGGGCGCTCCATGCGTTCGTCTAGGTTGGATCCCCGCCGCATCCCGTATCCGGTTCTGGACGGTTGGACGTGGACATGAGCGCTATCAACCGCTCCGTGGCCAAAGTATACGTCTGATTTCTCCCCTGCAATGTTATTCATTCCCTCGAACTGCAGGTTTCGCCGATCCTTCGCACGGTGTAATGTGGGCGCCGAACTCCGGCGAACACTGAAAACGCCTCCACACAAAGAGGAACCGAGCCGCGTGTCCACGCTCCCAGACCCGAATCTCGTCTCAGCCGCCGCAGCGCGAATCGCCCAGCGTGTGCACCGCACACCGCTTGTGGGCACGCGGAGCATGAGCGACCGGATCGGGGCTCCGCTCTATCTCAAGTGCGAGAACCTCCAGAAGACGGGATCCTTCAAAGTGAGGGGAGCGTTGAATCAGTTGTTGCTGCTCGACCGCGAGGCCCGGGAGCGAGGGGTCGTGACTGTTTCCGCGGGTAATCATGCCCAAGCCGTGGCGTGGGCCGCTGGTGAAACGGGTGCGCGGGCCACCGTGGTGATGCCCGACGGCGCGAGCCGAGCGAAGGTCGAAGCCAGTCGATCCTACGGGGCCGAGGTCGTGATCCACGGCAACGTGCACGAGGCCTTTGAGAAATGTCATGACCTGGCGGAGCAGAGGGCACTGACCTTCGTGCACCCCTTCGACGATCCATTGGTGATCGCGGGTCAAGGGACCACCGGACTCGAAATCGTGGAGGAGCTTCCAGATTTGGCGATCGTGGTAGTGCCCGTAGGCGGGGGTGGCCTTGCCTCCGGGATCGCCCTCGGGCTGGCGGCGACCGGAACGGAGGCGAGACTCTACGGCGTGGAGCCCGAGGGCGCCTGCGCGATGCGGAGGAGCTTCGATCAAGGGTCCCCCGCGAGGCTCGACCGTGTAGACACGATAGCCGACGGTCTCGCGCCACCAATGGCAGGTGACCTGACGTTCGCGATCCTGAGCGAGCTGGCGGAAGACATCGTGCTCGTTACCGATGACGAGATCCGAGAGGCGCTCAGCCTCATCCTGACCCGGACGAAGCTCCTGGTCGAGCCCGCGGGAGCGGCCGCCGTGGCGGCGTTGCTCTCCGGACGCATTCCCACCGATCGGGGTCCGGTGGTCGCTATCCTGAGTGGAGGAAACGTCGGCACCGCCGAGCTGGCTTCGCTCCTGACGCACGAAGATGGGCTGGAGACCTGAATGTGCCGCATAGTGGTGTACGCCGGAGAACGAGCGCCCGTAGCGCCCGTGATGTACGGTGGCGAGCATTCGCTCCATGATCAGAGCTTTCGTCCAAAGGAGCTGATGGACGGCTCCCTCAACGCGGACGGCTATGCGGTCGCTTGGTACCACGAAGGACGGCCGGTTCGGGTTGCGGACGACCGCCCGGTTTGGCAGAACCAGGATCTCGAACAAATGCTGGGAACCGTACGCTCGACCATGGCCGTTGCGGGGGTCAGGAATGCCTCGCCCGGCATGCCGTACGGTCTCGCAGAGGTCGCTCCGATGATCCTGGATCGATGGACCTTCACGTTGAATGGCTACGTGAGAGAGTTTCGGGCCCGCTTCATGCGGGAACTCCGGCGCGACGTGCCCGACCCGCTATATGGCGAGATTCAAGGGACCAGCGATACGGAAACACTCTTTCTGATGGCACTGGGAGCACTCGAGCGTGGGCTCTCGCTCAGTGCGGCCCTCGCGGCGGTTGCACGAACCACCATCGACACCGTCAATCGAGAGGGACTGGACGCACAACTCAACATGGCACTCACGGATGGAGAGTCCGCCGCAATTACCCGGACCGGATCGCTCGACCGGAGCAATTCGCTATACCTGGCGGAGGCCTCCTCCCTGCTGGCACCTGGCACCTTGGTGGCTTCGGAGCCTCTCGACAAGAGCACGGAATGGCAGGAGGTGGCCCATCATCATGTCGTGGAACTTATTACAGACAAAGATGTTACGATACGTGCTTTGAGCACTTTCTAGGTAAGGAGGATCAGGACTCGGGCTTCCCTACCGCCAACGCATAGAGTCCATCGGGATCCTGGAACCACCGATCTACCGACAATCCGGCCGCCCCGAACAACGCCTCAATTGTTGGCAGATCGTACTTGCAACTGATTTCCGTTCGGATCGTCTCGCCCTTACCGATTCGGACCGCCTCTCCGCTCGGAAAGTGCACCTCCTGGTCCGAACATGAAAGGAGATGCATTTCGATCCGGCCCTCGTCAGTGTCGTAGCCGGCTCGATGAGAGAAACAGTCCGGGTCGAAGTCCGTGCCGATACCACGATTGATGACCGTGAGGATGTTCAGATTGAACGCCGCCGTCACCCCGGCCGAATCATTGTAGGCCGCCGTCAGACGCTCGGTCGACTTCCTCGGCCCGGGCTGAAGGTCCGCTCCCAACAAAAAGTGATCCCCTGCCGACATCGCCCGTCGCACGTTGGAGAGCATGTCCACGGCGGCATCCCGCTCGAAGTTCCCAATCGTGCTCCCGAGGAGGGCGAACAGAACAGGTCGCCGGAGATCGGCAGCGAAGTGGAGCGGGTCTGCGATGTCCTGCACGACCGGGTGTACCTCGAGTGATGGGTACTCGGTGCGAAGTTCGCCTGCGGTAGCATGGATGAAGTCTCCCGCGACGTCCACCGGCACGTACCAGGCTTGTGAATCCGCGGCGTGCATGGCGTTGAGCAGAATACGGGTCTTCCGGGCGCTTCCGGCCCCGAGCTCCACCAGCGTCACCGGGCAGATCACCTCGAGCCACCCAACCGCGTGGGTCAGTAGAAGCTCGCGCTCCGTACGCGTCGGGTAGTACTCGGGCAGCCGAGTGATCTCCTCGAACAACTCGGAGCCCTTCGTATCGTAAAAATACTTGGACGAGATTTGTTTCTGGGGCTGGGCCAGTCCCCACTGAACGTCCGCCGACATCAGCTCACGGGGGCGGTCAGTCATCCGCCGCGCACCTGAATCCGCTGAAAATCTGTCGCCTTATGGGAAAGTCCCAGTTTCTGAACGTAGTCCGGAGCGCCCCGCTTCGTGATGCCCACGAGCCTCCACGTAAGACCTTGTACTGATCACCAAAGAAGACCTCCGAATACTCCTTGTACGGAAACGTCTGGTAGCCCGGGTAGCCCTCGAAGTCGGAAGCCGTCCACTCCCAGACGTCTCCGATCATGCCATAGCACCCAATGGGCGAAACGTTGTCCGGATAGCTCCATACCGGCGTGGTCTGGAACGAGAGCGCGTCCACGTTGGCCACAAGGTGCGTGACCGGCGCCTCACCCCATGGATACGTCCGTGCCGCGCCCGCCGCCGGATCCCAGGAAGCCGCCGCCTCCCACTCGAACTCGGTGGGCAACCGCTTTCCGGCAAACCGTGCAAACGCAGCCGCCTCGTGATAACAAACGTGGCACACCGGATGGGTCGGATCCACCGGTCCCGACCGATCCATCACCCGCGTATTCCACACCCCGTCCACGCGCTCCCAATACTTCGGAGCCTCGGCTTGGGAATCGTTGAGCCATGCACGTCCCGCTTCATCCCACAGCCCCTCATCCCTGTAACAACCTGCCTCGACGAACTCTTTATAGGCACCGTTGGTCACCGGCGTGACATCGATCCGGAACGGAGCCACGTCCATCGTGTGCTCTGGGCGTTCATTGTCATACGCTGCACTCCGATCGTCCGTGCCGATCGTGACCTCGCCGCCCGGGAACGTGACCATCGAGCCACCGCCGGAGCCCGAGTCGCCGGACCCGGTTGGAACTGGGAACGCACGCATGGCCGGGTACGGGTCGCCCGACTTGAGCTGCAGAGTCTGAAGGATCGTTTCGTTATGCTGATACTCGTGTTGAAGCACGAGCCGGAACGCGAAACCGTCTCGGAGAAGCGGGTCGCCGGAGGCCAGGTCCAGGGAACGGAGTCGCCCCAATACGGAGCGGCGCACGGTCCCCATGAAATCGAGGCACTCGGACAGCGTCGGAAGGGGCAAGTCCCCCCGATCCGCTCTCGGGGTCTCGAACGGGTTATAGATTCCGTGAAGACCCTCCGACTCCCCTCCACCCGCGGCCAAGCGATCGACCAGCCATACCTCTTCGAAGTGTGCGATGTGTCCGAGGTCCCAGATGATCGGGCTCATGAGGGAGTCATGCTGGTGGCGGAGGTCATCCTCTGAGATGCGGCTGATGAGCATAAGAGTGCGTGCCCGCGCCTCCGCGAGTAGCTCGGCGATTTCTGACACGTCGAGGCTACGCCCGATGTGGAGATTCATGTTCGCCCTGGTGGTTGGACGCGCGCGATGCCGGCTCGGAAGGGCGAAAGGTAACCCGAGGCACCTCACCGGTGCAGCCCCTCCAGTACCGGGGCGGGTGACACCCGAGTCGCCCCCGCCGACTATTGCGGTACGCGCGCCAACCGTTCAGGATCGACCATGTAGTTCCATCCCACCGGACTCGGGATCGAAGGACGCATATGACCGCCGACGTGATCATCATCGGTAGCGGCCAGGCCGGCGCACCTCTCGCCTACCGCCTGTCTCGAGCAGCAAAGAGAGTGATCCTTTTCGAAGGTTCGGCCCTCGGCGGCACGTGCGTCAATGTGGGCTGTACCCCCACCAAGACCTTCATCGCGAGCGCCGACGCCGCCCATTGGGCACGCCGCGGACCAGAGTTCGGGGTGGAAACGGGTGAGGTCAGGATCGACATGGCGGCCGTGGTCGCACGCAAGAACAAGATCGTTGAGATGTGGCGCTCGGGAGTAGAGCGTAACGTCGAGAAGCACGCAGAGAATCTCACGCTCGTGCGGGAGCATGCCCGGCTTCTCGGTCCCGGGCTGGTGGGAGCGGGCGGTGAAGAATACCGCGCCGACACAATCATCGTGAACGTCGGCCTTCGTCCGTCGGTTCCTCCGATACCGGGACTCGAACAGGTCCCCTATCTCACCAACGAAGACGTAATGGACCTCGCGGAGGTGCCCGACCACCTCATCGTTCTCGGAGGCGGGTACATCGGTTGTGAGTTCGGTCAGGCCTATCGCCGCTTCGGGGCAGAGGTAAGCATTGTCGATCTGGCGGATCACTTGATCCCGCGGGAAGACCACGACGTGACCGAGACCCTGGCCGAGGTGTTCGAACAGGAGGGTATTCGACTACACTTGGGCGCCCGAGCGGAGCGAATCGAGGCGACGGATGCCGGAGTGCGTGTTCATCTCGAAGGTAGCGGTGTCATCGATGGGTCTCACCTGCTCGTGGCCGTTGGGCGAGCGCCGAACACCGACTCGCTCGGGTGTGATGAAACGGGAGTGGAACTGGACCAACGTGGTTATATAGTCGTCGACGATCACTACCACACCAGCGTTCCCGGGATCTACGCGGTGGGCGACGTCACCGGTGGCCCGCTCTTCACACACGCATCGTGGGACGATCACCGTATCTTGTTCGATCTTCTCGAGGGAAATCAGCGCCGAACCCGGAAGGACAGACTCGTACCGTCCACGGCTTTCACCGACCCGCAGTTGGCACGCGTGGGGCTTACCGAACGCGAGGCCGAGGAGGCGGGTCTGGACTATGAGGTCGCGACGATGCCGTTCGGTCGAGTCGCGCGAGCCGTCGAGACACGGCAGCCCTCCGGCATGATGAAGGTGCTGGTCGATCCGGACACAGAGAAGATTCTGGGCGCCGTCATCTTGGGAGCTCAGGCCGGAGAGCTCATCCATATCTTTTCCATGATCATGCAGGCCGGCGCGACCTTGCAGACCATCGTCGACGCCGAGATGGTACACCCCACGTTCGCCGAAGGCCTTCAGACGCTGGTGATGCGCCTGGACCGCTACGCACTGTCATAGAGGCATGCTGAACGCGTCCGAAAGGCCGGATCTGGCGCTCGAGGCCCGAGACGTCACTAAGAGGTTCTCGGGGGCTCCGGTGCTGGAGTGTCTCTCGCTCGTGGTAGGCCGGGGTGAGCGCGTTGCTCTCGTGGGCGAGAGCGGCGCCGGCAAAACAACGCTGCTCAAGACCTTCAATCGCATGGTCCGTCCAGACGAGGGCATCCTGCGCGTGGAGGGCAAGGACGTCATGTCGTTCAGCGAAGTAAAACTGCGCCGTTCGATCGGATACGTCCAACAAGACGGCGGGCTGCTGCCGCATTGGACCGTGCTGCGCAACGTCGCCTTGGTACCCTGGCTTCGGCATATGGACGATCGTAAGGGTATGGCGCGCGACGCCTTGAACCTCGTAGGCCTTCAGACCGCCGAGTTCGGCCATCGCTATCCCCGCGAGCTCTCCGGCGGTGAACGGCAGCGTGTCGCTCTGGCCCGGGCGCTCGCGGCTCGGCCGGACATTGTGCTCCTGGACGAGCCGTTCGGCGCCCTGGACGCAATCACCCGTTCCGAACTGCTCGAGTCCGTGCGGTCCCTCTTCCACGAGATCGGCGTCACGGCGCTCATGGTTACGCACGACCTCCGAGCCGCAGTGCGCTTCGCTGACCGGGTTGCGGTCCTTCGCGACGGGAAGATCGACCAGGTCGCGGACCCGAGAATCTTGTGTCGGACGCCTGCCACCCAGTACGTCGAGGAGTTGCTCGCCCGGGCCGGTGTAGAGGTCGACGTATGACCGCAGCGGTGATCCTCGCCGTTGCCATGCAGGTGGTGCCGGCCGACAGTATGTCGAGTCAAGCCGAGACCGCCACTCTGGATGCTCGAGAGCGGGCCATCGTCGTCGCTTCAAAGCCTTTCGGCGAATCCTTCCTGCTAGCGGAGATCTTCGCCCAATTGCTGGAAAGCCGGGGTATGGAAGTGGTCCGGCGCCTAGGCCTTGGAGCCACCGAGATCGCGTTCCAGGGACTGCGGGCCGGAGCGATCGACGTCTACCCTGAGTACACCGGAACCGGGCTCGTAGCGATCCTGAACGAGGAGCCGAGCGGGACGCCCGAAGAAGTCTTTCGGCGCGTGGCAACTGCGTTCCGTGAGCGCTGGGGCATCCACTGGATGCCACCGCTGGGGTTCGAGAATACGTACGCGATTGCGGTAAGGCGTGAGACCGCCGAGCGAGACGGATTGCGTACCCTGTCCGATCTGGCCCGGGTTGCGCCGGGCTATATCGGCGGTTTCACACCGGACTTCATCGGCCGGGGAGATGGCCTGCCTGGCCTTGAGAAGGCCTACGGGCTCCGCACCATGGAGGTGCGCTCGCTTCTCCAGGCGGTGAAGTACCAAGCGCTGGCCGGCGGTGACGTGGACGTCATCGACGGATATTCGACCGACGGACAGATCGAGCGCTATGACCTGGTGGTCCTGACCGATGATCGTGGCTTCTTCCCACCCTACGAGGCGGCACCCTTGATGAGCCGCCGGCTCTGGGAAAACCGTCCCGAAGCCGTCCGTGCCCTCTCGGAACTGGCGGGTATCATCGACGTGGAGACGATGCGCAGCCTCAACCGCCGCCTCGAGGTGGAAGGAGAGGCGCTGGAGGACGTTGCCCGGGATGCGCTCCGGGTGCTGGGCCTCGTCGAGGGACCGGCCATAAGAACCATCCGTGGACGGTCGACGTCACCTACCGACTCCTTCATGTCCTATTTTTGGGCCAGGCGCGGGGAGACACTCGACCTAACGCTTCGCCACCTGTGGCTGGTGATGGCCTCCCTTACCGGAGCCATTTTCGTAGCCGTGCCGTTCGGGTTACTCCTCGAGAGGGCCCGGGTCGGCGCTGAGGGCGCCATCCGGGCCGTGGGCCTTTTTCAGACCATTCCCTCCATTGCGCTCTTGGCCTTCATGATCCCGTTGTTGGGGATCGGCGTAATCCCAGCTGTGGTGGCACTCTTCCTTTATTCGCTGTTCCCCATTGTCCGCAACACCTATACCGGCATTCGCGATGCCGACCCGGTGGCCGTCAACTCCGCTCGGTCACTGGGGATGACCGAAGGGCAGATCCTCCGCTACGTTCGACTCCCGCTTGCGGCTCCCGTGATAATGGCCGGGATACGCACCGCTGGGGTGATCACAGTGGGAACCGCCACCCTGGCGGCCTTCATCGGTGCCGGCGGACTGGGAGATCCGATCGTGGCGGGCCTGGCCCTGTCGGATACTCGCATGATCCTGGCGGGGGCCATTCCGGCAGCCCTACTCGCGCTTGGCGTGGACGCGGTGCTCAGTCTTGTCGAGTGGGCGGTCACCCCGCGCGGTGTCTCGGTGTGACCCTCCGCGTCGCGCCGCCTGGCGAGGCGAGGCCCGAAGGTCTAGCGGCTGGCGACGTTCGGGGATGAGTGAGAGACCACATGACGTGAGTTCCAACCAGAACACTCGAACGTTCGCGAGACGCGTGCTGGGCGGCCTCCTCCTGGCTCTTTCTTTTCTGCCGATCTACCGATTGCTCGACACGACCGTCGAGGCCCCATTCCGCGTGGCGAGCGTCGAGATCGCCGAGGTGACCCTGCAACTCGCCTGGTGGGGGACTCTCAGCACCCTCCTCGTCGGTGTCCTTCTGGCTGCATTGCTCAAGGATGGACCTCTGCGAGCGGTGTCGAGGCGCGTGGGCGATCTGCTGTGTGCGCCAAAGCTGCCCGTGTTCGCGACCGCGATGTCCGTCCTAGCCGCCGCGCTCGCGCTCCTGACGTGGCGTTACCTGTACCTGGGCCTGTTCACCAACGTCGACGAGATCGCATCCACCATTCAAGCCCGCTACATGGCCGCAGGAAGTTTGGCCGGCGTCTTGCCTGTCGTGCCCGAGGCGTGGCTGATCCCCAATACACTGCTGGTCGACCAGGGATGGGTGTCGCAATATCCGCCCACCCACCTCGCCTTTCTGGCCTTGTTCATAGCGATGGATACACCCTGGCTCGTCGGCGCGGTGTCACTCGGAGCCATCGCCGGATTGGTGGCGCTGTCCTTACCCCGGCTCCTGCCGGACCGACCTGCGACCGCACGCCTGGCCGCGCTCCTCGTGGCTGTGAGCCCGTTCCTGGTATTCCTGGGAGGGGGGGCGTTGAGCCACCTGTCGGCAGGGGCCCTGGGGTCGCTGGTTCTCTACTCCGCCCTTCGTGCGCGCGACGGGCGAGCGAGCTGGGGTGTTCTGACCGGCGCTGCGATCGGCGCAATGGTCTCCTCTCGGCCTCTCATCGGGTTGATCCTCGGCGGCCTGTTTACGCTAGGGATATGGGTTCCCAAGGCAGCCTCGGCCGCCGCCGACCACTCCAATGACGGCATGGGGCCTTCCAGCCCATGGCTGCTCCGAAGAGCGGCTGCCACACTGATCGGCGGAGCGCCCTTCGCCGTCCTGCTGGGTTGGTTCAATTACCGCCTCTTCGGTGGAATAACCACCTTCGGGTACCTCGCCGCCTTCGGAAGTGACCACGGTCTTGGATTCCATCGTGATCCGTGGGGCTATCCCTATGGCCTCACCGAAGCCATTGGCTTCACCTCGACCGACACGCTCGCCGTAGGAGTGCAATTCCTCGAGACGTCCATTCCGTTGACAGCGCTAGTCGGACTCTATCTGCTCATCGCTCCGAGGCTGCCCAAGGGTGTTCCGCTTCTGATCGCTTGGGCACTGCTTCCTGTCGTCGGCAACCTCGTCTACTGGTTTCACGCGACCAGGATGCTCTTCGAAGCGGCCCCGGCTTGGATCGCCCTGGCGGCCCTCGGGGCCGTGGAGTTGAGTCGACGGACGTCCGACGACACGCCGCTTGCTGGAGGGCTGCGGAACGTGGCAGCGTGGAGCTTCGTAGCCGCCCTCGCGGCTGCTCCGGCGCTGGGAATCCCCACCAGGTGGTCGACCTATTCGTGGACCGACGAATCCCTGTCTCGCATCACCGTACCCGAGACGCCGGAGCCCGGCCCCGCGATCATCTTCACACATTCGTCTTGGAACGAGCGCATCAGCGCCACGCTTCAAGGCGCCGGCGGCATGCGTCAGGACAGCGTGATCTCCGCGCTTAGGCGCAACACCAACTGCGCACTGCACCGGTTCGCCGAGGCGCGGGAGGCCGTGGTGAGGCGTCGAGAGTCGGACGTCGAACTCCCCCCGGTGGATCTTCAACAGGCGTCCGGGATCCCCTCCGAGATCGAGCGCCGATCTCCCGCGCCAGGCACGACCGTGCGCGTGCGACCCGGTGAGGTCCTCACGCCTTCCTGCGTTCGCGAGCTGAGGTCCGACCGCTTCGGCGCGGTGGCTCTCGCGCCCCTGTTATGGCAAGGGGACCTGCCGGGCCTAGGCGGCAGTGGAATATTATTCGTGAGAGACCTCGGTCCGGAGAAAAACGCCTTGATCCTGGGTGCATTTCCTGGCCGAAATGCCTACGTCTTCGTGCCCAAAGCCCTGGAGGCGCCCCCCGAGCTAGTAGACTACGCCGAAGCGATGGCGGTCTTGTGGGGTGCCCCCATCGAGTCGCAGGAATAGGGGGCCTCCCGGAGCGTTCTGCGCGACTCATGGCAAAGTACGTGTCCGCACACTATCCGCCAGAACAGGGATGAGGTCCATGTGCCTCGGCATTCCGCCACCCTCGTGGCGGTACAACTCTCGACCTGGCGGGCCGTGGTGTCGGATGCCTGGTCAGGCACAGTTGACCACCCTACCTCGCTCGTCTCTCCCAACTTCCTTGCAATCCCCCGGCCGCCCTCAGCATATTACGTCGACCACCGTCCCCCTTATTACACGGGAGCCGCCCCTGTGCCTATGAACTCTCGCCTCTCGGCGGTGGCTTTGTCCTGTATGGTCATAATCACCGCGCCGACGGTCCATTCAAGCCCCACGAGCCACACCACAGTGGCGACGGCGTCTTTGCCGCTCGCGCGGTTCCATGACAACGAGGCACCCGCGGGCGAGTTGCACGATGGAGTCCTCACGGTGGAGTTGAAAGCCGTCGAGGCCGACTGGCGGCCCTATGGTCCGGACGAGCCGGGCCTCATGAACTATGCCTTCGCCGAAGGGGACGGTGACCCGATGATTCCCGGGCCCTACCTGCGCGCACCGCTCGGCACCCGAGTCCATGTCACCATTGAGAACACGCTCGACTCGCTCCTGATCGTCCACGGGCTGGGCGAGAGACGAACGACGCCCCTGGAGCCCTGGCTCATCGGGCCCGGTGAGACCTCCGCCAAGGAATTCGTCGCTGACGCGGAGGGAACGTTCTACTACTGGGCTCGGGTCGGGGGGGTCTCACCCCGACGTCCCGTGGACATTCCTCCCCTGGTCGCCAACCAGAGAGAGGGAGTCTTCCTGACGGGCGCTCTGGTGATTACCGGTCCCGACATGCCCGAACCCATCGATGCTATCATGATCCTGGGCGTACGCACGCTTCCATCCGCCCCGGCAATCTTGACGATCAATGGCCGCCCGTGGCCGTATACCAAACGTCTCGAATACGGTATGGGGGATACGGTGAGGTGGCGCCTGATCAACGCGTCTGGGCGTGGCCACCCCATGCATCTTCATGGGTTCTTCTACACTATCGAGGCGAAAGGGGACAACGACCACGACGAGATCTTTTGGGAGTCCCAACAACACCAAGCGGTGACGGAGGAAATGGCCGTCGGGTCCACTTTGTCCCTTTCCTGGACTCCCAACCGGCCCGGGGGTTGGATCTTTCACTGCCACATTTCCGGTCACGTCGGACCGAACTACAAGCCGCTCGACCAACCGGCCGATCGAGAACAGGTCACCAAGCGGAAGTTGCTGGGAGAGCCGCAACACGACCCTGCCGCCCATGTCGTCGAAGGCATGGGGGGATTGATGATGGGAATGTACGTCAATCCATCGCCAGACTGGGTTCCGGATGAACGCCCACGGCGCCAGATGCGATTGATCGTCAACTCGGACTCCGTACCGGCACCCCCCGGGACGAAGCTCAAAGCGATCTCACCGTACCGCCGCACTTTTTCCCCCATTCTCGCCGAGGGGCCGGAAGATCCAGCACCCGACTCGGTGCGTCTTCCCGGGTCGACCCTGATCATGCGAGAAGGTGAGCCCACCAGTGTTTGGGTCGTCAACCGAAGCCCTGAGCCGACCCAGATACACTGGCACGGGCTCGAGATCGAAAGTCCATTTGATGGCGTTGTTGGCGTCGGCGGATATTCTGGCATGCCCACCCCCCCCCATCATGCCGAGTGACAGTTTTGAGATGCGGTTCACCCCACCCCGCCCGGGCAGCTTCATGTATCACACCCATATGAGCGACATCCGGCAACAGGGAGCGGGGCTCTACGGGCCCATCGTGGTCCTACCAAAGGTCCAGGAATGGGATCCGGAGCACGACAAGGTCTTCATTCTCGGTGCGGCCCCGAACGTGGAGGGAACGGTCGTAAATGGGCGAAAAGAACTACCACCGATGCAGTTCGAGGCCCGCCAGTCCTACCGGTTCCGACTCATGAACATCACTCTCGGGCCCTCGGGGACGTTCGAATTGCTCCGGACCGACGGTAGGCCCTACCGATGGACACTGGTGGCGAAGGACGGTGCCGAACTGCCCGAGCACCTACAAGAGACGGTTCCCTCGCAGCAGACGGTCCGAGTCGGAGAAATCTACGACGTTCTCATCACCCCGCGGAGACCGGAATCACTCGTGTTCTCAATCAGAAGCGTGACATTCAACGGCACGCCCTTGAACTCTCGGCAGCCTGTCGAGGTTGTGGCACCGGGAGGTTGACCTGCGGTCTTGCCGAGCCAAGCCGGTGCCGACCAGCCTTCGCGGGTGCGGCCCGGGCGATCTCCCTTCCGCGCGCAGTTCTCCGGCCATCGCAACATGCGGCCGCCCCTTCCGGGGACCGAGCACGCGGATCACCGTGAGAACGTGACTCGCGACGCGGATCTGAGGGGTACGCTGGCAGCATATCGAGAAGGACCGCCGAGCCGTCGACATCCAGAGAACGAAGAACAAGACGGCCGTCCGCTCGGTCGTAGTCCAGCGAACCGAGGCCCCCCGGCTCGACGAATCCCGAGATGCCTCGGCTAGAGGGCGAGGCACGAGCGAGAGCCGGGCCCTGGCGATTTCGTGATCCGCAGAGGCATGAGCCTCAAGCGCGCACCCGCCTCAGCCGCACCATCGAGACGATACCGAAGACCGGTCCGATCGCTAGCATTCCGTACGCCACCTGCCACCCCGCCACGTCCGCTAGCCAGACCGTCAACTGGATCGACACAGCTGTCAGCAGGAAGCCGACAGAGGTCTGCAACATTAGCGCCGTTCCCACCGCATCCTCCGGCGCCACTTCGGTCACGATGGCGCTGAATTGCGCGGAATCCGCCACAATCGTGAAGCCCCAGATCAGCGCCAAGGGGACGACGATCCAGGGGCTGGCGTCCATTAACCATCCGATCGACAGAGCACATGCTCCCGAGATCGCCATCATCCAGATCGTGGTGCGCTCGCGGCCCCATCGATCGGCCCAGGAGCCCGCCATCACAGCCCCCAATCCACCCGCCGCGATCATGCCGAAGGCCGCGAGGTCGGCGGCTGGGGAGTGCCCCCCCTCAGCCCCGAAGTACTGCACATAAAAGAGTCCGATCGTGCTCCACGCAGCGTACAACTCCCACATATGCCCAAGGTATCCGCCGGTGGCGAGACGGGTCGGGCGGTCCTTGATCACTCTCATGACCAGCCCCCAGGAGAAAGCCGGCCGAAGGAATGGGTATGGGCCGTCACGATACGCGATCAAGACCAGCACAGCCCCCCCGACCGCGGCGGATGAGGAACCCACGATGACTTGAGCGAGGCCTGATCCTTCGAAGAGCTTGAGCAGATAAGGGGTCGCCTTGCCCACAGTCAGTGCCCCCACGATCGCTCCAATCGCCATACCTCTCGAAGAGCGAAACCACGTCGAGATCATTTTCATCGCCGGCGGATATACGCCTGCGAGGAAGAATCCGGTCAGGAAGCGGAACACGAGTGCCGATCCGTAGCCGGGCGCAATGAGTATCGCGGCGTTCGCGAGGCCACCGAGTACACCGGACACCGCGAAGTACCGGCGAGACGGTACCACGTCGGCGAGGTTGAGGATGGCAGCCACCGCTGTTCCCGAGACAAACCCCAACTGCACGAGCGTGGTGAGCCAACCCACCTGACTGCTGGTGAGCCCCCAGGTTCGCTGAAGCTCAGGCGCGATCGCGCTCGCCGTGAGCCAGATCGACATGCCGAAGAGGACGGCGGCCGAAAGCACGCCCAGGGCCTTCCAGCGGGCCGGATCCGAGTCCTGATCCGGGCGGTGGACCCTCATCAAGCCGAGAACATCTTGCGCAGCACGAACGCGAGGTTGGCCGGTCGCTCAGCCAGACGCCGCATATACCACGGAAACCAGGCCGACCCATAGCTGATGAGTACGCGAACCCTGTAGCCGTCGGCAGCCAGGCGATCCTGGTCGCGGACGCCGATCCCGTATAGCATCTGAAACTCCAGCCGGCCCCAGTCGACCCCCCGCTCCTCCCCCGCTGCTTGGATTCTCCGCACCAACGCCCCGTCGTGAGTCCCGAACGCCCCGCGTACGGGAGGCTGGGCGTCGATCAGCCTGCAGGCCAACGCAAAGAAAGCCTCGTCCACGTCATGCTTCTTGGGAAACGCGACGTCCGGTGGTTCCGCGTACGCTCCCTTGACGAGGCGGACCGCGGCACCCAACCGGAGCAGCTCCTCGAGGTCCTCGGGGGTGCGTCGGAGATACGACTGGAGACAAATCCCTAGGTTGGCGTGATCCGCTCTTACGGTACGGTAGAGGTCGAGCGTGCGATCGACGTAAGCGCTGCTTTCCATGTCTACCCAAACCATGTGGCCCAGCTTCCCCGACGACTCGACGAGCGCCCGCAGGTTACGCTCGGCCAGGTTCTCATCGATGTCGAGACCCAACTGAGTCAACTTCACGGAGATCTCGATGTCGAGCGAACGGTCCGCCGCTGCGATGAGCGCCTCGAGATAGGACCGGACGACCTCAGTCGATTCCGCCTCCTCGTTGACGTTTTCGCCCAGAAGAGTGAGCAGCGTCCCCTTGTTGGCCTCAGCCAAGGCCGACGACTCCCTCAAGGCATCGGCGAGCTCCTCGCCCGGCATGAAGCGTTGTACAGCCCTCTTGACGAACCGGAATCGCGGAAGCCGCTTAGCGAGGAATTCGTTCTCGGATCCCCAAAGCAATACACGTCGAAGCACGTGTCAGCTCCCCCCTGTGCGTCGGTCGACGCTCAATGGGGCCAGCACCGGGGCCCGAAAGTATCCGGCCGATAGCTTTGGGCTGAAATCGGCACCGTGGCCGGCGAAGCCGTGGAGCGGAGGCCTGACCTCCCAATCAGCACGCTCATCTCGCGGGGACCTCGCGGGTTCGATGTCTACGATCTCGCTAAGCTGGTGGGCTTTGCCTTACAGTCCGCCGGAACATGGACGGCCAGCGGGCGCCGAGCAACCGACGAATCGGCTTTCGCACAAGAGGTGCGTAACCGGCCAGAATCCATCACATTGGAGATCGGTGAGTACCGGGGGTTCGAGAGAGGTTGGTGTGAACCCGAGCGACCACGTCAACCGAAGGATGACCCTCTACGGATGAAGGCCCCCACCGACCTTCCGATCGACCCGGTGCCCGTCCGCGCCCTGCTCCTCTCCTTGGGCGCCTTGGGCATTCCCGTCGTCGGGGCCTTGGCCATTCCCGACACACTCGGGGAGTACGGCGCCCTGCTTTGGCTCCTGGCGCTGATTCCGGCATTCCTCTTGGCGTATTACCGGGGTTGGAGGGGCGCTGCCACGGCGCTCGCATTCGGGATGGCAACCCTCTCGGTGACTCAGGTCGTGGCCGTCGCCCTACGGCTCTCTATTCCGGACACCCTGATCGGAGTCGTGATCGCCTTTGTCGGCGGCTGCCTCGGGATCGGGTGGCTCGCAGAGCTACTCCACCAACAGAGGCAGGAGGCGCAGGCCCTCGCCTATACGGACAACCTTACTCACTTGCCCAATCGGCGGCGCGTACAAATCGTGCTCGAGAATGAATTCGCAGCTGCCATGCGCGGCCGTCCGCTCGCCGTCGTCCTCTTCGATCTCGACAATTTCAAGGAATACAACGACCACTACGGGCACGCCGCCGGTGATGAAGCCTTGAGGATTTTCGGGGGCGTTCTGCTCGAGACGACCCGCCAGATGAATATCTCCGGGCGATTCGGTGGCGAGGAGTTCCTCTCGGTCCTCGCCGAATCCTCATCCGACGGAGCGATGGTTTTCGCTGAGCGTGTGCGGGCCAGTTTGAGAGCGGCAGGATTGGGCCGGGGCCCGCTGACTGTGAGCGCCGGCGTGGCAGGATACCATACTGGGATAAAGACGCCCGACGAGTTGCTGGCCGGTGCGGATCACGCACTCTACAGATCCAAGCGAGAGGGCCGCGATTGTGTCCGCCTGTTCGGTAAGACCTCCACGGGGACCGAGCAGGAAGGCGCTACCGTGAGGCACCCGGCTCCCCCGGGAAGCGCAGGATTTGCCCGCCGCGCGGCAGACCTGGGCAAGGGTCGACCGCCTATCACGCTCCTGCCACACCACATCACCCAGTTCGGCGGCGGTCGTCGTCTGCTCCTCGTGGGCGACGACGCCCGTCTGCGAGCACTCGTGGCGACCTACCTCAACCGTGAGGGCTTCGAGGTGACCGAGGTGGCCGACATCGAGGATGCATCGCATCAGCTCGAGCAAGAGTACGATGTCGCGGTGGTGGACTTTCACGCATCCACCGGTCCAGCCCCGGACTTGATCCGCTCTATGAAGTCACGTTGGCCGATCACACAGGTTCTAGCCCTCACGGGCACGAGCGACGCGCGGGTCGGGGCTCAGGCACAGGCGGCCGGTGCGGACCGGCATCTCTTCCAGCCGTTTACGATGCCTGAGCTGCGAGCCCATCTCGTGGACGCGCTAGCCCGCCGTGACCGCCTTTCGACAGCGGCAGAAGGCAGTCCGGACATCTCAGCCACCGAGAAAGGGCCGGCCGACCTCGGACGGGACAAGGTAATCCAGGGCGTGCGCTACCTCGTGGAGGGTGCCGAGGCCAGGGACTCGTTCAAGATCGGCCGATCCACGTACGTCGCGGCGTATGCGGTGGAGTTGGCTCGGGTTCTCGATCCAGCTGGAGAGCTTCTCGACCACGACAGCCTCCACCTCGGCTCCGAGGTACACGACGTCGGCATGATCGCGGTACCGTGGGACGTCTTGAACAAGCCGGGCACCTTGACCGAGTCGGAATGGGAAGAGATCAGGGAGCATCCGAAGACCGGGCACGACCTTCTGGCTCCGGTCCTGAGCGACCCGGCCGCCTTAGCCATCGTGAAATGCCATCACGAACGCTGGGACGGCAGCGGATATCCGGACGGGCTCGCCGGAACGGCCATCCCGTTGGGTGCTCGGATCGTCGCTGTGGCGGACGCGCTGGAAGCGCTCACGAGCAAGCGAGCTTTCAGAGAGGCCTGGGATTGGCCTGCGGCGGTAGAGGAGATCCTGAACGGCATGGGTTCGCGATTCGACCCTGACATTCTCCAGGCCTTCGAGGAGGTTGTGCCGTCTCTAAAGACCATTGGGGGCGAGACCCGGTCCGGTTCCGTCTGACGGTTCGCGTGAGGTGAGCAACCCCGTCGGGTCCAGACCCCGGCCGACCTCAGAATCCCAGCACGAACCCCACGTCGACTGAGAGAAACCTCATTGCGAGGTCGCCCACCCCGTCGAACCCGGTCGTGACCCTCGAATATCTCACTCCCGGGTTGATCGCGAGCCTTGGGGCAACCGTGATCATCAAGCCCGCTCCGCCCTCGAATCCCCAGCCCCGGTCGCTTTCCAAACGAACGGTCACAGGAATCGAGGTCCCTAACGGTATGCCGGTTGAATCGAGTTCGGCCACATGCGACACCACCCCGGCCCGGATCCACGGGATGACGGGCCCTGCCAGCAGGTTGACGCGGGCCCCGATATCCCAACTCGTGGTGACGATATCGTCCACCGCGCCACAAGTCGCTCCTTCACACCCGAAGCGGTGCTGGCTGAACCCGACGTACCAGGTCAGGTAACTGCGCGTGGTCAGAGCGAAGTGCACACCGAAGGTCGCTCCGTCTCCGGCCTTTCCCTCGAATCCCTCGCGCCCCGCGAACTCCTGCACCGAGACGCCGGTCCCCACGTTTACTTCGACCTGCAAGGGCGACACTTGCGCTGAGACGGCGTATGGAACTACCAGCCCCAGCCCAACGATGGCCATTGAAAGACGTGAAAGGCGCAAAGCGACTCGAGCGGCCAGAGTGAGCGTGCAAGAAGTTTCCTATCCTAATGGGCCGTAGGGTTCCATGCCAATGCCCGTTCGCACATACACTTGAGCCCGGATCGACGCATTGCAGGTCGGGCGCTCCCGCCCTACCCTTGGCCTCCTCGAACAACCCAGACAGAGGAACGATCGCCCATGGCAGAGGGAGCAGCCACCCGCACGGCTCACCGGACGCATTCCTTCACAGAGTCCGTCATTCGCGACATGACCCGTGTGGCGCGCCGGTACGACGCGATCAATCTCGCCCAGGGGTTCCCCGACTTCGAAGCTCCTTTGCTCATCAAGGAGGCGGCCTGTGAAGCGATCATGGCTGACGTCAACCAGTACGCTATCACCTGGGGCTCCCCGAGCCTCCGCGAAGCCCTCGTGAGCAAATACGAGTCTTGGTACGGCATGCCCGTCGATGGCGACCGGGAGGTTACCGTTACCTGCGGAGCGACGGAGGCCATGGCTGCGACCATGCTGGCCATCATCGACCCCGGCGATGAGGTGATCATCCTGGAGCCGTTCTATGAGAACTACGGTCCCGATGCGATCCTGTCGCAAGCCGTCCCCATATTCCTTCCGCTCGAGCCACCCGACTACCGCCTCGATACCGATCGCCTCTCCTCCCTGGTAAGCTCGCGAACCAAGGCGATCGTCATCAATTCGCCCAACAACCCGACGGGACGGGTTTTCACGAAAGCCGAGTTGGAGGGAATCGCCCGCGTTTGCCGCAAGCACGATTTGCTAGCGATCACCGATGAGATCTACGAGCACATCTTCTACGAAGGTGAGCACATCCCGCTCGCTACGCTGGATGGCATGCGTGAGCGCACCATTACCGTGAGCGGCCTTTCGAAGACCTTCAGCATTACGGGGTGGAGGGTCGGTACGATCATCGCTCCCCCGGACATTTCGGACGCCATCCGAAAGGTGCACGACTTCCTGACCGTGGGCGCGCCCGCGCCGCTTCAGGAAGCATGCGCAACCGCAATGAGAGACCTCGGCCGAGATTTCTATGAGGCGGGAATCGAAGCCTATCGGGAGCGGCGTGAAGCACTGTACTCCGGACTGGAGGCAGCAGGCTTTCAGTGTAGCAAGCCCCAGGGGGCCTACTATGTTCTCGCAGATTTCTCAGCGTTGAGCACGGAGGACGACGTCACGTTCGCCCATCGATTGGCAAGGGAAGCACGGGTAGCTTCGGTTCCGGGATCGAGCTTCTTCAGTGAGCCATCGAGGGGCGCTCGCCTGGTACGCTTCGCGTTCTGCAAGCGCCTGGAGACGTTGATCGACGCCGGCCAGCGACTGGAGGCATTCGGAGTGGAGGCGGGTTAGGCTCAGGGCCGACTTGACACCTCAAGTCGACTCTTCGGTCCGATCTTCATCAGAGGCTTCGGGCGTGGAGTCCTGAAGCGCCTCACTCGACCCCGCGTCCTCGGGTCCTGCGGCCGGATCCTCCCCCTCCTCTTCGTCCGCCGCCCCCTCCTCTTCGGTCCCCGTCCCACCCAGCGGCAGCACGTCCTTTTCGGACTCCAGAACGGCGATCCGCTCATGCCACTGCACCATCATCTGGACGAATGCGTGCCCTAACTCAGGCTCGAATTCCTCGCCCAATCCCTCGTCGATGTAACCGATGACCCTCTCGTGCTCCCACGCGCTCCGATAGGGACGGTGGGTGCGCAACGCGTCGTAGACGTCGCAGAGGTGAACCAAGTCCGAAGCCTGATGACACCGGCGGGGATACCTGAGCTTGGGATAACCGCCACCATTCAACTTGATGTGGTGCTCGTAGGCGACCACGGCGGGCAGGTCCAGATTCTCTTCGCTTTCCAGAATGATGCGCGCACCCTCAATGGTGTGTCTGTTCATCACTTCGCGTTCGGCATCGGTGAGTTTGCCGGGCTTGTTCAGGATCTCCTCCGGAATCGTGATCTTCCCGAGGTCGTGGAGCAGTCCGGAAATACCGAAGGAGCGAACCTCATTGGGTGCCAGACCGATGAATTCGGCGAGCGCCATCGCTAGCACCGAAACGTTGAGGGCGTGTGTCGTCGTGTATTGGTCGAACTGCTTGAGTTGCAGTAGGGGAATCAGAAAAGCCTGGTCGCCGTGCATCGCGACCGTAAGCGACCGCACAACCGCTTCGGCCTCCACAAGGTGTAACTTGCTGTTGTCCCTAAGCTCTTCATGGACAAAATCGACGCCCGCCTTCTCTTCTTCCATCGTGTAGTCGATCGTCGCAGTGACGATCTCCTTGCCGCGGCGGCCCCGTCCCCCACCCGGCACCTCCACGGCGCCAAAGACGATGGCCCGCTCCAGGGTCTGGCGGGCCTCGGACGTGTCGATCGGGTCGCCCATCAGGCGGGAGTAGAGCTCCTCGAGGAATCGCTCCATCTCGTCCCGTCCGGGTGCCCCGGGGATTTCGAGGCGCTGGATTCCAGCGTTCGAGAGGCGGCTACCCCAATCCCACCGTCGTAACTCGGAAAGCGGGCGATTGTCGAAGACGATCTCACTGCCGAGGAACGTGAAGGCAGGGTTGGGATGGTCTTCTTTGAGACGCGACAGCTCGTCGTGTACGGCATCGACAGCCCGCTCCCGCGCCGGGTGGCCGGGCTTGTACAAACCCATAGTGGAGATCACCTGGGCGAGCGCGGTCAGAAAAGTGGCTGCAGAACCCTTCACGACTTCTCCCCCTCGCCCGCTACTGCGGTGCGGATCTCACGGCGCCGCGAGCGTCGCGCCTCCGCTAACACGGACTTGGCCCGAGGATCGCCGGGCCAGTGGGCGGCCAGCATCGAGAGCGCCGCCAGCACCTCGGGGTCACCTTGGGCGATACGGTGGCGTCTCAAGATTGTCTTTCCATCCGTGGTCAGTTCGATCAGCGCGTCGAGCGCCAGCGGAGACTCGGACGGGCCCAGCGTGCGAGCACCCAATGCCCGCAACTCCGAGCTCCGGTCGCCATGGATCACGCGCTTGACGATCGTGGGGACCAACGTCTCGGGAACTCCGCTTCGTAGGTGCTGCAGGGCCAGGTAGACGATGCGCTCGTCCGCGTCGGCAAGCGCGCCGGCGAGCGTCCGGTCCCGCAGCGCCGGCTGATTCACCGCGATCGGAAAGGCCTCCCGGCGGACCCGCGGGTCGCTGTGATTGGCGAGCGCGTGGACGTCGAGTCCTTCCGGCATGATCTCAAGCTTTCGGAAGAGCACCAAAAGGTTGCGGATGACAAACCACCGACTGTCTTGGAGTCTCCCCATGGCCCGCTGCCCGACGGCGGGCCCCAATTCCGACAGCACCTCGATGACCTTCCTCCGGATATGCCGTGAATCGGACTCCGCGAGAACCTCAAGGAGCGGCTCAATCGCGTTTGGGCCGATCCGGGCGGTCAGGGCCCGCAGTTCGTCCGTTTCCACGTCCGTGAGAGACAGGAGCCGGCGAATCTGGTTGGGGTTGGTCACGTGGGCGTGAAGGGCCTTCGCGACCGCGCCATTCTCGACGGCGTCGTCGAGCATCCCGAGTACGTGGCGCACCTTCCCGTTCGACATGAGTTCGGCGACTGCCCGATCCACCAACGGTCCGTAGGTGTCGACCTCCACACTCATCTCGAGCAACCTGCGCGCGCCGGACACGCTGTCCTCTTCTTGCGCAACCTCCTCCGCCATGAAAACCGGAGCCGCAGCGGACATCCGGTCCAACACGAGTGTGTAGCCCTCGGGGTTCGGGTCCCCGAGTTCCCAGTTCTCGATCAACTCCTCGACGTTGTCTCGAAGAGCCGAATCGGCATTGTGGCTGACGGTTCCGACACCCGATTCGGCATGCGCCGCGAGCTTCGTGAGCAGCCGGGTGAGCGACGTCGAAATGGTCTGCTCCGACGCCGACGCCGCCGCAGAGAGAACTTTCATCACCGCATCCGCGGTGAAGCTCTTGCTCGCATCCATCACGAACTGCTCACGCTTGCCCGAGTTGCCACCCATCTTCACGAGTCGAGCCAGCGCGTCGTCATCCAATTCGGTGATCAGGCTGGAGATTCGCTGACGGACTTCCGCGCTTTCGGCTACGTCGTCCTCCTTCAGTTCGGATGCCAACTGCAAGAGGTACTCGACTACCACCTGGTCGTACGATGCATCCTGTTGCCGCTGGATCGTGCTAGCCACCCGCCCGGGATCGAGAGCATCCTCCGGATCGAAATCCTCCTCCACGGAGAGCGCCGCCGTCGCGAGGCCGTGCCACAGCTCCAGTGCCCTGCTGGTGGCCATGGCCTCTCCCTCGACATCGAGGCGAAGACGGTCATAGCCGATTCCGAAGAGGTGGATGTGATCCCAGTCCGGGATCTCGTTCGACGGGAGCAGACCCAAATGCCGGCCACTCCGCTCCGACTCTTGCGACACCGTGGCAAGCAGGCCCTCGATCTCGTAGGGGAGCGGCGTCGCTTCGATTATCACTGCCGCGAACTGATGGCCGTGCAGCCGTCGCGCCAGCTCACTCAGCACCGGGTGTCTGGAGTCGGTGGCGACTCCCTCCACGAGGAGTTCCTCGTGCCCTACACCGATGGTGAGTTTATCCGAGTTCTGGAACAGCGGCTGGAGGCTCGAAAGCACCCGTTCCGCCATGGACTCGAGAGACGGATGCCCAGCGGGGTACATCACATAGCGATGAACGCCGATCGACAACTCAATCAGGAATTCGCTGAGTTCCCGAGACAGAGCCGCTCGCTCACGGCCTGGCTCGGTCTCCTCAGGCTCGATCGCCGGTTCTTCTGACTCAGTCAATCGCTCACGTCGTGGTTTGACACCGGGGACTCCTTCCCCAAGCCGCTTCGGTTCGGCCGTGGATCCGGATAGATTGCGTTAGAACGCTCGCCGTGCCACGGAATACCAGACACCAATCATGCAGTTTGCCCTTGACCCACGTCACATCGCAACCCCTTAGCCGAACCACCACGGGGACCCTCTCGCTGTTCGGGCATGTCCCAACGGAGGCGACTGCCGCCGTCATAGACCGATCCAAAAAATGGCGACTCGGCCGGACCGTCGTTGTAGCAGCCCTAACCCTGATCGCGGCGCCTCTCGTTTCTCTAGTCCCGCCTCACGCGCCTTGGGGCCTGGCGGCCCTCGGCATAGGCGCCACGATCGCCCGCCGCCGCTGGTCGGAGCAACACACCATACTCAGCATTTCGGGCGTTTGTCCGCGCTGCGCCACTCCGCTCAGCCTTGAACGCCCCACTCGCCTCCGCCATCCCCACGCCCTCACCTGCGAGACATGTCACCACGAGCCCCTCCTACAACTCGACGTCGACGTGCTCGATGAACCCCTCCCCTCGCCTGATACAAAATAGCGACCCGTCCGCCCCCCACCTACACCAAATCCCGCGCTTCCGGCCCAGGGTCCTACCCAGACGCCCCGGATCACCCCCCGGCGTCTCGTAAGACTTCCAGTGGTCTTCGCCCGAGCACACCCCTACTTCCCAACATCCCCATGCCCACCGTCAACGCTACGACCACAAGCCATGCTACGAAAAGCCGGATCACCAACGGCTCGAAGTCGAACTCGAACAAGCCCTCGATCAGGAGCCACCCCGCACCCAACGCCAGAGCCAGGCCGGTGGCACTCGCCAGGGTGCCCAGGGTTACGTATTCGGCCAGCAAGATCTTCACGATGAGGCGGCGACGCGCACCCAAGGTCTTGAGCAGGGCACCTTCCCGCAGGCGTTGATACCGCGAGGTCGCTAGAGCGCCGGCAAGCACGATCAGGCCGGCACCGATGCTGAACCCCCCGAGAAAGCGTATCGCCTGTGACACTCGCGACAGAATCGTGTCGAGCGCGTTCTGCAGGTTCGACAGATCCAGCACCGAGACGTTCGGGAAGGCGTCTACGAGCTCGCGTTGGAACCGCGCTCTCTGGTCCTCTCTCTCGATCCTCGCGAGCATTACCGCCGTCTGTGGAGCCCGGTCGAGGCTCCCCGGCTCGAACACGAAGAAGAAGTTCGTTTCAAAGCGGGCCCAGTCCACGGTCCTAACACTGGCGATTTCGGTCTCCATTTCGGTCCCGCCGATGTTCCACGTCAGCCGGTCTCCGACCCCGACCTTGAGGGATCCAGCGAGATCTTCCTCGATTGACACCAGAGGCAGGCCCGACCCGGCCCGCGGAGCATCCGGCCACCACGTGCCTTCGACCAACACTTCGGATCCACTCATCTCAGTCCGGTACGTGTGTCGGTACTCCCGACGAAGCGCCCACAGGTCGGGTCTCTCGGCTGTCGGTCGTTCCGCAAGCGTCTCAACATCCTCCCCGTTGATCCCGGTCAGCCGCCCCGGCACCAGCGGCGTAAACTCGATCGGTCCCAACGCCGCCCGTGCGAGCAACTCCTCCACCTCGGAGGCCTGGTCCACCTGCACGTCGAAGAGCAGGACGTTCGGGCGTCCGTCGCCCTGTTCGAGTGTGAACTGCCGAGTGAGGTTTCCCTCGACCTGCATTACTGTCCCCACGACAAACGCTCCGAATCCCAACGCGAGCGTCACTGCAACCGTCTGGTTCTGAGGGCGAAACAGGTTGCTCACGCCCTGCCGCATGGAGTAGGAGGCGCTCGCGGGCAGAAAGCGTCGAGTCGCACGCATCAGAGCGGCCGCTGTGGCCCAAAGGAGGAGTCCGGTCGCGATGAGTCCTCCGGCAAATGCGATACCGGTGGCGAGATCCGGTGCTTCGAATATGGACAAGACCACCAGGGTCAAAACCAACGCCGCGTTCACACCCCACCGCCACAGATCGCGACGGCGTACCGGCTCCACGTCACTTCGAAGCGCGAGCAGCGGAGGGACGCCGCGAAGATCCAGCATCGGACCGATCGCGAAAATCGAGGACACCCACACCCCGATGGCAAGTCCCGCCACCACGGCGGCCCACGAAACCCGCGGAACGACCGAGACCGGAAGCACCTCGGCCAACAGGTCCGGCAGGACGAACTGAATAGCCACGCCAAGGCCCGCGCCGAGCACCGACCCCAAAAACCCCATGACGGCCGATTGAAGCAAATAGGCGTTGAACACACTTCCCTGCGTGGCCCCCAGGCAACGGAGAATCGCCACCGTGACCAGTTTCTCCTTCACGTATACGTGGATCGCGCTCGCTACACCGATTCCGCCCAGAAGAAGAGCCGCCAAGCCCACCAACCCGAGAAATCTGCTGAGCGCGCCGACTGCGAAGGTCAAGTCCTCCGCCCGACCTTGCGCGGTGGTGTAAGACACTTGCACACCTTGGAACAGGTCCTCGTGATCCGCCCAGAGGGCGTCCTGATCCTCTTGCCTCGGCAGCCGAACGTTCGTCCGGTAACGGGCAACCGTGCCGAACCCTAGGAGGCCGGCCTCGGCAAGGCGCGGGAACCCGACGTACACACGCGCCCCGATGGCAGTCTGGAGACCCAACTCGGTGGGGAGTCCGGTCACCGTACCCTCCAACAAGAACGTGCTGTTCCCAATCCGCAGACTGTCACCGACCTCGGCATTCAACTGGATCAGGACGGCGGGGTCGACGATGGCGATGCGTCCCTCCTGCACCCTCCCCCAAATGCCCGGCGGGTCGGTTTCGAGAGGGCCGTAGAACGGGTAGCCGGGCTCGACTCCCTTGACCTGGGCCAGCCGCACGCGGTCGCTACGAAGGTCGGAGATCATGGAGGCGACCGTGAGCGTGCGGGCTACACCTGCTCCCGCGGCGAGAAGCGAATCGAGCACCGGAGCGAATTCCGCCGAGAGCGGGCGATTCGACGAGATCCTTATGTCGGCGCCCAACAAGGTGCGCGACTCGTCGTCTAGCGCCCGCGTGACGTCACGCTGGAATGAGTGAATCGCTACGAGTGCCCCGACTCCCAGCGTGATCGAGGCCATGTAGACTCCGAGACGCTTGTAGCTGGCCCGACCTTCGCGCCAGGCAAGGCGCCCGGTGAACCCGACCTTCACTCTGGCACGGACTCGGTGGTAGGAACGATGCGTCCGTCGGCGAGCGACACCACTCGTCGAGCCCGGGCCGCAAGTGAAAGGTTATGCGTCACGAGCACCAGCGTCGTACGGGCGTCGGTGTTCAGCGCCTCAAGGAGGTGCACCACGTGGTCGCCGGTTGCACGATCGAGATTTCCCGTCGGCTCGTCGGCGAAGAGGATCTTGGGCTCCCCGGAAAAGGCGCGAGCGAGCGCAACACGCTGCTGCTCCCCACCCGAGAGTTGGGCGGGATAGTGGTCGAGCCGGTCTGCAAGACCCACCCGATCGAGCAGGCTCGCCGCCCACACCCGGGCCGAGTTGCCGTTGCTGGACTCTCGCCGACCGAGTAATTCCGCCGGCACCATTACATTTTCGAGAGCGGTGAGGGTTGGCAGAAGGTGGAACGTTTGGAATACAAACCCTACGTTGCTGGCGCGAAACGTCGCGCGCTCGTCTTCGGTAAGAAGCGAAAGATCGTGACCGGCGAGCGAGACGCGGCCGGCCGTGGGCTCGTCGAGGCCGGCGAGCAGCCCCAACAATGTGGTTTTCCCACTCCCGGAGGGACCGACGATCGCAACGAAATCCTCTGCGGCCACCTCGAGATCGACCGAGTCGAGCACACGGAGCGGACGGCCTCCGCTCCGATACTCCTTTATGAGCCCTTCAGCTATGATCATGCTTCGTCCAGGGTCGCTTGCGGTCGGTCTCGTCTTGGCACTGTCCGGCTGCTGGGGCGCCGACAGTCCGGACGTGGTACGCCGCGAGCCCCTCGAAGGTTCTACGGCCTCTGGTGCGCCACCCTCGGGCGAGCGGCTCCGGGTGGTATTCATGGGCACGAGCCTCACAGCCGGCTACGGGTTGAACGACCCAACCGACGGATTCACGAGCCTGATCCAGATGATGGTCGATTCCTTGGCCTTACCCTTCGAGATCGTAAACGCCGGAGTGAGCGGCGAGACGAGTGCCGGTGGAATTCGCCGGGTAAGGTGGCTCTTCGACCGCCCCACCGCCGTGTTCGTGCTCGAACTCGGAGCCAACGATGGACTTCGTGGCCAGGCCCCTTCGCTCATGCAGATCAACCTTCAAGCGATCATCGACCGAGTACGGGAGCGCTACCCCGCCGTGAAGCTGGTCATCGCCGGGATGGAGGCGCCTCCCAACATGGGGTCGCAGTACGTGCAAGAGTTCCGGGATGTATTCCCCGACCTCGCAGCAGCGAATGACGCTCTGTTGATTCCCTTCCTCCTCGATGGAGTGGCGGGTGTTACCGCTTTGAACCAGAGGGATGGGATCCACCCGAACCCCGCGGGCCACCGTCGGGTCGCCGCCACCGTCTGGAACATCATCGAGCCGCTCCTTGTCGAACTCACGGGCGGACTAGAGGCTACGGACTCAGGGACCGACGGGGGCCAGCCATGATGCGGACCCTCTTCCGGGTTTTTGGAAGCCTTGCGGCGATTCTGATTCTCTTCATGGCGGTCGGACTGTTGTTGCCGGGAACCTGGCGCGCCGGCGCCAGCATCTACCTCGAGGTGCCGCCCAAAAAGGTCTTCCCCTATCTCGACGACCTGGCGCGGTGGGATGCGTGGACTCCTTGGGGCGACGTGGAGTCGACGTTCGACGGGGAGACCTCCGGCGTCGGCGCGCGCCGTAGCTGGGACCACCCGAACTTCGGGTCGGGATCGATCACCATCACCGAGACCGTCCCCGATCGCCTCGTCCGCTACCGGGTCGTTGTCGGGGACAGTACCCTATCGGTCGAGGGCGCGTTCATGCTCGAAGCTGCGGAGGATGGCACCACCGTCACATGGTCGGAGGTCGGCGACTTCAGCTGGAATCCCATCCTGGGTTACACTGCATTGACCATGCCCAGATCGCAGGGTGCACAAATGGAGCAGGGGCTGACGGAGTTGAAACGGCTCTTGGGCCGACCCTAGAGCTTCTGGCTCGCCATCGCTATGAGGGCCTCGTTGGAGCGCGTCTTCCGCATCACACCGAGCAACTCGTTCATCGCATCCGCCGGACTGACTCCCGCCAACTGCCTGCGCATGGCCTGCGACACTCGAAGAGCATCCTGATCCAGAAGTAGCTCCTCCTTCCGGGTCGCCGAACCCGTCAAATCGATAGCCGGATAGATACGTCGATCGGCGAGTTCTCGGCTGAGGAGCAACTCACTGTTACCGGTGCCCTTGAACTCCTCGAATATCACCTGATCCATGCGGGAGCCGGTGTCGACGAGGGCCGTCGCAATGATCGTGAGAGAGCCACCACTCTGCCTCGGGTCGATTTTCCGCGCGCTTCCGAGGAAACGCTTGGGTTTCTCGAGCGATGACGCATCCAGACCTCCGGAGAGCGTGCGCCCACTCCCCTCCTGAATGGTGTTGTAGGCACGGGCGAGCCGGGTGATGGAATCGAGGATGATCACGACGTCCGAACCCGACTCCACCATGCGACGAGAGCGCTCCAGAGTCATCTCCGCCACAGCCACATGATTCTGGGCCGGAAGGTCGAAACTGGAAGCAACGACCTCGCCGAACCCGCACATCTCCATGTCCGTGATTTCCTCAGGACGCTCGTCCACCAACAGGATGAAGAGCCGACACTCCGGGTGGTTCGTAACGATGCCCTCCGCCACCGCTTGGAGCACCATGGTCTTACCGGCCTTGGCAGGTGCCACAATCATGGCTCGTTGACCCTTACCAAAGGGGCAGAAGAGATCGATCACGCGGTTGGTATACTCAGGCTCGCCCCTCATCGTGCGGCCGCATTCGAGAGATAGCCTCTGGTCGGGATGCACGGCCGCCAGCCGATTGAAGTCAGGCCGACCGCGCGCGTTCTCGGGCGGAGACCCATTCACGGCCACGAGTTGGGTGAGGGGTGGGCTCTTTCCATTCTTGGGACGACGTCCGACCGTGCCGGCCAACTCGTCCCCGCTGCGTAAGCCGAATTTCTGGACCAGCTTCGCGCCGACATAGATGTCCTCTTTCGAAGGAACATAGCCGGCTTGGCGGCGCCTTATGAAACCGGATCCACTACCAAGGACATCGAGGATGCCGAGCGCCTCTCGACTCGCCTCTTGCGTACCGGTCGTATCGGTGCGGTCCCCCCGCGGGGCATCGCTGTTCACGGCATCTCCATTATGAGGTATGCGGAACCCATCATGGGCGGTTCTTCCTCGGGAGCCTCCAAACACTCACTGGCGTGGACGGCCACCGGTTCCCCATACTTGCCCAAGGACTTCCCCGGCATGGGCCGAGGAGGAACGACAACAGGCAGAAACGGGGCTTCTCCGGGCCAGGAAGCACCGGAAAAAAGGACTTCGAGATCGAAGTTCCGACCACCGCTACCAATGCAGTGGCCCCTAATTGTCGGATGTTTTCGTCGGATCGGCAAGGGGATTCATGCCAGCTTACCGGGAGTAACGTCATGAGGTCGGTCTATCGTAACCGAAAAGACTTTCTCAAATCGTTCGCGGCCATGGCCGTCGCCGGACCCGTTCTAGCTCGTCTGGAGACGATCGAGGACGGCTTCTCGTCCGCCGTGACCGACCTGGCTCGAACGCCGTGGGAGAGCCTCGGACCCGAGGCGCTCGAGGATCGGTACATGCTCGATCCCGCGGTCGTATATCTCAACCACGCATCGATCGGCACCATACCCCGACCGGTGCATGACGCGCGGGTCGGGTATCTCGCTCTCGTGGAATCCAACCCTTGGCTCTACATGTGGGGCCCACCGTGGGAGCCGCTCCGCGAGGAGGTGCGGGCCGGGGCGGCTCGGGTCCTGGGTGTGCCCGCCTCCGATGTTACGATCACGCACAATACCACCGAGGGCTTCAACGTACTCGCCAACGGGTTACCGATCGGCCCCGGGGACGAGGTCCTTTTCAGCACATTGAATCATGACGGTGCAAGCGTCTGCTGGGAGCTCGGCGCTGAGCGACGTGGCTATACAGCACGCAGGTTCAAGTTTCCCGTCGACGACGTGCCGGGAATGAGCCTCTCCGATATCGTCGAGCTGCACAGGCGCCAGATCCGGCCGGAGACTCGGGTTCTGGTATTCCCACACGTGGACAACGCCGTCGGGCTCCGGCACCCTCTCACCGAACTCGTCGCCATGGCGAAGGCCGAGGGGGTCGAATACGTCGCCGTGGACGGGGCCCAGACGGTCGGCATGATACCGCTGGACCTCGCCGCCTCCGGAGTGGATGCCTACTCGGCGAGCCCGCACAAGTGGCTCCAGTCTCCCAAGGGCCTCGGCCTACTTTACGTTCGTGAGGCTTTGCGACCGACACTCGAACCCATGTGGGTCACCTGGGGCCGACGCCGCTGGGCTGGCACAGGAAGGAAGTACGAAGATTACGGCACGAGGAATCTTCCCGAGGTCATGGCACTCGGAGACGCAGTGGATTATCAGGCGGCTCTGGGCCCGGCCGAGAAGGAACGCCGCTATCAACAGATGCGGTCGGACCTGAGGGAGTGGGTGCTGGGGACTCCCGGGCTGGAATGGGCGTCGCCCGAGACGTGGGAGTTGGGCGCCTCGCTCGTCGCCCTGGGTGTCTCCGGTCGCTCTGCGAGGCAGGTCTCACAGGATTTGTTCTCGCAGGCGGGAATCGTTCTAAGGCCCTTCGAAACCATGGGGCTGAACGCCTTGCGGATATCGCCGAATGTGAATACGACCCCGTCCGACTTCGAGAAATTCTTCTCGGAAATGGCCCAGGCACTTGGATAGGGGTGTCCACCAGACGTTACTGAAATGCGACCGATGTCCCCTGAAGTGGACAGTTCGGGAGTCCGCTGCGATATGGTACAGTTCCGATAAGTGTATGCTCAGTAGTATCTTAGAACAGGCGAAAACTTTGGCACAGGCCCTGCACTGGAATAGATCAAGATCGCCTTGACGGAGGATAGTACCGTGCGTGCTCTAAACAACACCGCTGCGCTGCTACTCGCTGGGCTGGCCCTGATTCCGGCGTCCGTCTCGGGCCAGTATACCTCGAGCCAGGTGTCATACACGTCCGGCACCGAAGCGGTATTCGGGGCCGCGTACAGTTACTCCGGTTACGAGTCCGACTACTACGTGGACGATTACGCGGTCTACGACCCGTGCTTGGACCACCTCTACTACGACTGGTACTCGTACGAGTGCTGGGATCGCTACCGGTACCGCCGACCTCGCTCGTTCGGCTTCCACCCGATCGGATACTCCTACGGACCAGCGTATTACTACGGGGCGTACGGGCCGACGAGCTATGGCTACCGCCCGGGGTTCTACTCGTCATTCTCTATCTCGCTCGGCTTTGGGTTCGGAGGGCTCTTCGCTAGTTCCTATTACTCGCCGAGCTACGGGTACGGCTACGGGTACGGCTACGGGTACAGGTACGGGTACGGTGCGCATTCACCGCGCCATTGGGCCGTGGCTTTTCCAACCGGATCGTTCGGCGGCGGGTTTGTCGGCGCCCGCCGACCGCTCTTGAGGTACTCGGCTCTAAACCGAAGTGGCACGGGATTCAAGGAAACACCGAGTACCAGGGTGGCTCAGCGCCGAACAGCGACCCCACGGACCCGAGCGAGTTCGACGAACTCCCTCTCCGGAACGCGCAGCGCCGCAGCAGGGCGCCGTGTAACGGCTCGCACGCCGACGCGTGCGTCACGATCCACGTCGGCCCGCCGCGCCCGGGTTGGCCCGCGGTCCAGGCCATCAGACCTCCTGCAGAGCCGGCGCGGCAGGAGTGCGGTCCGTCGTTCTGCGACGGCGACGAACCGCGCCTCCGCCCGTACGGGGGCCCGCAGTAATCGGTCGACGGTCACTCCGCGCAGCAGACCGACCACCAACCGCGACAATCGTGTCCGGTCGGAGCCCGGAAGAGGCATCCGGTCGGAGTCTCGGGCTAGATCGGCGCCCCGCAGTCGCACGCGCCGGGCACCTCAGGCTCGTTCGGCACCGCGTAGCCGCGCCCGTTCGGCACCACGTAGCCGGGCCCGCTCGGCGCCCAAGGCGCGTTCGGCACCCAAGGCGCGTTCGGCACCGCGTAGCCGGGCCCGTTCAGCACCACGTAGCCGGGCCCGCTCGGCGCCCAGGGCTCGATCAGCACCGCCGCGTAGCCGGGCGCGCTCCGCCCCTCGTGCAAGGTCACGCCCCAGCCGGAGCGGTTCCAGGGCCCGCTCCGCCCCCAGCCGATCCCGATCCGGAGGAAGTAGCAGGGCGCGCCGCAGCGGTCGCCGCGGAGGCTGAGGGCCGGCCTCCGGCGGCGAGGGGGTCTAGAAGAGAGAGGGACGCCGGGATCATCGATCGGCCTCAGGTGGAGTACGCGAATTCTCCTCCGCTGATCACGGCGTGACACGGCGTCCCGCCCAGCCAATAGCACAGCTCGCGCGGATGATCGACGTCCCATACGGCCAAGTCGGCGGCTTTCCCTTCCTCTATCGTACCGATCTCCTCTCCAAGCCCCAATGCGCGGGCCCCGTTTCTCGTCATTCCGGCCAACGCCTCTTCAGGGGTCAAACCGAATAGGGTGCACCCCATGTGAAGGATGGCGAGTGGAGACAGAACCGGAGACGAGCCCGGGTTTGCGTCGGTCGCCAACGCGATCACCACGCCGCTCTCTCGCAGCGTGTCCACGGGAGGCATCGTCGTCTGCCGGAGATGGTAGAACGCGCCGGGCAGGAGCACCGCCACCGTGCCGGCCGCCGCCATGGCCCGGACCCCCCCCTCCGAGGCGAACTCCAGATGGTCCGCCGAGAGCGCCCCATGACTCGCCGCCAGCTCCGCCCCGCCGGAGTCCGACAGCTGGTCGGCATGAAGTCTCACCGGCAGTCCTCTCGCCTTGGCCGCATCGAAGACCGCCCCGCACTCCTCTGCAGTGAACGCGATTTCTTCACAGAAAGCGTCTACACACTCGGCGAGGCCCTCCTCGACAGCCCGCGGAATCATCTCGTCACATACCACCGAGAGATACTCGGCAGAACGACCTTCGAATTCCTGCGGCAGAGCATGGGCGCCCAAGAGCGTGCCCACTACTCGTACGGGATTGCGCCTCCCAAGCTCCCTCGCCACCTGTAGCATACGCATCTCTGTGTCCAGCTCCAGGCCGTAACCGGACTTGATCTCTACCGTGGTCACGCCCTCGGAAGCCAACGCACGCAGGCGTCCCTCGGCGGCGCAGAGCAACGTATCGAACGAGGCCGCCCGTGTTGCCGCCACGGTGGACCTGATCCCCCCCCCACCACGGGCGATCTCCTCGTACGACTCACCCAGGAGCCGGCGCTCGAACTCGTCGGCGCGGTCACCAGCGAACACGAGATGGGTGTGACAGTCGACCAAGCCCGGTGTAACCCAACGACCGCCGAGATCCACCATCTCGGTCTGTGAGGCGAGAAGCCCAGCCGGTATCGAGTCATCGCGACCGACCCAGAGGATGCGTCCATCCCTGACGGCTACGGCTGCTCCAAGGACCGATCCATACGGCTCCGTGCTGCTCGTGGCGAACGTCGCGACATTCGCGTTTGTCCAGATCCTGCTTGCGGCGTCCAAGTTCCCGCTCTCCGCCCAGGTTTCGGCGCTGGTCCCCAAGGGTAGGCTTCCCGAAGGTCGAGCAACACTAGCCTCGCCCCGATCCACGGTCTAGACTCGGCGCATGGCGTCCTACTTTGCCCAAAGCGCACTGCTCCCTACCGGATGGTCCAACGCAGTCTCCCTCGGTGTCGACGAGCAAGGATTCTTTACGGACGTTCGACCCGACTCCGATCCCGGTGGGGCCGACATCCTACAGGGCGTGGCCCTCCCCGGCGCGGTGAATCTCCACTCGCACGCGTTTCAGCGCGGAATGGCCGGATTGGCCGAGCATGGTTCGGAAGAGGCGGGGACCTTTTGGAGTTGGCGTGACGTGATGTACGACTTCGTTTCTTCGCTGACGCCGGACGACGTGCAGGCCATCGCGGCACAGCTCTACGTTGAGATGTTGCAAGCCGGGTTCACGTCCGTCGTGGAGTTCCACTACCTGCACAAGGATCCGCAGGGGGGGGCCTACGCACCTCTCGGGGCGATGTCGGACGCCATCCTATGGGCGGCGGCCACCGCGGGAATCGGAATCACGCACGTTCCTACGCTCTATTGCGACGGGGGCTTCGGTGCCCCGTTGTCGGATGCCCAACGGCGTTTCGTCATGGACGCGGACATCCTGCTCCTGCTGCTCGAGGGGCTCATTGCCGAGACTGCAGGTGATCCGCAGCGCCGGGTTGGCCTGGGTCTTCACAGTCTTCGGGCGGTGCCTGCCGAGCAGTTGGCGCCCACGGTATCCGCAATCTGGTCCCTCGACTCTGAGGCGCCGATCCACATGCATGTGGCGGAGCAGCGCCGCGAGGTCGACGAGTGCGTCGCTGCACTCGGAGCCCGGCCGGTGGAGTGGCTGGTCGACAACAGCCCGCTCGACTCGCGCTGGTGTATCATCCATGCGACTCACCTCGCACCCGATGAAATCCGTGCCCTCTCGACGTCAGGCGCGGTCGTAGGCCTGTGCCCGACCACGGAGGCCAATCTCGGTGATGGCGTATTCCCTCTCTCGGACTTCCTCGGCGCGGGTGGGACCATCGGCATCGGATCAGACAGCCACGTGACGGTAGACCCCGCTGCCGAGTTGCGCCTCCTCGAATACGGCCAGCGCCTGTTGTGGGAGAACCGCAACGTCTCGGCTCGAGGGCATGACCGATCCACGGGGGAGTTCCTCTATCAGGAGACCCTGAAAGGCGGTGCTCGGGCGGCGGGGCGTCCGTTGGGCGCCCTCGCAGAGGGGCATCGGGCCGACATCGTGGTGCTCGACCCTGATCACCCCACGCTGGTTGGGCGAACCGGTGATACTCTTCTGGATTCGTGGGTGTTTTCAGCCACGGGATCGCCCGTCTCGGACGTAATGGTCGGCGGTAGCTGGGTAGTGCGGGACGGCCACCACGGCAGCGAGGAGCCCATCGCCGACCGCTACCGAAACACCATGAGGCAGCTCTTGTCCTGAACGGCTCGCCGGCCCTCTTCGCCTAAGAAGGCGCTTCGCCGGGGATGACGATGCCCTCCCGGTGCGCTGTCTCCACGGCCTTCTCGTATCCGGCATCGGCGTGCCGGGCCACGCCCAGTCCAGGATCGTTGGTCAGAACCCTCTCGATCCGCACTGCCATCTCAGCCGATCCATCGGCCACGAGCACCTGCCCGGCATGTAGCGAGTCACCGATACCGACTCCACCTCCATGGTGGAAAGACACCCAGCTCGCCCCGGACGCAGTGTTCAGCAAGGCGTTCAAGATCGGCCAGTCGGCGATGGCGTCACTCCCGTCGAGCATCGCCTCCGTCTCCCGGAAGGGCGATGCCACCGAGCCGGTGTCCAGATGGTCCCGCCCGATCACGATGGGCGCGGAGACCTCCCCATTGGCTACAAGGTCGTTCATGGCAACCCCGAAGCGGGCCCTGTCTCCTTGGCCCAGCCAGCAGATCCGAGCGGGCAGGCCTTGGAACTCGACCCGCTCTCGAACAAGCCGGATCCAACGACCGAGATGCTCGTCCTCCGGAAACATCTCCAGAACCAGGCGATCCGTACGGTGAATGTCCGCCGGGTCACCCGACAGAGCGACCCATCGGAAGGGACCCCGCCCCTCACAGAAAAGAGGCCGAATGTACGCGGGCACGAAGCCGGGGAACGCGAACGCGTTCTCGAACCCCGCGTCGCGCGCCTGAGCGCGGAGGTTGTTGCCATAGTCCACGGCGACCGCGCCGGCGTTCATCAGCTCGACCATCGCTTCGCAATGCACACGCATTCCCGCAGAGGACCGCCGCAGATAATCATCCGGGTCCGCATCGCGCAGGCGCGCCGCCGCCGCCAGATCCAGCCCGGGAGGCACGTATCCGTTCAGCGGGTCGTGCGCCGACGTCTGATCCGTCACGATGTCGGGCACGATGCCCCGGCTCGCGATCTCGGGCAGGACCTCGGCGCAATTCCCAACCAGGCCGATACTCACCGCCTCACCTTCGGCCGCCGCGCTCTGGACCCACTCCAAAGCCTCGTCCAAGTCGGCGGTCATTCGATCACAGTAACGAGTTTCCAGGCGCCGCTCGATACGCGAGGCGTCGACTTCGACCACCACGATCGAACCTCCGTTCATGGTAGCGGCCAGGGGCTGCGCACCTCCCATGCCGCCCATCCCCCCAGTCAACACCCACCTTCCCTCGAGCGACCCACCGAAGTGCTCCCGCGCCATCGCGCCGAACGTCTCGTACGTGCCCTGGAGAATGCCTTGTGTGCCGATATAGATCCACGAGCCAGCCGTCATCTGGCCGTACATGATCAACCCCTGCCGCTCCAACTCGCGGAACGTCTCCCAGTTCGCCCAGCGGCCTACCAGATTCGAGTTGGCGATCAGTACCCGGGGCGCTCCCCGGTGAGTCTTGAACACGCCCACCGGTTTCCCCGACTGGATAAGCAAGGTTTCGTCGCCGGCGAGCGCTCGCAGGCATGCCACGATCTGGTCGAAGGCTTGCCAGCTTCGAGCAGCCCGTCCCGTGCCGCCGTAGACCACAAGATCCTCAGGGCGCTCGGCGACCTCCGGATCGAGGTTGTTCATGAGCATGCGCAAAGCTGCTTCCTGAGTCCATCCGCGGCACGACAACTCCGACCCCCGTGGAGCTCTCACCACGCGGACCCCCTGCCCCACCGCCGACCCAGTCACCTCACGCTCCGGTTCATGCGACCACTCCCAATACACCGCTTCTCACGAGATCCGCGATGGATTCCATATCCCCTGTCAGGCTACGGTCGTCTTCCAGGCGCGGCACCCGCTCCCGGATCAACGCCAACGCCGCTTCGATCGGAGGCCCGGATTTCAACGGACGATGGAACTCGATCGCCTGCGCTGCCGCCAGGAACTCCATCGCCACCACGTACTCCAGGTTACGGACAGCCCGTCGCGCCTTCCGAGCAGCGGCCATTCCCATCGACACATGATCCTCCTGGCTGGCGCTTGTCGGCACCGAGTCCGTGCTGACTGGATGGGCCAGCACACGCATCTCCGCCAGCAGGTCCACAGCGGTAACTTGAGCGATCATGAGACCCGAACTCAGGCCCGGTGACGTCGTCAGGAAGGCCGGCAGTCCCGAGAGGTCCGGATTCAACAAGCGTTCGATCCTTCGTTCGCTGATGGACGCGAGGTCCGTGATCGCGATGGTCAGAAAATCCAACGCCTGAGCGACGATCTGCCCGTGGAAGTTTCCCGCCGACACGACCACACCCGCCTCGGGGAAGATGAGCGGGTTGTCCGTGCTGCTGTTCACCTCCACTTCAACCACTCCTCGAACATAGGCGAGCGCCGAGCGGCCCGCACCGTGAACCTGAGGCATACATCTCAAGGAGTATGCATCCTGGACGCGAGGATCGTCGATGCGATGAGATTCGCGGATTTCGGAGCCCAGGAGAAGGGACCACAATCGCCGGGCGCTCGCGGCTTGTCCTGCATGTGGCCGCACTGCCTGGACCTCCTCACGAAAGGCTTCGGGCGTGCCCTTCAGGGCGTCGAGACTCATGGCCCCCGCAACCTCGATGGCTTCGAGCGCTCGCTCGGCCGCGCGGAGGGCGAGCACGCCCAGCCCCGTATGAGCCTGAGTGCCGTTGATCAACGCCAGGCCCTCTTTTTCTCTGAGGTCCATGGGCTCCAACCCCACCGCCGCCAGGGCGTCCGCACTAGCAACCGGCGAACCATCGCCTAGCACGAACCCCTCCCCCAGGATCGTCAGAGCGATGTGCGCGAGCGGAGCGAGGTCCCCCGAAGCGCCCACCGATCCCATCTCTGGGACGACTGGATGGATGCCGTGGTTCAGCATTTCAATCAGCCGCTCGACGACTTCCACCCGACATCCCGAATGTCCCCGACACAGCGCGTTCGCGCGCAGCAACAGGATAGTTCGCACCTCGGAGCAGGAAAGAGCATCTCCGACACCCGCCGAATGACTTCGAATCAGGTTGCGCTGGAGCTCCACCTGCTGGTTCGGGGCAATCACGACATCGGCGAGACGACCGAAACCCGTAGTGACGCCGTAGATCTTCTCGCCCGTCTCGAGCAGTCGCCGGACAAACCCACGTGCTTCGATGATGGCGACCCGAGCCTGCCGGCCCAGGGATACTTCGACTCGGTCGTTCGCGACCGCTTCCACCGCCTCCAGCGTCAACGAATGACCCGTGAGTTCGATCACTCGTCCCCGCCCGTCCTCTCGAGCCTCTGCTCGCGGCGCACTCCAAACTCCTCGTGCGTGATCGTCATCTCGTCATCCGTCCATTCAGGCTCGAGTCGGACACCAAGGCCGTCTGCGAGACGGTTCACGTAGTTGTAATACGCGCTTACCTGACAGATATCCAAGATGCCTGTGTCGTCGAAGCCGGCCTCCTTCAGGGCGGCAACATCGACTTCTCCCATCCCACCCGGCTCCCGCGTCAGGCGCACGGCGTAGTCCAACATGGCCCGATCCTGCGCGGAAATCTCGGCGCATCGATAATCCCGAGCCAGTGCCCGGGGAACCTCGCTGCTCCCCAACAGCCGACGGAGACCCGCTCCGTGATGGTTCATTCAATAGAAGCAGTCGTTCGCGGCGGACACCGTCACAGCGATCATCTCTCTCTGCACTCGGCTTAGGGGGGACCGGCCTCGCATCAAATGGGAGTAGAGCTGCAGATGGTGCTGCATCGAAGGAGGATTCAGCGAATGGATACGGACGATGTTGTCCAACCGCCCGTCCGCCGCGGCGTAGCGAGAATACAGCTCTCCCAGAAGGCCATCGGCTTCTTCATAGGGTACGTAGGGGATGTGCGCCATGAGGTCCTGCTGTAGGGTGGTCTTGTCGTTCACGACGGCGTAAAGATGCCCGCATCGACCATCCCCGTGCAATGCGTACAGTGCTTCTATCTCCCATGTTGATCAACTGGGTGGGCGATCGAATTCTTGCGCTTCCACGTGCGCCGCCAAACATTGAGTCGGCCAATCTGCAGACGGGTTTGTTCCGGTCCATGGCCCGGACCGCTTCCTCCGTCCCTCGCTAGCCCTTGAATCCCTACGACGCGCCGCAAGGCGATTGGGAAGAAGACCTCCGCCGATTGAAGGCACGCCTCTCCCGTGTCGTGTTCATCATGATCGCGGTCATTGGCGCCGGAACGGCCTTTTACGGGATCATCGACCCGGCCGCTGGCTGGGTCGACGCCTTCTACATGACCATCATCACCCTCACCACGGTGGGGTATGGGGAAATCATCGATTTGAGCGGCAGTCCCGGCGGACGCCTCTTCACCGCCGTCCTCATCCTCGTCGGAATGGGTGCTGTTTTCTACTTTCTGACCACGGCCACCGCGTTCATTCTCGAGGGCCACCTAGGACACGTCTTCCGGAGGCGACAGGTGGAGAAGACAATAGCGAACCTTTCCGACCATCTCATCGTATGCGGCTCCGGAGGTACGGCCCTTTACACGGCGGCCGAGTTGCTGGCGGTAATGCGCGAGATCGTGATCATCTGCGATCACGCGGAGCGGTGGGACCACGTTCGAAAAGAGCTCCCAGACACTCCGATCGTAGTGGGGGACCCTGCCAGCGACGAGATCCTCGAATCGGCCGGAATCGCACGCGCCGCCGGTCTGGTCGCGTGCACAGAGAGCGACAAGGAGAACCTGGTCGTGACCCTGAGCGCCCGCCAACTCAATCCTTCACTGCGAATCGTGTCGAGGGTGGCAGACGTGGACTCCAGCGACAAGATCCGACGGGTCGGGGCGGACGCGGTCGTATCACCCAACTTCATCGGCGGTCTCCGGTTAGCCTCCGAGTTGATCCGTCCGACGGTAGTGTCCTTCCTCGATACGATGCTGCGAGATCGAGACGCCAACCTCCGAATCGACGAGGTAACCCTACCCCCCGGATCTTCCGCTGTCGGCAAGGAGATCCGAGCACTCGACCTGGGGAGGATTTCGAACGCGCTCCTTGTGGCATGCCGTGAACCCAGCGGCCAGTGGTGCTACAACCCACCCGCCGGCATGACGCTGGCGGAAAAGTCCGTCCTGATCCTCCTGGGATCGCCCAGCGAGATCAGGGCCGTATGCGACCATGTAGGAGGGGCGATGATCTCCAGGCCCGTGGCGGGGAGAGCGTAGTCGTGGGGGGAGGTCACCAAATCGTCCAGATCGTCTATTCGGCGGTCACTTTGTTGTTGGTCGCAGCCGGCACGATGGCGCTCGCGAAAAGGGTGCGAATGCCCTTCACGGTCGCCCTCGTGCTGGTTGGGATCGCGCTGGCGCAGATGGCGAAGGTCGGCGGAGAGGCGCTGGGCGGCGTCCTCGACCTGGACATGCCTCCCGAGTTGGTGTTCTTCGTGCTGCTTCCGGCGCTGGTCTTCGAGTCCGCATTCAATCTCGAAGTCAGAGCGCTCCGGGAGAACCTCTCCTCCGTGTTGATGCTCGCGATCCCGGGCCTGCTGATCTCGACCGCCGTGATCGGCGCGGTCATGGTATTCGCGACCGGCATGGGGTGGCCTGAGGCGCTGCTGCTCGGGTCGATCCTCAGCGCCACAGACCCGGTCGCCGTGATCTCCCTCTTCCGTCAACTCGGTGCCCCCAAGCGCCTGACGATCCTCGTCGAGGGCGAGAGCCTGTTCAACGACGCGACCGCCATCGTATTGGCGAACATCCTTGTGGGCATCATGGCCGCCGGAGTGATTACCTCCCAAACGATCCTGCTCGGCGTCGGCGATTTCTTCCTCGTCTTTCTCGGGGGGCTCCTGGTCGGGTGGGCGGCCGCCGTGCTTGTGGGGTTGGCGTTGGGCCGGGTGGAGGGCGACGCGTTCATCGAAATCTCGCTCACCACCGTCCTGGCCTACTTCTCCTTCGTGCTGGCCGAAGAGACCTTGCGGTTGAGTGGCGTCATGGCCACGGTCGCGGCCGGCATGGTGATCGGCGGATGGGGCAAGGCCAAGATCTCGCCGTCGGTGGCGGGTTATATGGTCCACTTCTGGGAGTACGCTTCCACTGTGGCGAACGCCCTCATCTTTCTGCTGGTCGGCGTCACCATCGGGCAGACCGCAGACATCTCAGGGATCGCTCGGTACCTCCCCGCCCTCGGTTGGGTGATCCTCGCGATGATCGCTTCGCGGGCCCTGGTCATCTTCACCCTGGTACCGCTTGTCGGCCGCCTTCCGGGTTCCGATCCAGTCGACGTTCGATACCGAACCGTGATGTTCTGGGGTGGACTGCGTGGCGGCGTCGCGCTGGCCATCGCGCTGAGTGTCGTGCCGGAAGACGCGGAGGGCCTGCGGGAGACGTTTGTCGTTCTCGTTGCAGGGGCGGTGCTCTTCACGCTGATTTTCCAAGGCCTGACCATGGAGCACCTCGTGCGGCGCTTCGGCCTTCACGTGCCTCCGCTCTCCGACCGCCTAGCTCGCTTCGAAGGTCTGCTTTCGGCCAAGACTAGGACCCTCGAACAAATCCCAGAGCTGCGAGCGGGCGGCCTGTTCGCTCCTCGTATCGCAGAGGGCATCCGAGACCGATGCGAGGAGGGGATCGCTACGATGAAGGCCGCACTCGAGCAGCTACGGGCGGACGAACTCGACCTGGACGAAGAGCGCAAGCTCCTCCATCTCAGGTGCTTCGGCGTCGAGAACACGCTGTACTACCAAATGTTCTCGCGGGGCCATCTCTCGGAACGCGCCTACCGGAATCTCACCCACTCGATCGAGCTACAGACCGAGGGAATCCGCCACGACGCGAACCTTCCGGGCTTCACACTTCACCCCCCAACCGGCGAGCGCCTGGAGAACGTGCTCTATCGCATCATGGACGGGATTCCGGGGCTCGGCGGGATCGTCGAGGGGTTGAGGGCCAATCGCACAGCGCGGGATTATGAGATCGCCTGGGCCCGCTCCCGGGGCAGCCGCTGCGTGCTCGATGAACTCGGCGAACTCGCCGAGATCGACAGGGCGCGCCCCGACATCGTGGACGAGGCCAGGGCGGCCTACGAGTATTGGCACGAGAACGCGCGCAGCCGCCTCGATCAGAATGCCGAGCTCTTCCCCGAGTTCGTTTCCGCCGCGCAGGAGCGACTGGCCGACCGCTTGGTGTTGCACGCCGAGCGCGAGGCGATCGAAGAAATGGCTCATTCAGGCATCATCCCAGAGGGTGTAGCAGAGACCATGCTTCAAGAGATGGCGGAGGAGCTGAGAACGCTCCGGGCCAGCCAGGTCGTGAAGCTCCAAGTGAGCCCCGAGGAACTCCTCAAGAAAGTCCCGTTCTTCCAGGACACGCCGCCCGAAGAATTCGGCCTCCTGGCCCGCAGACTGCGGCGGCGCACGGCACCCGCGGGCGAAGTCATCGTGCGGCAGGGCACCACGGGATCGTCGCTGTTCCTGGTGGCTCGTGGAGTGATCCGCGTTTCACTCCTCAAGGCGGATGTGTCCGAAGACCTCGCCACGCTCATGGCCGGCGACTTCTTCGGTGAGACCGCCTTGCTGCATAATACGCCTCGCACCGCTACCTGCCGGGCAGTAACGCCTTGCGCACTCTACGAGTTGAGGCGCGATGACCTCGATGAAGTCCGTGTCCGCTGTCCGGCGATCCAAGCGGCACTCGAGGAAGCGGACGTACGGCGGCAGGCTGAACTCCGTGAGGTCGCAGAGGGCCTGTAGGAGCGACTTCGTTGATGGGATTTTTCTGGACACACGCCGGGGACGTATCCATTATTGAGATCAGCTTGTACCGCAGATGATAGTACGGGATCATGCCGAAACATGGGCCCGGCACGAAAGGAAGATGCATGTCGGAAGAGGAAAAGATGAACTCCGAGGTCGACCGAAGACAGAACGCGACCCGGAGGGGTGAAAGCGATCGCCGAAGCTGGGGTCGCCGCGAACTCGCCACGCGCCGGTACGGCAAAGGACGCCGCGTCTGGAACCGGCGCGTCTATGCTGCCAAAGTCCGGCAGGACGACCGCGTGGACAGCCGCCGGATAGGTGTAGGGCGCAGGGTCGCCGACGACCGGCGAGATGAGGCGACGCGCCGGAGCCGCACCGAGCGACGGGGCGCCGAGCGCCGCGTCGCCTAAGAAACGGACCGTTCGAAGGTGCCCTCGGGGAGAGTATCCCCGAGGGCACCTTCTTGATTTGGAGGCCGGAGGGAACCTAGCGCTTCTTTCAACGATTCCCTTATCGAGGCCGGCACCGAACGGGTAACGGCCTCCGGGATTTTTTCCCGCCAAAGCCCTTCCCGAAAGGGAAGACGACCGGGGGCCGCCCACTGGATTGAATCCGTGGGCTGCCCCCACCGTCTTTCTCCGACACCCTGTTCGTCACCGGGCGCAAGCCAGACGCCGGCGAAGGTGATGTCGCCCGAGTGTTCGAATCTTCCCGTAGACCAAACCCGCATTGCATCGTTAGACTCCGAAGTTCTTCAAGATCCACCAACGTTGCCCCCTGGCCTCCCGACCGGCCGGCAGAGTGGGATCGAGCACCATGAACGAGGGAAACACGGCCGAGGGGCTGGACTTCATCCGGGCCATCATCCGCGAGGATGTCTTAGCCGGGACACACGGGGGAAGGGTGGTCACACGCTTCCCTCCCGAGCCGAACGGCTTCCTCCACATCGGGCACGCGAAGTCCATCTGCCTGAACTTCGGTGCGGCGGCCGAACACGACGGCGTAACCCACCTCCGGTTCGATGATACGAACCCCACCACCGAGGACGAGCGTTACGTCGAAGCGATGAAGGAGGATATCCGCTGGTTGGGCTTCGACTGGGGCGACAACCTCTTCCACGCTTCGGATTACTTCGAGCGACTCTACGGCTACGCCGAGCAGCTCGTCGAGTCCGGGAAGGCATATGTAGACTCGTCGACCGAAGAGGAGATTCGCACTCTGCGGGGATCCGTCACCGCCCCCGGGAAGCCCAGTCCATACCGGGACAGGTCTCCGAAGGAAAACCTCGACCTCTTCCGGCGGATGCGAGCGGGCGAGTTTGCGGACGGCGCCCATGTTCTGCGTGCGAAAATCGACATGGAGTCGCCGAACATGTTGATGCGCGACCCCCTGCTCTACCGGATCCGGCGAGCCCACCACTATCGGACCGGTGACGAGTGGTGCATCTACCCACTGTACGATTTCGCCCATGGCTTGTCGGACTCCATCGAGGGCATCACGCACTCGCTGTGTACTCTCGAGTTCGAGAACAACCGCGAGGTCTACGATTGGATTCTCGACAACCTGGAGGTACCCAAGCCTCATCCACGCCAGTATGAGTTCGCCCGCCTGAACCTCGCATACACAGTCGTCAGCAAGCGTCGACTACTCCCCCTGATCGAGGCCGGCCTGGTGAATGGCTGGGACGACCCTCGCATGCCTACGCTCGCGGCCCTCCGGCGACGGGGCGTACAGCCCACCGCGATCCGAGCGTTCTGCGACATGATCGGGGTCGCGAAGGTCCAGAACCGAGTGGACCTCGGCAAACTGGAGTATTCCATTCGAACGGATCTCAACCCCACGGCGCCTCGCGTGATGTGCGTCCTGCGGCCACTGAAGCTCGTGCTCACGAATTACCCTGCTGGGGAGACGGAGGAGTTGGAGGCGCCCTACTTCCCGTCGGATATCGGAAAGGAGGGATCTCGAGCCGTACCGTTTACGCGTGAGCTGCTCATCGAGCGCGACGACTTTTCGGAGAAACCCCCAAAGGGCTTTCACCGATTGGCACCCGGACGGGAGGTGCGCCTCCGGTACGGGTATGTCGTCAAGTGCGTGGACGTCGTGAAGTCGGCGGACGGCAAAATCAAGGAGATCCACTGTACGTACGACCCGGATACGCGAGGCGGAACGACCCCGGACGGGCGGAGAATCAAGGGGACCATTCATTGGGTCTCGGCCGTTCATTCGCTACCCGTAGAGGTGCGCCTCTACGATCGGCTCTTCCTCAAGGAGAACCCGGACGACGTCGAGGAGGGCGAGGACTTCCGGGACGGCATCAATCCCGAATCTCTGGTCGTCCTGGCCGATGCGCGGGTCGAGCCATCGGTGGCGTCCGACCCGCCCGATAGGCATTACCAGTTCGAGCGGCAGGGCTATTTTTACCGGGATGAGGCGGACTCCACTCCGGACTCCCTGGTCTTCAATCGTACCGTCACGCTTCGTGACAGTTGGGCGAAGAAAACGGCATCCACGGTCACGGCGAGCGAGGCTGCGGCCCCGCCGCCTCCGAGCCCGGTACCGGCACAGAACACACCACGGGTACACCGGCCCGAAGACCCCGAGGCCGCGGCCCGTTTCGACCGCTATACAAGCGAATTCGGGTTGCCCGAGGGTGACGCGGAAGTTCTGGCTCAGAGCGCCACCCTATCCGAATACTTCGAGCGGGCCGTGACCGGGTCGGTGGTGGTTCGCCAAATCGCCAACTGGATCATCAACGACGTGATTCGCATCCTGGATGACCGGAGCCCGAGCGAATTCCCGGTCGAGCCCGCCGACCTCGCTCACCTCGTCGAGATGGTCGAAGCCGGAGCCGTGAGCGTGAGGGGCGGAAGGGAGGTCCTGGCCGTCATGGCGAGGTCCGGAGGGAGCCCGGAGGCGATCGTCGAGGCCCACGGGCTCTCTCAGATCAGCGATCCGGAGATCCTGGAGCAGATCATCATGGAGTTGGTAGACGCCCATCCCGATGAGGTGGCCTCATATCGAAGCGGAAAACACGGTCTCATCGGATTCTTCGTCGGACAGGTGATGCGCAGTACGGACGGCAACGCCGACCCCGAGGTGGTCCAGGAGTTGCTAAGGGCCCACCTCGGATAGCCTTCTCCCCTCGTCGACTCGCTAGACGCCAGCGACGTACATGACCGGGCTCCGCCACGTCAGCGTGAGATCCGGCGCGAAACCAGAACCAAGGGGGTTAGCCGTCGCCGTAGACGAAGCGCTCCACCTCGCCATGCACTCGCGCCACAGTCTCGTTCGAGGGCGGCGCCGAGAATCTGGAAACCACTATGCACGCCAGAAAGTTGGCTGAGATGGACCAGATGGCGCCGTGCACAGCGAAGGGATGCGGCCACACCACCAGCGTCGCATAGAGCACCGCCAACCCCACACCGATTCCAGCCAGTACACCGTTCCTCGTCCAGGGTCGGGCAGTCGGGAAGCACACACCCATCACCCCCGGCAGCAACTGAAGCGCACCCGCCCCGGAAAGGGTCACCAGCGTGACCAGGAGCTCGAACGTGCCCACCGAGAGGATGTAGCCGACCACCAGAAGACCTAGCACGATGACCTGTCCCACGCGGATGTAGTGTCGCTCGCTGCGGCCGGGTGCCAAAAACCGCTGATAGATATCCCGCGTGAGCACGGTCATGTTGGCGTGCAGAATCGAGTCCAGGGTGGACATCGCAGCCGCGGTCGCCCCCGCCAGGATCACGCCGGTCAGCCAAGCCGGCGCGTAGGTGAACAGCAGTTCCGGGAAGATTCGATCGGGTACGTCGATATCGGGCATGATCAGGGCACCTCCGAGACCGACGAGCGCCGCGGGAATGTAGAGGGTCATCAGGAAGATCGGCGTCGTTGCGCCGAGCCACTTGATCGTGCGGCCCGAGGCGGCTGTGAAGTACCTGATCATCATGTGCGGCTGGAGGATGATTCCGAACGAAAGCGCCACACTCATCCCGACCCACATTCCCGGTGTAAAGAACCCTTCCGGGCCAGGGAGACTCAGTAGGTCGGGCCGCTCTGCGGCCACCCTACGCCAGAGCTCGATCGGCCCTCCGAAAAGCCGCTCCGTCAATATGAGGGCCCCCACCCAGATGGCTACGTACATCCAGATTCCCTGCACGACATCGGTCCAGTACACAGCCCTGAGGCCGCCAGCCATGAGGTATCCGGCCGCGACAGCCAGGAGGACCGCGGTTCCGACCTCGTACGAGATCCTTCCCCCAGAGGCCACCGAGATGATGTACCCGAGTCCCTGCGCCTGGACCTGGATGTACAGGATCGTGAACAGCACTGACACCGAGGCCACCACGACCCTCACGGCATCGCTCTCGTAGAAATCGGCCAACATGTCGGCCGGCGTCATATACCCGAATCGTTTGCCGACCGCCCAGATCCGGCTCCCGAGTACGTACGTGATCGCCCCCACGAGAACAGTCCAGGTCCCCGCAGCCCAAAAGCCGATTCCATGCGTGTAGAAGAAGCCCCCCGAACCCAAGAAGGCGAAAGCAGAGTGAAAGGAGGCCACGACCGTCAGGTAGAGCACGACGAACCCGGCCTGCCGGCCGTACAGAAGGAAGTCCTCCAGATCGACGGTCATGCGGCGGTTCGCCACCACGCCGAGCACGATAGTGACCACGATGTACGCGAAGATCAGGCTAGTGGAGACGACCCACGGCTCCACTAGATGCCCTTCCGCACGGCCCAGATGAGCACGCCGATCATCGCCACGTACACCGCCAGGAGGTAGACATAGAGGAACGGCATCCCCAAAATCCACGGCTCGGTACGATTGGCCAGCGTGTGCACGATCGGGGGCTGCGCCATGGCCATCAGAAGCGAGAACGACACGATGGCCACCCATCCGGCGGCAGTGCGCGGCCTGTAGTGCGATCGGAATCGGGGCGGCGGCAGAGTCATGGCCTCCCATTTGACCCTGCCGCACCGGCCGACGCAAGGCGACTCGCCGCTCGCTGTCGCCCTCCAGGGAGGCTGGAAGCACGACGAGGGGTGCCACATTCGCCGGTTACTCCCTATAATCCGGGCCGCGCCAGAAGGCCTCCCACGGGCGGCCATACCGCCACTCGGAAGGATGCGACTTGAGCCAGACACCGACGGACATCCAGATCGCCCAGTCGGCCGAACTTCGGCCTATCGTCGAAATCGCAGAAACGCTCGGCCTCGGGCCCGCCGACATCGAAAACTACGGGCACCACAAGGCGAAGGTGCCGCTCGATGCCTTCCAGAACCACAGCGGACCCAAGGGCAAGCTCGTCCTCGTCACCGCCATCAGCCCAACCCCGGCGGGCGAGGGAAAGTCCACCACTTCGGTCGGGTTGGCGGACGCGCTGAACGTGAGAGGGCGCAACCCGGTCCTCTGCCTCCGGGAACCGAGCCTCGGGCCGGTGTTCGGAATCAAGGGCGGCGCAGCCGGGGGAGGTTACTCTCAGGTGGTGCCCATGGCGGACATCAACCTCCATTTCACGGGCGATTTCCACGCGATCACAGCCGCGCATGGGCTGCTCGCCGCGATGCTCGACAACCATCTATTCAGGCCGAACGATCTCAATGTCGATCAACGGCAGATCGTCTGGCCTCGCGCGGTGGACATGAACGACCGTGCCCTCCGCTCGATCGCGATCGGGCTCGGGGGCCGTCTCGGTGGAATCCCGCGCGAGGACCATTTCGTGATCACCGCCGCATCGGAGATCATGGCGATCTTCTGCCTGGCAGACGGGCTTTCGGATCTCACGAGGCGCCTCGGTGAGATCATCGTGGCCTATACCCGAACCGGCACGCCTATCCGTGCCAAGGAACTGGATGCCCCCGGCGCAATGGCGGTTCTCCTCAGAGACGCCATCAACCCCAACCTCGTACAAACGTTGGGCAGGACGCCGGCCTTCATCCATGGCGGCCCATTCGCCAATATCGCCCACGGGTGCAACTCGCTGATCGCCACCAGGGCCGGACTGGCGTTCGGCGACATCGTCGTAACGGAGGCTGGGTTCGGCGCGGACCTGGGCGCGGAAAAGTTCTTCGACATCAAATGCCGCGTCGGCGGCCTGGAGCCGGAGGCCGTCGTGCTCGTGGCGACGGTGAGAGCGCTCAAGATGCACGGCGGTGTGGAGAAGAACATGCTCGCCACGGAGGATGTAGAGGCCTTGAAGCGAGGGCTTCCGAACCTCGTCGGACATGTCGAGAACCTGAGGAAGTTCGGGGTGCCCGCGATCGTTGCCGTGAACCGGTTCGCCACCGACACCGCAGGGGAAGTGAGTGCCATCCTCGAGGCATGCAAAGAGCTGGGCGTCCAGGCGGTGGAGGCCGACCCGCACAGTTCTACGGCCGAGGGCATGCTAGAGCTCGCCGACGCCCTTACGGACTTGCTCGAGTCGGGCGAGGCCGACTATAAGCCGCTGTATCCGCTCGACATGACGCTGCGCGAGAAGATCGAGTTGATCGCCGGCGAAATCTACGGCTCGGAGGGGGTCGAATTCCTGATCGACGCCGAGAAGTCGATCGAGCGCCTCGAGGGCATCGGTATGGGAGACTCTCCCGTATGCATGGCCAAGACCCAGTACTCCTTCTCGGACAACCCGGAGCTGCTGGGACGACCTAGCGGGTTCCACATCACGGTGCGGGATGTCATCCCGGCCGGGGGCGCCGGATTCGTCGTCGCGAAAACCGGCGACATCATGACGATGCCGGGCCTTTCAGCCCGTCCCGCGGCAACGGGCATGAGCGTGAAGGACAACGGCGAGATCGTCGGCTTGGCGTAGTGGGTCGTCGAGTCCTGGTGTCCGGTGGCGTCCTCGTCACTCTGACGGTGGCCACCACCGTGCTTGCGGCCCTCCGCGCGCGTGAACCCTTTGGGGCACCGGCGACCCCCTCACCGCTGGAGTGGGTCGGCGCAATCCATGTTCACACCGTACACTCCGACGGCGGTGGCACGCTCGATGACGTAGCAGCCGCGGCGCGCGAGGCGGATCTGGACTTCGTCGTCGTAACCGATCACAACGTCTGGGCCGCGCAACGCTGGACGTACCGCGAGGGAGCCCTCCTCATCATCGGCGAGGAAGCGCGGGTGCCGGGAGGGCACCTCCTCGTCATTGGCGGTAACGACCCGAGCAGACGAGCCGCGCAGTGGCCCGAGCGCACCCGCGCCGGCGGCGCACGGCCCGACCCCGCCATTGCCGCCGGAGACGTCCTTCGGGTGGTGGCGCACCCCCGAGGTCCGGGACGCCCGTGGCTGTTCTGGGACGTCCGGCACTTCGATGCCCTGGAGATCTGGAACTGGGACACCGACTGGCGGAGCGACCCCCTGTGGGATTGGATGCGGGCGCTGCCGCTGCTCCCATTCGAGCCCACGTCTGCTTTGGCCAGGCTGGTGGACCGACCTGCCTCCTCACTGGCGCGGTGGGACGCCCTGTTGAGCGAGGCTCGCATCGCCGGCATCTGCTCCGTGGACGCGCACGCCCGCGTAGCGCTCACGGAGACCCGCTTCCTGCCCTTCCCCGCGTATCGACACCTTTTTCGGCTCGTCCGGCAACACGTCTTCCTGGACCGGGCTCCCTCGGGTGACCCGTACCACGACGGTGACCTCGTCATCGAAGCGCTAAGGCGCGGTCGCGGCTACTGCGGATTCGACGGAATTGCCGACGCACGAGGCCTCACCGTCGAGGTCGAGGCGGGGGGAGACTCGGCCGGACCAGGCCAGCGGGTAGTTTGGGCCGAGGGCGCTACGCTGCGGGTGACGCTTCCGGCCATCGGTGAGCCGACCACGTTGACCCTCCTCCGTGATGGAGTGGTCATTTACGAGACCGGCGAGGCTACCATCGAGGTCGCGGTGTCGGGCCCCGGCGTCTACCGGATCGAGGTCTCGGTCCGTCCCGAATCGCTGTCCCGCGCGTTTCCCTGGATCCTCGCGAACCCGGTCTTCGTGGACGCACCGAAGGGCTGACGAGCCCTTCGCCCTCTTCGGCGGACGTTCACTTTGGCAGGAAGTGTCATCGCCAAGGGACAACTTCCCCGACCCACTCCCGGGACCGGCGAACATCTTGGTTGAGACGAGCCGTGCAAAGAACTGCTATCACAGCACTTGCGAGGATCTCATCTGGCCTGGCACGCCTCATGCGTACGAGAGCATACGTAACGCATGGCATAGAGGAATTCAGTGATTCAATAATGGGGGATCGGACGATGGTGGCGTTGACCAAGGACGGTGCGGAGGTCTGGGGGACGGTAAGGACAGGGCTGGTGGTGCTGTCCTATGTGGCCATTTTTCTTGGTTACATGCTGGCGGGTGCGTAAGGCATTCCAGGCTCCCCTCTGCATGACATTTCGGCATTCCTCCTAACCCGCCAAAACGGCGGGTCCGTTCGCTGCCATTTTGGCAGCTTTCTTCCGTCACAATTCCTGCAGGTGATTCCAGGACTCGCGAACCGAGGCCGGGACCGCCATTATTCGCCCTCCACCACCATTCACGCCAGGATCGGGAGTCGAAGCGATGCACGCCGTCTTCGTCATGATCAAATGCGAGCTGAGTACGTCCTACGAGGTGGCGGCGCACATCGCCGACAACATCGAGGAGACATCGGAGCTCTTTTCTGTGTCGGGAGAGTACGACCTCTTGGCCAAGTTTCACCTCCAGGACGATGACGATGTGGGGCATTTCGTGTGCGATCGCCTGCAAAGGACCCCTCACCTCCGGGATACTTTCACGCTGGACACCTTCAACGCGTTTACCGTCTAGGTCGGGGCGTTCCCGAGTCACCCCTCGGCAGGTGTAAGGGAACCACACGGTCGGACGTTTGGTTCAACAGGGGAACCGCCCACCACGGTCGGCAGAGGTGTCCCCTCTTCGGTCGACGAAGAGATCCGGAAATCCAGCCGAGGATCCAGGAGACATAGATGCCACTTACACCGCCAGGTCAAACGAAACGCCTACGGAACCCGCCTGCGCCCTTCCTCCTGCTTGGAGCTGCACTGGTCTCCGGATGTGGAGCCGGCGCGGTGGGTCCATCCCACGACTTCGATGACGTAGAGTACGGCAACCTTACCTACCAAGTGAAGTCCGTCAGAGTCGCCGAGTCTTTTCCGGTTCAGGTCGGGGTGACGGTGGGCGTGCGGAACCGAACGACCTCGACCCAATCGGTCACCTTCCCGGACGGGTGTGTCGTCCTGATGCGCGCCTACGGTGGGGATCCGCCACCCGTGTGGGACATGGCTACGGGGTTGGCGTGCACGCTCGCTCTGGTTCAGCGCGATTTGGCGCCGGGCGAAGAAATCGAGTTCGACGCAGGATTGGTGAGCGCAAGGACGATCCTCGGTGAGGCACTGCCCTCGGGGGAGTACCGGCTCACCGCCTATCTCCGCCCTGGGGGTGCGGTTCTGGAGTTGGAGATGGGCCGGTACGATCTGGCTCGACCCTAGGGCCTTCTATAGGCCCGGACTCACCTCCGTTCTCCGCCACAGGTAGTACAGCACGGGAATCACCACCAGCGTGAGCACTGTCGAGGTGATCATCCCACCGATCATGGGAGCGGCGATCCTCTGTATGACCGACGCCCCGGTACCGTGGGCCCACATGAGAGGTAGCAGGCCTGCCACGATAGCCACGACGGTCATGAGTATCGGCCGTACGGCATGATGACCACGCCCCCGACGGCTTCACCCCGTCCGTTCCGATCGACCAGCCCCAACCGCATGTCTGGCCCTATCGTGACGTTCGCGGCAACTCCGAACGCCAGGAGCCTCGCCGGCCAGGTTCAGGACATATCGCGAGCCTTGTCCAAGCCATACTTGCCCACTCGATACCGGAAAGTGTCTCTCGTCAGCCCCAGCAACCGCGCCGCCTTCGTCTTACTCCCACCTGCCTGCTCCAGAGCCTGCAGAAGGAGACTCTTCTCTACGAACTCCAGGTCCACACCGCCTTCCGGCAGCAAAAATCCGGGTGACGTCGCCGCGTGAACATCCTCCCCTCGAATCTCCGGAGTGAGGCTCCCGACACCGATGGTGTCGCCATCCTCCAGGAGCAGAATCCGCTCCAGCACATTCCTCAACTGGCGTGCGTTTCCGGGCCAATCATGCGCCTCGAGCGCGCGAAGAGCGTCCGGAGTGAAGTGTCGCTCCTGCAAACGCATCTCCCGCACGAGCTCGGTTAGGAAATGCATCGCAAGCGGCGCAATGTCCTCTCGACGCTCCCTGAGTGGGGGCATGAGAATCGGAACGACATTGAGCCGATAGAAGAGATCCTCACGGAACTCTCCCGAGGCCACCGCCGCCTCCAAGTCGCGATTGGTTGCGGTGACGACATGGACGTCGACCGGGATATCACGGACACCTCCCACACGGCGAAGCACCCTGTTCTCCAGTACGTTGAGCAGCTTGGACTGCCCGCCCAACGGCATATCTCCGACCTCGTCCAGGAAGATCGTACCTCCGTCGGCCAACTCGAAGAGGCCCCGCTTCTTCTCACGGGCGTCGGTGAAGGAACCGGCCTCGTGGCCGAAGAGCTCGCTCTCGACGAGGGACTCGGGGAGCGCCGTACAGTTCACATTGATGAACGGGCCTCCCTGGCGCGGTCCCTTGGCATGTATGGCACGGGCCACCAGATCCTTGCCCGTTCCGCTCTCGCCGTGGATCAGGACGTTGGAGGGAGTGCCTCGAATAGCGAGGCGCGTGATCACGTCGGCCACCCGGCGGAGCGCAAAGGAACGACCCACGAGCGTGACATCGGCAAACTGC
>BTRA01000001.1:0-78774 GCA_036986155.1 Gemmatimonadota bacterium | reverse complement strand
TCCCCGTCTCTCGATGCGAATATGGATGTCGGTATCACGTCGGGTACCGGATCGTTCATCAACTCCGCTTCGGGATCCTCAATTCCACTCTTGGATGGCACTACGCTGTTCTATAGCCCCGCCGCTGGACAGGGGTATACAGTGACGACCGGCGTCGTCGTGGCGGCCGCTGCGCCGCCGCTGTTGGCGGCGGCACGTGCAGCCGGCGGAGGGCAGCAAGTAAGCCTCGATGTTGCGCAACGCAAGACGGTGCGGAAGGTGCCGCCGCAGCAGTAGTTGAAGTCTCTTGGGGGGAGTAGGGGGCAAGCCAGTATTGCCCCCTACTCCCCTTTCGTGCCCCCCAGTATCAAAATGAAGTTGTCCCCAGACGGGCGTTTCGTCGCCTATGACCTGACTCCCTACGGAGGCTCCCATCGGGACATCTTTGCGATCCCTGCGGAGGGAGGTTCAGAAGTTTCGCTGGTTCAACACTAAGCCAAACGATACCCTGCTTGACTGGACCCCTGATGGGCGTGGGGTCTCCACCCGACGCCTCGAAAGAATCGCTGACCTTCAGTGGACCGGGCGGCGATTAGAAATGCTCGCCCACACAGGGCCAAGCCTAGTAGATTTAGGACTGTGTGGAGTCGTACCAATGTCCAACGGGGGGAAATGGCTTGGAGTCTGCTACGGATGCGGCGCCCAAGGTGACATCCGAAGCATCGGGGAGCGCTCAGTCCGCCATCCGTGCGTATTGTTGGGGCACTCGTGGGTCGATCCCGGCGCCCGGCCCGGCGACGGCCCGATATGGGGGCAACACTCCATGCTTGGAGGTGCGCCTCGGTGACGAGCTCGTGATCCTCGACGCAGGAACGGGAATACGGGCACTGGGAACTTCGCTTCTCGCAGAGCAAAGCGCGCCGCGCGCCTTGATCTTCCTCACGCATTTCCACTGGGACCACATCCAGGGTTTTCCCTTCTTCATGCCGCTCTACAACCCGGCTGCGTCATTGAGGATCATGGGACCCAAACAGTTGGATGTCGATGTACAGACACTCTTCGCGGGTCAGATGGGTCCCATCTACTTCCCGATCCCGTACGAGGCCATAGCGGCGCATACCGTCTTCGGTCATTTGAACGAAGGCACGTGGGAGGAGGGCGACACCCGCATCTCGGCCATGCGAGTCCGTCACCCGTCGTTCACGGTAGGCTACCGAATAGAGCGCGCCGGCAAATCGCTGGTCTATATCCCGGACAACGAACTCGCCGGCGACGAGCCGGAGAGACTCGTTGATTCGCGGAAAAAGCTCGTGAACTTCATAGATGGTGCCGATGTGCTGATTCACGATTCGATGTATACCGACGAGGAGTACCCGGCGAAGGTCGGCTGGGGACACTCCACGTTTCGGCAGGCCCTCGAGTTGGCGGACGAGGCGGGGGTCAGCCGCCTCCTCTTCTTCCACCACTCCCCCGACCGCGAGGATGCCGAGCTATCTGAGATCGTCTCCGACCGACGGGACGAGGCCCTGTCCCGCGAATTCGGATTCGAGATCGACGCAGCCTCGGAAGGCAACGAGATCCTGATCTAGGAGATTGGAAGTGCGCAGATTCACCCCCTTGGTCGTGGCGCTCGCAGCAGTGCCCCTCCTCGCCTTTGGACCCTCGGACCGTGTCGCCCCCACTCGGTGGGCGTTGATCATCGGTATCAACGACTACGTCAACTTCGACGACGAGGAAGGCGGCGATCTCCCGGGTGCCGAGAGGGACGCGCTGGCGGTCCGGGACGTGCTCGTGAGCCGGGGCTATGTGGAGCCTGAGAATATCCTCATGCTCCTCTCTCTCGATGCCACACGCGCCAACATCGAGGCGGGCCTGACCGAGTGGCTCCCGCAAAGGGCCCGTCCCGGCGACCAGATCACGGTCTTCTATGCAGGTCACGGTTCGCAGATGTGGGACGAAAGCGGCGATGAGGACGACGGCCTGGACGAAACCATCGCTCCCACCGACGTAAGCCGGACCAGCACCGAGTTGGACATCAACGACGATGATTTCGGAGCATGGCTGCGAGCCCTCCCTACCGACAACGTCGTGGTCGTGCTGGACAACTGTAGCTCGGGAACGGGAACGCGCGCCGTCACGCCGTTCTCTCAAAGCCGGCTGCTCGGCCGCGATATCCGACAAATCGCGCAGCCGGCTGCCGTGGCGCGGCGCGCCCTCACCGAACAGAAGGACGAAACCGGCTTCGATCCGAATGGCGTCAACGTTCTGGAGTTGTCCGCCGCGCAGCCCGACCAAGCGGCGGTCGACGCGTACTTCCCGGGGGAGGATGGAAGTGAGGCCTTCAATGGTGGTGCGTTCACCACCTTCCTGGTGCGGGAGTTGTGGAGGGCTCCGGCCGACATGACGTACGAAGAGGTCTTCGAGCGCGTCCGTGACGCTCTCAAGCGCAACCGCTTCGAGCAGGACCCCTTCCTGTCGGAGGACGTATCGTTCAAAGGGCTCCCCCTGTTCTTCCTCGATGGCGGTGAGAGCGTGGTCTACGAGGCCTTCTTGCCCGTCGTAGCGGCGTCCGGCGATTCGGCGGAGCTGGCGGGTGGTCACGCCCTGGGCATCACGCGTGGCTCGACATTCGAGACCGACGACGGTGCCAGGATGGTCGCCGACAGAGTCACTCCGGACCGCGTGTACGCTCGCACCCTCGAAGGAACAGTCACCGTGGGCGACGAAGCCCGCATGACTGGCTACCGCTTTCCGATGAGGCCGCTCTTGGTGGGTGTGGGATCGATCGGACGCGCCACCGCCGACGCGTTGCGCGCCCAGTTGGCCAACATCGAGAGCCTAGCGCTCGTGGACGATCCTGACGCCTTCTCCAACCTGCTGCTCAGGCGGCGCGGCGCGGTCGTGCGCATCGTGGGAATGGACGGCTTCGTGAGGGATAGTGTCCCGGCCGGGCCAGAGGGAGTCGAGCAGATCGTCATGCACCTCAAGCGCGAGGCGGCCGCGAAACGGCTGGGCGACATGGAGAACATCGCGCAGTCGTTCGGTGTGAAGGTCTGGTTCGCCGGAGAGCGCACCACCTTCGGTATCGGCGAGAGCGTCCAGTTCTATGCCGAATCCGATCGAGACGGTTACCTCACGTTGGTTGACCTCGGAACGGACGGCACGGTGACCGTCCTCTTCCCCAACGGTGCCGACCGCGACAACCGCGTGAGGGCCGGCCAGAGGATTTCGTTCCCCGTAGAGAGCGAGATCCAGGTGCTGCCGCCCGCCGGGCGCGGCATGGCCCGAGCGTTTCTGACGCCGAAGCCGCTGGACATCCCGCTGGCCCTGGATGGTGACTTCACGTTTGGAGACGTCCTCCTGGCCGACCTCGTCGCGGACGCGGTCCGCGAGGCGGCCGGAGGTGTCGACGGCGCGCCGGATGCCGTCCGGCTGGATTCCTGGGGGAGCGCGACACTCATGTACGAGATCCGCCGGTAGGGCCCGGGCGCACGTGTGCCCGGCGAGGCCATGAACCTCAGTAGAGCCAGTGTGCTGGGCGCGATCGTCATCGGGGCGGTGGCGGTCGCCGTGCTGGGATCCAAGTACGGCTATCTCACAGGGCTCGAAGAACTGGAGCTCCTCACCCTGGATCGCCGGCAGCAGTTTTTCTCGGACGAGCTGCGGGCGGCCAGCGAGGACAACCAGATCGTACTCGTGCTGTTCGACTCCACCTCGGTTCGGGACTGGCCGTATCTGTCGCCTTTCCCACGACGAGTCTTGGCAGAACTGATCCGCTCACTCTCGGCGGCCGGCGCCCGCACAATCGGGCTCGACGTGTACCTCGACCGGACCTACGAAGAGCTCAATTCAAGGGAGGGTGGCGACGACCTCCTCCGGGACGCGATAAAGGCGGCCGGAAATGTCGTGCTCGTTGCGCCGACGGAGTCGACCGAGGGGGGGCCTCGGCTGGCCCTCCCAGATCCTTTCTTCCTCGATGTCGCGGCCGACGTTGGAGCGGCGGAGCTGCCCACACCCCATGAGACCGTGCGGGATGGAGTGCTCGCGGTGAGAAGCGCCGGGACGCTCGAACCGAGTTGGTCGCTCGCCCTATACGCAAACGCCCAAGGTCTCGACGTCCGTGCCATCCTCCGTGATGCGCAGCGCGAGGGACGGATCGACATACCAGGTCTTCCCCCCTCGATCGGGCGACTTCCCAGGTCGTGGACGGACGGCAGCGAGGCCACGAGCTACGCACTCCCGTTCACCATCCGGTTCGTGGGCCCGCCGTCGAGGCCCGGCGCTGCAGAGGAGCGCGCGTTCCCCGCCTTTTCGGCAAGCGTCGTAAGCGCTGTCGCGACGTTCTCCCCGGAGTTCTTCCGGGGAAAGATAGTGCTCATGGGCACGGGCTTCCATGAGTCCGACAGGTTCAGAACGCCGTTCTACGACCTTGCCCGGAACGATGTCGGGGAGGTCCACGGTTGGACGTACGGAGTCGAGGTGCACGCGAACGCGCTCCAGAACCTACTCGACTCCCAATACATTCGTCCGGCCGGCAACGCGATTGTGTGGACCATGCTGTTGGTGCTCGCCGGTGTAACGGCCGGGATCGTCTTCTGGAGAGGTGCTGTTTGGGGCGCGGGAGGAGCAGTGGTTGGCGCCCTCGGCAGCTTTGTCCTCGCCTTCCAGCAGTTCGGGAGCTCCTTCTTGTGGCTACCGATCGTGGCGCCCCTGGTGGTCATCGTCGCGGCGTACCTGGGCTCCACGGCCTATGTGTCCATCGTGGAGGGCCGGGACAAGCGCTTCATCAAGTCCGCCTTCGGCAAGTTCGTCTCTCCTTCGGTCGTGGATGAGATCGCTGCAGACCCCTCGAAGCTCAAGCTAGGTGGACAAACACAGACCATCTCGGTGCTTTTCTCCGACCTCGCAGGTTTCACATCCCTGTCGGAGGACCTCGAGGCCGAGACGTTGATCGTGTTGTTGAACGAGTATCTCTCGGAGATGACCGAGTTGGTGCTTGCCGAAGAGGGCTATCTCGACAAGTACATCGGGGATGCCGTCATGGCGTTCTGGAACGCCCCCAAGGCAGCCTCCGACCACGCCGATCGCGCGCTTCGCTGTGCGATCATGATGCAGCGCAAGCTGTGCGAGATGAATGCCCGGTGGCGAGCCGCCGATCCTGAGGCCAGAGAGCTACGGGTCCGCATAGGGATCAACACCGGTGAGGTGGTCGTGGGCAACGTCGGGGGCAAGGATCGCTTCGACTACAGCGCCATCGGCGACTCCGTGAACCTCGGTGCCCGGCTCGAGCCGGCCAACAAGGACTACGACACGCTCGTCATGACGTCGGAGTACACGCTGAATGCCGCCACGCCCGAGAACTATCGGCTGCGCGAGTTGGACTTCATGACGGTGGTCGGCCAGCAACAGCCCGTGAAGGTGTATGAAGTTCTGGAGTTGGCGGATGGCCTTCTCGAGCCCTCGAAAGAGGAGGCGCTCCGGCACTACGCATCCGGAATGGCCGCATACAAGAACCGCGATTGGGAGCTGGCCGAGCAGTACTTCAAGGCCGGCGTCGAGGCTGATCCCGAGGACGGGCCGAGCAAGGTCTACCTCGACCGTGCCGAGCGCTGCGTCGCAGATCCACCTCCGGCGGATTGGGACTTCGTCGTTCACCGGACCAAGAAGTAGGAGTATCTGAGTATGGCCAATATCAAGCTCGTATGGGTGACGACCGCGATCCTGCTGGTCGCAGCGACCTCGGGGAGCCTCCTGCAGGGGGTCCCCGCCGCGATGGTGGTTACCGTACAGGGCGATGTCCAGCTGCGGATCGGTGGTGGACCGCTCGAGCCAGCCGCGGTGGGAAGCCGCTTGAGCGGCGGCGACGAGGTGGTCCCGGGCGCGGGAGGCGCCGCCACCCTGATCGACCGGACGGGACGGACTCGAGTGATTACCGAGACCTTCACCGTCCAGACGCCCGGAGGCGGCACGGAGACCAGCGTGTTGTCCAGAACCGTGCGCGTCCTCGCGAGCGCTGCCACCACCGACGCGCGTGGCAACCCGAACCGGCAAGGAATGATCCGGCCGATCCCGGGTGAGGTGACACTCGTGGCCCCGCGGAACGGCCTCAAGGTCATGAGCACGCGACCGACCTTTACATGGCGGTCGGTCGAGGGCGTTGAAGGCTACACCCTTCAGATCCGGCGCATTGGCGGTGGCTTCAATCGCTACAGGACCGGACCAGATACTGTGTGGACGCTTCCCGACTCGGAGGAAGCGCTGGAGCCGGGCGCCGAGTATATGTGGACGCTGGCGCCCAGGCCGTCGGGCAGACCTACAAGGGAGCAGCCGTTCACGGTAATCGCAGCCGAGGCCGGAGAGACGGTAGCCTCGGACCTGGCTCTTCTAGCGGACGCTGGACTCGATCCTCTAACGGACGGACTCTTCCTGACGGCGGTGATCTACCGCGACGCAGATCTGCTCTACGAGGCGGAGGACGCGCTCAGCGAGCTCGAGGCTGGCGGCGCACCGCTCAGCGCGAGCATCTACCTTCTGCGGGGAGAAATCCTCGACGCCCTGGGACACATCGACCAGGCGCGGATGGCCTTCGACAAGGCTGACGAGATCATGCGATGAGCCAGTGTCTCATCTACGCCCAGGCCGAGAGTGTTCCGCCGTCCGTCACATCCCTTGGGGACGCGGTCGAGGTCCGGGAACTCAGCGACCTCGCGTCCGTGGAGGACACGGACCTCCCGACGGTCGTCCTTCTCGATGGATCACTGGTTCAGGACGGAGGAGAGCTCTCCGCCTTGCCACAGCACGCCATGTTGCTGAGTGTGGACGGCGAGGCTCGCGAGGCCGCCGAGAACGCCGACCTGCTCTTCCTCGATCTCGCCGACCTGGCGGATCCGCAGGCACAGTTGCGCGCGATTCGCTCTGCCGCACGGGCATCGGGGAACGCGCTGGGGGCCCGGCGTGCGCGCCGCGAGATGGACGATATGCGCGGCGAGTTACTAGAGTTGAACAAGATCGGGATTGCGCTCATGAGCGAGCGGAACCTCGAGGACCTCCTCGGCATGATCCTCACTCAGGCGCGTATCCTGACCAACAGCGACGCGGGAAGCCTGTATCTCACGGAGACGAACGAGGAGGGCGTGGAGCACCTGCACTTCCTCAGGGCTCAGAACGATTCGCTCCCGCACCTGCCCACACCGGATTTCACGCTGCCGCTCGAGGAAAGCAGCATTGCGGGGTTCGTCGCGAGCCGCGGGGAGCCCCTGATCATCGAGGACTCCTACTGCATAGCCGCAGAGGCGCCGTACTCCTTCAACCGCGCCTTCGATGATGAAGTGGGCTATCGGGCCAAATCGATGTTGGTCGTGCCGCTGATGAACCGAAGGAACAGAGTGGTCGGCGTCGTCCAGCTCATCAACCGCAAGTCGACGCCCGAAGGTGTGATTCACGACGAGGCGTCCGCGAAGGAGCACGTACTACCCTATGGCTCCCGTGAGGCCGGGCTCGTGCAGTCACTTGCGGGCCAAGCGGCGGTCTCGATCGAGAACAGCCAACTCTATCAGGACATCGAGAATCTCTTCGACGGCTTCATCAAGGCCGCCGTGACCGCGATCGACCAGCGAGACCCCACTACGTCGGGCCACTCGGTGCGGGTGGCAGCCCTCACCTGCGACATCGCCGAGGTGGCCGACACGGCAAGGGACGGCCCGTTCAAGGACACCGGCTTCACTAAGGAACAGATGCGCGAGCTTCGCTTCGCCGGGCTGCTGCACGACTTCGGCAAGGTCGGCGTGCGCGAGAACGTTCTCGTCAAGGCCAAGAAGCTCCCTCCCGTGATGTTGGACAGGATCGAGTCCCGCTTCGACCTCATCCGCCGCACTCTGGAGGCTGGGTTCCACGGGAAAAGGGCCCAGTTCTTGTTGGACTCCGGCCGGGACGGCTTCGACTCCTACGTCGAGGAACTGGACGCGGAGTTCCAGGCCTCACTCAAACGCCTCGATGAGTTCCAGGTGGCCATCCGGGAGTCGAACGAGCCACGCGTACTTCCGGAGGCCAGCGCAGAGATCCTCAACGACATCGCAGCCACCACATTCCGGGACTTCCGTGGTAACGAAGTGCCATACATCACGGACGACGAACTCCACTTCCTGTCCATCCCCAAGGGGTCCCTCGATCCCGCCGAGCGGCAACAGATCGAGTCGCACGTCACGCACACCTACCACTTCCTCACCCAGATCCCGTGGACCGATGACTTGGCCTGCGTGGCAGAGATCGCCCACGGGCATCACGAGAAGCTCGACGGAACGGGCTACCCCAGGAGGATCGGCGGCGCCGATATTCCCGTTCAGACCCGCATCATGACGGTGGCGGACATCTTCGACGCCCTCACGGCCTCGGACCGCCCCTATAAGAGGGCGCTTTCGGCGGACCGGGCGCTGGAGATCCTCAAGATGGAGTCGGATGGAGGGCAACTGGATCCCGACATCGTCCAACTGCTTATCGGTTCCGAGGTGTACCACAAGATCCTGGAGGAGGATTGGCGCGGATTCTAGCGGCGCCGGTCGGCTAGTTGCCTTCAACCACGGCCATGGGTATGTCGCCCAGGCCCGCGCGCTGCGGGTTCTGCCGTCCCTGGGTGTTGTCGACCACGGAGTCGGATACGAAGTCGTAGACCTCGCTGAAGGTCACGATCCCGTCCCCGTTCGCGTCACCACGCCCCTCGAGCGCCTCGAGCAAGAAGTAGGTGAACACACCATGTCCACCCCAGCGAGCGTCCTCGAGTGAGAACTCGTTGGTGTCGGCCGCCGTCATGCTCAAGCGACGTGAGGGCGTGAAGAGTTGGGTGAACCCGCCCGCGATCGCGTTCTGGCCCCCCCAGATTTCCGGCACGGCGTCTTCCGAAGTACCGGCGGAGTGACACGCATCGGCGATCACGATGACCCGCTCTGCCTTGATCTGTCGACGCAGCGCGGTCTTGACATCCCACATGGGGAACGCGGTCCCCGCCATGGCGTCGAGGTCGGTGTCGTGCGGCAACAGGTATAGGTTGTCCGGCCGGTTCGCGTCGGGCGTGCCGTGGCCGGCGTAGTAGATCACTACCAGATCGTCCCAGTCGGCTTGCTGCAAGAAGACGAACATGGCCTCCCGCATCGCCGCTCCGGTCGCTTCTTCGTCCGCGAGGAACAGGATGTGGTCCTCGTCGAACGGCCCGGCCGCCGAGCTCCTGAGGAAGTCGTATACGGACTGGGCGTCGGCCCGGGCGAACGCGAGGTCGGGGATGTCGTCACTGGCGTACTGTCCGATCCCGATCACCACCGCCCAGCGCTCATCGATCCGCGGCGCGGCGACGGCCTTCGTAGACATGCCGCCGGGCCCCGTGGCGACCACCGTCACCGTGTCCTGGCTCATCGGCAAGCTGGTCTCCGCCCAGAAGCGCCGGGCGTTCTCCCCGTCGATGCCGAGACGGTCGGCCTCACCGTCCTGGAGCGGCTCCATGTTGGCCGGCTTGCCCTCGACTTTCACGCTGGTGGTGGGACCCACCACCACGCCCTCGAGGCGAACAGGATTGAACAACGATGAGGACCGGTCACCCTTCTTGACGACGCCGAGCCCACGGGTAGCGATCTGGCTGGCCGGGGCCACGTCGGTGCGCAATATGGCCAGCCTGGGGGCGCCGCCGTTGTTGCTCGAGCCCAGGCTGGCTGGGACAGAGCCCGGATCCGGCACCCAATAGAGCGCCTCTCGCCACGGCTCGTCCTCCCAGTTATTCATCAGCTGGCCCAGGAAACGGCTCTCCTGGAGGATCTGGTTCGCGGCCCTCCTGAGGGCGCGGGCCCGACCTCGCTGCTCAGTCGCCTCGAGAACCCGACCTCCATCCCCCTCGGCCGTGGCGATCACACGCCCGAGGTCCAGCCGCAGAGCCCGCACGGCAATCTCCCCCGTGGCCGTAATGGCCGATTGGTCGAACGGATCCGGACGGGCGCCCCAGTCCGCCCGACCAAGAACGAGCACCTGTGCTCCGAAATCCCTCCCGAGGGCCGTTGCCGCACCCTCATCACCGGCGAGCGCCGCTCTCACCAGCTCCCGCTGCGCTGCCTCCACGGCGAGCGCAGGATCCACCATCGGAAAACCGGCCTCGAGGAAGAAGTTGGTCATCGCGCTAGCGGCGATCTGGCCGTCACGCTCCTGGATGAAGACCAGGATCCTCGGGAGATCAGTGTCGAACGCAATCCCAACCCGGTCCCGATCCTGAGCCTGCGCCTGCGCCTGCGGTCCCACGAGCGCGAAAAGCGAGAGCGCGAAGGCCCAGGCACCCACAAGAAACTTTGGCCTCGAAGAGCGCATCAATTCCCCTTCCCGCTGTTCTCCAGGCGAGCAATCGCCCTTTGGGCCGCCCGGTGGTTCGGATGGATCTCGACCGCGTTCCGGTAGTGCTCCAACGCCTTTTCGACGTCACCCCGGTCCTCGAAATCGACTCCCCTAGAGAATTCGATCGTGGACCTGGTCGGGATCGCCTCCGCTCGAGCTCGAGAGGACGGAGCTTCCAAGTCGAGGCTGGACGCGAATGAGTCGGCCATGCGCACCACGACCGACAACAGTTCGCTGGTCCGGTCCGTCATCTTCTGAGCTTCCACGACCTCGGACGTCTCGACATCGACCGCCCGCATATCCATGCGGAGCTGCTCGAGGATGCTGGTGACCTGCCCGTGAATGACGTATTGCGCGCCGAGAATCTTTCCAATCTCCACCGCGGTGCTCTCGTCCACACGTCCCGATAGCGCCAATTTTTGCTCGGTGAGAAGATCTTGGAGCCTATAACGCTCGATGACCCTGATCCCTGGCCGATCCGTCAGTTCGGTGATGAGCATGCTGGAGACCGCCTTCCCCAGCGGCGCGGAATTCCCGCCCTGGCCCATCATGAGGCCGGTGAAATCCAGCACCGCTACGGTCGGAAGGTCGTCGTCAGCCGCCTGCGCGGAAACATGCGGCGCAGTCATCAACAGGCCGAAAGCGGCAACAAGAGACCCGATCGGGGTCAGAATCCGCAACAAGCATCTCCGAGAAGAAGGCCTCACACCCTTACCTGCTCGCGCCGAAAGCAGGCGGACGCGGCAACAACGGCGTTAGAAAACCTTTGCCCACCGAAATCCCGCCCACTAAATTTAGAACGCCTTGAACCCGAGTGCGAGCCCTTTCTTCCAGGGTTCGCCCGGTTAAGTAGTTTCCCTCCCCCGAGGAAGCTTCCGATGAGCATGCCGCAGCGCAGTAGTCCCAGGGCCATCTTCCCCTTCGTCCTCGCTGTTTTCGTGGCTGGGTGTGCGTCCGGCATGCCGGATGTCACTGCGGCCGACGTCCCGCGGTTGCAACAAGCAGCCGAGGCCAGGCCCGATGACCTGGACCTGCGGACCCAGTTCGGCATCGCTCTCTACAAGGCCGAACGATTCGACGACGCTCGCACGACGTTGGGCATGGTCGTAGATGATGGAGGTGGGACGGGTGCGGCCTTTTTCTACCTGGGTCTCGCGAATGAGGCGATGGAAGATTGGGGAGGTGCCCGTGAGGCATACTCCACATACCTCGACGTCGGGGAATCGGATCCACTCAAGAACCAGCTTCGCGAGAGGCTACTTCTCATGGTTCGGCGCGAGCTACAGTCCGAGGCTCGGACAGCCCTGGACCGGGAATCCGAGCTGACCTCGGCAGCCCCGAGGCCCCGCACGGTGGCTGTCTTCCCGTTCCGCCTGATCTCGGACAACGAGGACCTGCTGCCACTCCAGGTCGCGATGGCAGACATGATGATCACTGATCTGTCACTATCGAATGCGCTCACTGTGCTCGAGCGGACGCAGATTCAGTCTCTGCTCGACGAGATGGCACTCACCGAGACGGGCTACACGTCCTCAGCCACTGGCGCCCGCGCAGGACGGATGCTGCGATCCGAGCATGTCGTGCAGGGAGCGTTGACGACGCTCGGGACCGACGCCCTCCGGTTCGATGCCGACGTGCTCAACACCGTGCGGGCCGAGTCGGCGGGAACCATTCAGAACGAGGATTTGTTGGAGGCCCTCTTCGACATGGAGAAGAACGTGGTCTTCCAGGTGCTCGATGTCCTCGGCGCCGAGTTGACGCCTGCCGAGCGCGAGGCGATCAACGCCAACCGAGCAGAGAACCTGCTCGCCTTCCTCGCCTACGGCCAGGGCTTGATGGCCATGGACCGAGGCGACTATCAGGAGGCCCAGGCCTTCTTCCAGCGGGCGGCTTCCATGGATCCGGGTTATGCGCCCGCTGTCGCGGCCTCGGTCGAAGCCGAGGGTTTGGCGTCGGCCAGCGCTACGACGACCGATCAGGTGGAAAGCACCGGCGCACCCGAGTTGGGGGGCGGAGCCACGGGGGTGCCCGGAGCGAACGATTACGTCGCATCCAACCAAGACTTCTTGACCAAGACGGCCAACGACGTGAATCCGAGCCCCTCCGTTGGCGTGCTGGATCAGGGTGCCACGACCACCGGGGCCTCCCAAAGACAGACCGACGATCGGGACCCCACCCAGGAAGCGAGCGGCCAGGAGGGCACCACAACGACCACCACATCCACAGCCGTGTTCCGGCTTCGGATCCCGCGCCCGCCACGGGGGGGAGGCCTTCGATGATTGCCCGCGCCAAACAATACGGAGCGGCGGCCCTCGCGGCGGCTATTCTGACCACGGGGGCATTAGAGGCACAGGGGGTCCAGCAAAGCCTCGGCGTCAGCGTGAACTTCCAGGGCCTTTCGTTCGACGACGCGTTGGGAATAGATGTGGCGAACCTCCTCCTGGTCCCGATCGCCTATCGGTTTTCGGTGAACGAGAAGTTCTCGGCCGACGTGTACGCCGCGTGGGCCGAAGGCCGGGTCGAGCGTGGGAACCAGACCTTCGTGCTAAACGGTGCGGTCGACACGCGCGTACGACTGAGTTTTCAGGCGAGCCCCTGGGCCGTGCTCACGGTGGGCGCGGCGCTCCCCACGGGAAATGCGACGCACAACACGGAAGAAGCCGTAGTGGCTTCCGTACTCTCTTCCGACCTTCTGGGCTTCAACGAAGCGACATGGGGCACGGGGTTGGCGATCACGACCGGCATGGCTACAGTGCACCGCATCGGCAGTTGGGGTGTGGGACTCGGCGCCAGCTATCGCTTGGCGGACGACTTCGCGCCGAGTGCAGATACAGCCTTCTCTTACTCGCCCGGAAACGAGAGCAGGATTCGCCTGGCCCTGGACAGGAATGTGGGAGAGACCGGGAAGTTCACGGGAGGCGTCATGTTCCAGACCTTCCAGTCGGATCAGTTGGACGGTCGCAACCTCTTTCAGGCGGGCGACCGGGTCCGGGTCGACGCATCGTACGCATTCCGTGCCGGTAGCTCCACCTGGAACCTCTTCGTCGCCAACCTATGGCGGACCGATGGGGACTTGAGCCTCCAACTCATCGACGACACCGGAACCGTTCTGGGCGATTCGATCCTCAGCACCGGATCGCAGAACCTGTTCATGGCCGGTATCGGCGGCGCGGTGCCCGTCGGCTCGACGGTCTACATCCACCCGATGGTCGACGTGCGGATCCAGGACCGGAACGACGACGGGTTCGGCGCCGGGTCCGGCTGGATCCTCCGGGGTGGGCTGAATCTACCTCTTCGGCTATTCAGGGCCTTCGACCTCTTCCCCCGGGTCCGGGGACTCTTTGGCCAACTCAAGGCCGAAGGGGGTGCGAGTGAAGGTTTCTGGGGCGTAGAGACAGGAGCCACTATTCGGTTCAGATAGACCCGCTGTCGCCCTTCCGTGCGTCTCAGGGCGGGTGGAGTAAACGGAACAGAGTGCGCGTCCGGGAGGTTCTTATCCGGGCGCGCACTCTCATGCCCACCAACCGACACGGAGCCGACTCTTGAGGGTTGCCATCAATACTGGCGGCGGGGATGCCCCGGGGCTCAATGCCGTCATCAGGGCCGCGTCGCTATCGGCATTGAACCTGGGTTGGGACGTGGTCGGCATCCGCCGTGGGTATCAGGGCCTCTTCGAGGAAGACGGGCTGGTGCCCCTCACACGCGACTCGGTCCGGGGCATCACCCACACCGGTGGAACGATCCTCGGCAGCACCAATCGCGGAAATCCCCTCGAGTGGCCAGTCGAGGGCCCCGACGGGGAGATCCGGTTGGTCGATAGGTCCGACGAGGTGGTCAGCGAGTTCAAGCGACGCGGTCTCGACGCTCTCATCGCCATCGGCGGTGACGGATCACTCAGGATCGCGTCTAGGCTTTCGATGAAGGGCCTGCCTGTGGTCGGCGTGCCCAAGACCATCGACAACGACCTGGCCGCAACGCAGGTAACGTTCGGCTTCCATACTGCGGTCGAAACCGCGACGGACGCGATCAGCAAGCTCCACTCCACTGCGGAAGCCCACAGCCGTGTGATGGTAGTAGAAGTGATGGGCCGCGGTGCCGGTTGGATCGCGCTGTTCGCGGGCCTCGCCGGTACAGCGGATGTGATCCTCATTCCCGAGATCCCCTATCGGCTCGACACCGTGTGCGAGAAGATCGATGACCGGTATGACGGAGAGGTCGGGTTCGCCATCGTGGTGGCGGCTGAGGGCGCTTTTCCTCTAGGAGGTCACACGGTATTGGTGGAACAGGGCGGAACAGGTAAGACGGAGAGGCTCGGTGGTATAGCAGACCGGTTGGCCCACGAAATCGGCGAGCGCACCGGCCGGGAGACGCGGTCGCTCGCGCTAGGACATCTCCAAAGAGGCGGACAGCCGAATGCTTATGACCGACTCCTCGCACTACGGTTCGGGGCCGCGGCAGTCAACCTCGTGAAGGACGGCTGCTTCGGGTGCATGGTGGCGTTGGCTCCGCCGGAAGTGCTGGCCGTACCACTGGCCGAGGCGGTCGCGGAGATCAAGCGAGTTCCGGTGGACGGCGACGTGGTCCGTACAGCCCGCAGCTTGGGGGTTTCATTCGGAGACTGACGCTTGCCGCAAGAACCCATCGCCGCCCTAAAGGGCTCGGGTCGAATCTAGGCCGCTTCGGGCAGCCGCCCTCCGGTAACACCACTGAGTAACGATCCCACGACTACCACCACGACCGCGCCCACCACGTTGTAGTACAGGAATGAGATCTCAGTCGTCATAGCTACGAGCGCCACCGAACCCATGCCCGCTAATAGGCCGAAGAATGCTCCGGTACCGTTCGCCCGCCGCACCATGAAGCCAAGCAGGAAGACGCCGAGCAGCGAGCCGTAGAAATACGACCCGACCAGATTCACGGCCTCGATCAGCGAGCCCAGACGGCCGGCGAACAGCGCAACCACCACCGCCATAGCACCCCAAAAAAACGTGGTCAAACGTGACACCAAGAGGTAGTGTGCGTCCGAAGCCTCCGGACGGAACCACCGTTGATAGAAATCGATGACGGTGGCACTGGACAAGGCAGTGAGCTCCGAGTCGAGAGAGGACATCGCCGCCGCGAAGATGACGGCGATCATCAGTCCCAGAAGCCCCGCGGGGACATACCGGACGAGGTAGGACGGGAAGACGTAGTTGACGTCGTTCGACGAAGCCCCTCTCACCTCGGCGATCAGGCCCTTTGCCTCCCTGCGAAGCCCAGAAATCTGTGCGTCGTAGTCTCGGATACTCGTCTGGTAGGATGACACCTCGTCACCCTGCCGGCGCGCCTCGAGCAGGCCCAACGTCGCCTCCCGGCGCTCGCCATGAAGCCGCGTCTGCTGGGCGGTCAAATCTCGGTAGTCGGCCCCCAGATCACTCGCCTCGACCATCGCCACCTCGGCCGAGTTGAAGATCAGTGGTGGCTGCTCGAAGTGGTAGAACACGAACAACAGGACTCCGATGGACAGGATGAGAAACTGCATCGGGACCTTCACGAACGCGTTGAAGATCAATGCCAGCCGGCTCTGCTTGAGGGACCTGGCCGTGAGGTAACGCTGGACCTGACTCTGGTCGGTGCCGAAGTAGGCCAGCGCCAGGAAGAACCCACCGATGACCCCCGTCCACAGCGTGTAGCGGTTGGTCGGGTCCCACGACAGGTCGATGCTCTTCCACATCTCCTGGATGCCACCGATGTAGATCACGTCGCCCACGCCCACCTCGGGCGGCAGCGTCCCGAACAGAATGGCGACCGCCACCCCGATGCCGGCGAACATCATCAACATCTGGACCACATCGGTCCAAATCACCGCCGTGATTCCGCCCACGATGGTGTAAAGGATGGTAATAACACCCATGATCAAGATGGTCACCGTTTCGTCCCATCCCATGATCACGGACAGCACGATCGCCGGCGCATACAAAACGATCCCCGCCGCGAGCCCGCGCGAGACCAAGAACAAGAAAGCGGTCAAGGAGCGGGTCTTCGGGTCGAATCGATTCTCGAGATACTCGTATGCCGTGTAGAGCTTGGCTCTGTAAAAAAACGGCACGAACACGACAGACAGGATCACCATGACCAGCGGCTGCGGTAGGTAGACCTGGATGAACTCCATGCCGTCGTCGAAGGCCTGGCCAGTCGTGCCGATGAAGGTGATGGCGCTGGCCTGCGTGGCCATCACCGAGAGGCCGATCGCCGCCCACGGAAGCCGACGATTGGCGAGGAAGTAGCCCTCGAGCCCGACGTTCTTGCGACTATGGTAAAAAGCGAAGCCCACCACGCCTACGAAATAGAAGAGGAAGACCGCCCAATCGACTCCGGTCATGGAGTGCTGTAGTCGAGCAGAACCGTGAACGCGTACAACAGCACGATCATGGCCACCGTGTACACCACCACCGTCACGTATAACGCATTCCAACTCGGGAACACCCCGATGCGCCCGTCGTCATCCTCGGGGTGCTCGACTCGTTCCTCCACTAGGGCCGTCCCTCCGTCTCAGTGTACTCGCGCCATTCGTCACCGGTCAGCGAGACCAAGTTGGCGAAGATCCGATATGCGCCTGGCACACCGGCAGCAAACTGCCTGAAGAACGCAAGCGCCGCGTACATATAGAGTCCGTCGCCCACCGGCGCGACGACTACCGAGCCGCGCTTAGGTTCCTCTCCAGGGTCGGTGAGTTCGAGAATCGGCGTATAGCGATCATCCCACTCTTTGAGGAAGTACAGCCCGCGCTCCTGGACCCAACCGTCGAAGTCGGCCATTCCGATCCGATTCGGCGTCGTGAGCACCGGAGATTCGGGGTCCACGAACGTCACGGGCGAGTTTTCGTCGGTGACTCGATCCACTGGCCTGCTACCCATGCTGACAGGGAAAGGCGCGTACCCTCCGGCAGGATACTCGTACTTGTTGTACTGCACGACCACGGTGCCTCCGGAGCGGGCAAACTCGAGGAGTTGGTCGTTGACGGCTGCCAGGTCGGGGCGTGTTTCATACACGCGGATCCCCAGCACGATGACGTCAAAACCCGAAAAATCACCGTCACGTACGGCATCCGATCCGACTTCGCGTGCGTTGATGCCGAGTTGCCGCAGAGCCTCGAGACCCCCGTCCCCCGACCCCGTGATGTATCCGACCCGGAGCCCATCAGCCACACTGACCGGGAACACGGATACCCTGGTCTGGGCGGGCGCGAAGTAGAGGCTGCGTGGAATGTGTTGATAGTCGATTACGTCGACCCGACGGTCGAACCGTCGCCCGTCTTCGGTGACCGCCACGGCGCTGAACACGTGTGTGCCTTCACCCACCGTCGGCCCCGGCCGCACACTGAACGTGAACGCCCGACCCGCGCCGGGTACGTCGAACTCGAATGGCTGCTCGGCGGGCACTACGGTCCAGCCGTCGGGCGCCTGGAGGGTCAGCGATCCGGAGGTGCCCGTTTGCGCCTCGTTGCGAAGGAGAACCCTGACGGTGCGCGCCTCCTGCAGGCCACTTGGCCAAGCCATCGTCGCAGGCTCCACACCCACGGAAAGCGCCGGAAGCGTGAGCAGGGGCTTCCGGAACTCGCCTCGGGCCTTGTCTACCCCGACGAACTCCGCAGCGGCCGACACGCTGAGCGTAACAGGGCTCGCCACGCCAGGAACCGTGATCGTGTATTCGGTGACGGCAGAGAGCACTGGCGGATTGCGCGGGTCGCCGGCGAGGTCGCCCTCACCCTCCCAGTCGTACATCTCCCCCCGGCGGGGCCGCTTCAAGTAGTAGAGTTCCGAGACATCCGCGCCGGACGGAACCACCACGCGAAACGTCCAAACTGCGACATCGCCGGGAGCCACCAGAGCGGGTCCCGCAGTCGACCCACCGGACTCCTCGACCTCAACGGACCAGCCACCCCCCGGTGTGCGCACCCGGGGCACCTGAGCGTTCACGGCGAATCTGCCGCCGTTCCACACGCGCACATCGAGCCTGAGTTCGTCGCCCTCGGAAACGAGGTCGTCGTCGACGCGCACGTCGTACACGAGCGAACTGACGAGCCTCAGGGCATATCCCGCTCGCTCGAGACGGGCCGAAAGCTCGCGAGAGAGGGATGTACCGCCCTCGGGATCCTCCTCCTCGACGAGCGCCATCGCGGCCTGAAGCTCCAACACAGCGCTCGCTAGAGGCGGCGCGCCCCGGTCGAGACGAAGCACCGCGAGCGCCCCCTCCGCGCGACGGAGATACCCGCGGTAGGAGGCGAAGCGCTCTCCGACCGCATTCGCAGCGGGCTGGCGCAACTCCTGTGCGAGCCCGACCAGTGTCGTATCGACGCCCGCGAAGATCCCGTCCACGCCAGAGTCGGCCACGAGGCTCCGGATCAGCTCCAGACCGGATGGCCGGCGCCCCAAGGGCTGGGGAGCACCCATGTCCTGCGACCTGTGTTGGCTGCGGCTCTCCATGGCGAGCTGGAAATAGGACCGCCCCAGCAGTGGATCGTACGTGCCCGTCTCGATCTGAACCGGGCCGGTCTCCCTGCCGAAGCGCACTGAGCGATAAAGCTTGTCCGCCTGCCACGGCTCACCCACGGCAAGGTATCGGCCCGGGTCCCCGGCTGCGTCGAACGCCTCGATAGCGACGAGGCCCGCCGCCTCATGCTGTCCGTGACCATCCCGCGGAGTGCCACTCCACACCGTCACGACGACCTGTGGCCTGTAGGTTCGGATGATTCTTACGACATCCTCGACCAATCCATCGCGAGGCCAGTGGCGGAAGGCCTCGGCGGCACTCTTGGAGTACCCGTAGTCGAAGGCCCTCCCGAAGAACTGCGCTCCACCATCCAACGCCCTCGCCGCCTCGAGCTCACCGGTCCTGATGATGCCCAGCCCCTCGCCCAACTCCGGACCGATTAGATTCTGTCCGCCGTCGCCACGGGTAAGGGATAGGTACGCCGTCTCGACCCCCATCCCTCGCGCGAGCGTGGTGAGCAGATTGGTGTCCTCGTCATCGGGATGGGCCCCGATCATCAAGACTCGTTTGACCCCGTCCAACTGCCGGATGACCAGGCCCGCCTCGAGCACGCCCCTCCGGTCTTGAAGACGCTGGCCTCGCGCCACGTCGAACGACCCGGCAACAGCCAGAAGGCTCACGAGAACCAGCCGAAGAAACCCTCTAGATGACATCATGCGCTCGAAGCTATCTCCCCACATCATTCACGAAAAGCCGACCCGGGCGAGATAGCCCGGCCCCACAGACTCCACTACATGGTCGTCTTGGGCCAAGGGTGTGCCAAAGCGGACGGCGGGCGCGCGCGCCCAACCCAACCGGCGAGGGCTGCGAGGGTCAAGAGGTAGGGCAGCGCGAGAAAGAACTGGTGAGGTACGTCCCAGCCGAGTGCCTGCATCGAGAACTGGAGGGCCGATGCTCCCCCGAAGAAACTTGCAGCCACGACGACCCACAGAGGATTCCAGCGGCCCAGCACGACTACGGCTAGTGCGATGAACCCGCGGCCGCCCGACATCCCCTCGACGAACGTGCCCGAGTCCAAAGCGAGATGGGCGCCCGCTATGCCGGCCATGAGACCGCCGAAAACGGTCGCCCAGAACCGGGTCCAGCGAACCCTGACGCCTGCCGCCTGGGCCGCGTCGGGACTCTCGCCCACGGCCCGGAGCTCGAGTCCCCATTCGGTCCGGAAAAAGCCGAACCAAAGAAGAATCCCCATGGCGACCGCCAAATAGGCGGTGGGAGCCTGCTCGAAAAGCGCTGGCCCGAGAACCGGGATTCGGTGCAGGAGAGGGACGGGAACGGAGGAGAGCGGCGGCAGCGTCAAGGGGACTCCGGCAAGCCCGAACCGCGCCTGGTATACGGCCCCGGTGAAACCCAACCCTCCCATCGTGATGGCGGTCCCGGTGATGATCTGGTCGGTGTTGAGCCCCACCACGAAGGCCGCAAACACCACCGCGACCAGCGCTCCCGCGGCAGCTCCGGCAAGGATGCCCCCGAGCGCAGAGGACCACGCCATTGCCCCCAACGAGCCGCCCAAGGCGCCGGCGATAAGTGATCCCTCGAGCCCGATGTTGATCACGCCCGCCCGCTCCGAGACGGTTTCGCCAAGCGCGGCCAGGGCGAGCGGCACTCCCAGGCGGACCGAAGCCGCCAGGAACGAGGTGAGCAGCGCCACCTCAGCCAACCGACGACTCCGCAGGTCGGGCGCGTTCCGACCGGGTGCGGGCAAACCACTTTCGGCCCTGGTCCGCGGCGAGCACGGCTAGAATGACCAATGCCTCGATCCCGCTCACCCACGCCTCGGGGATCCCCGCCTCGCGCTGCATGGCCCCAGCCCCACCCTCGAGCGCCCCAAACAGGATCCCCACGCCCACCACTCCCATCGGATGCAATCCCGCGAGTAACGCGACCGCGATCGCCGTGTACCCCCACCCGGGGGACAGGCCCTCGTACAGGGCGAACGTCCGCCCGGAGACCTCCATCGCTCCAGCCAGCCCCGCGAGCCCGCCGGAGGCTAGGAACGTCACGAAGATTACCCTCGCCCCATCGATCCGCCCCGTGATGCGGGCCGCAGCCGGGCTTTGGCCCACCACCTGGAGCCTGAAGCCGAACACCGTGCTTCGGAGCACCACCCACAGCGCTGCTCCCAGCAACAGCGCCACCGCGAATCCGATGTGGAGTCGCGTGCCGGGAATCAGTAGCGGCAGCCGGGCGGAAGCGGAGATCGCATCGGTCTGGGGAAAGACCCCGCGGGACTCCTGGAGCGGTCCACTCACCATGTAACCGACCAATTGGATCGCCACGAAGTTCATGAGAATGGTGGTGATGACCTCGTAGACGCCCAGTCGTAGCCGCATCAGCGTCGGAATCAACGCCCACACGGCTCCGGCAGTCGACGAGACCAGCAACACGAGAGGCACGACGATCCATCCAGGAAGGTCGCCGGCGGCCAGTCCGACCCACACGCCCGCTATTGCGCCCGCGTACAGCTGGCCCTCCGCACCGATGTTCCAGACGCCGGCCCGAAAAGCCAGAGCCACGGCGAGGCCCGTCAGAATGAGCGGCACGGAGCGAACGAGCGTGACCGAAAACAGCTGCTCCGGTGACCCTGCAGCACCCCGAACGAGGGCACTCAGGGCCACTCCGGGATCGTATCCGCCAGCCACGAGCGCCCCCACAGCCACTACACCGGTGATCAGCAGCGCTGCCAGCGCCACCCACAAGCCACCAAACCGGAGTACCCTATTCACCCGAATCCCCATCGTACGCAAGCATGAGCGCGCCTACGAACTCCCTCGTGCGCCGAGCCTCCGGGACCGTCAACAGCCGTCCCTTTCTGAGCACGAAGAGGCGGTCGGACAGCTCGAGGACCTCATCGAGATCACTCGAGATGACCACGATGCCGGGTGGGTCCTCGCCGTCCGCTTCCTTCGTCGATCGACTCAAACGCCTGAGCTCGTCCTGCACGAACCGTCCGGCGGCGACATCGAGGCCACGGGTAGGGTTGTGCGCGATCAACAGCGCCTGGCTCCGTATCAGTTCGCGTCCGACCACGAGCTTCTGCTGGTTGCCGCCCGAAAGCATCCAGGCACGCACATCTAAAGAGGGAGCACCGACTCCGTGCCGGTCCATGAGTCTGGCGGTAGCCGAACGCAGCCGCCCCCAACGCAGCAGTGCTCCACGTCTGTACTTGGGCATGTCCGTGAGCGCGAGCGCCACGTTTTGCGTCAGGTCGAAGTCGGGCACCAATGCCTCGCCCATTCGGTCCGCCGGGACGAATCCCACGGTGTCCGGTAGCTGGACACTCCCCGACTCAGGCGACTCGGCTCCGGCAAGGAGGAGCGCTAGCTCCCGCTGGCCGTTTCCATCCACTCCGGCGACACCCACGATCTCACCCCGCCGCACCGTCAGGTGCACATCACTGAGGGCCACCTCACCCCTGGAGCCACGGGCGCTGACCCCCTCGAGGCGAACCAGCTCGGCGCCGGGTTCGGACGGCTGCGGGAGTTCACGTGCAGCCACGTCGCGCCCGATCATCAGGTGGGCCAGCGACCCAGAGTCCATCGCGTGGCTCGCCCCCGAGTGGACCACACGCCCCCCGCGGAGCACCGTGATGCGGTCGGCCACAGCGAGGATTTCGTCGATCTTGTGCGCGATGAGCAATACCGTGCGTCCCTCGTATGCCAACCCTCGAAGCACGTGGAAGAACTCCTCCACCTCTCGGGGCGCCAGCACCGAGGTCGGCTCGTCCAGGACGAGAACCCGTGGATCCCGGTTGAGCACCTTGAGGATCTCTACTCGCTGCCGCTCACCCACCGAAAGCCGCTCCACGACAACGTCCGGATCGACGGAGAGGCCGGTCTCATGGGAGAGCGCCTCCAACCGCGACCTCACCTGGTCGAACGGCAAGCGCAGGCCCCATGCGGCGGAACGGACCCCTAGGGCGACATTCTCGAGAACCGTGAGTTCGGGAACCAGCGTAAGGTGTTGGTGCACCATGCCGATCCCGGAGGCCCAGGCGTCTCTCGGCTTGGCCAGCCGGACCGAGCGGCCTGCAATACGGATCACGCCCTGGTCCGCCCGCACGACGCCGGAGAGCACTCCCATCAATGTGGTCTTGCCGGCTCCGTTCTCACCGACGAGGGCGTGTACTTCTCCAGGGAAAGCCGCGAGATCGACCCCGTCCAGCGCGACGACGGGACCAAAACGCTTTCGAATGGCCTCGAGCTCGACCGAAGGCGGGGAGGCGGAATCGGCGCCCCCGTCGGTCATGTCAGCGGTTCGCTTCCTCATCGCCAACGAACTGGATCCGTGGGATGTCCACCGTGCCCTCTCGAATGCCGGTCCGTGTTTCCTCCAGCAGGGTCAAGAGTTCGGGGGAGTACTTGGCCACCTGCGCCGGATTCACGAGGTAGTCGACCAAGGCCGCCCTGCCGCCGGCGTAGTAGGCCCCGTCAGGGAGATTGCCGCGGTACCAAAGGCGTGTAATCTCCATGAATCCCTCTGGAATCCGGATCACCGCGCTCCCAAGGATGAGCTCGGGCGCCACACCGTTCTGATCCCGGTTCATTCCCATCGCCCAGACATCTCGTCCAGCGCCTCGCGCCTCGCGAACCGCTTGAAAGACTCCGAAACTCGCCGCATCCGTGTTGTGGATGAGGATGTCCACATCGCTCCTGAGCAGGGCCACCGCGGCTTCCTTGGCCGCCGTCACGTCGTTCCAGCTTCCGATCCACGTCACGAGGACCTGCACATCCGGCCTCACCGATCTCGCACCCGCCTCGAACGCGACGAACGTGCCCTCGGCGGGCGGAATGGCCACACCCCCGACCATCCCTATGACTCCGGTCTTGGTCAACGATCCCGCCGCGATGCCGGCCAGATAACTTCCCTCCTCCAATTGGAAGATGAGCGGAATGACATTTCGCGCGACCCGCCCGCCGGCGCTCACGATGATTGTCATCTCGGGGAACTCTGCGCCCGCACGGATGGCCGCGTCCTGGTATTCGAAGCCGTGCGCGAAGATGAGGTCATACCCCGAAGAGGCATACGCGAAAAACGCTTCGTCGAACTCGGCGGGCGTGCGGGTTTGCTGATGGCTGATGCCCGCACCGAAGGAGTCGGCAATCATCTGGAGGCCTTCGTACGCGCCGGCATACCATCCCGCGTCACTGACGGGACCGGAGGTGAGCAACGCCACCTGGAATGGCGCGAGGACGGCCTCCCCCGCCGGCTGGCACGCCGACAGGAGGATTGAAAGCCAAAGGCCCAGTCGGCTTGCTCGTCCCATGTTGCCCGCCTCCCACCGCGACATCGCCGCGGCCGATTCCAGATCAACCAGAGAAGAACTTCGACTGAATCATGATGAAGAGCACGCCGCCCGTGATGACCGGCAGGACGTAGCGCACCACCCCATACCAGATCGGTAGGGTCTTCTTGATGAACGGCGACGCGCCATCCGCCAACTCGGACACCGGATCGTCCATGATCCACCCCACCGCGATCACGGTGAGGAACGCACCGAGACCCAAGAAGAGTTCGCCGGCGATGCTGTTCATCTGACCCAAGATCCGCAGCGACATGGCGGGGGCGATACCTACGATGGCGATACCCCCACCGATGAGCAGCGACGCCTTCGCCCTCGGTATCTTCCACTCGTCGATCACAGACGATACCACGACTTCGAGTAGCGAGATCGTCGATGTCAGCGCGGCAACGGACAATCCGAAGAAGAACAGTATCCCGATGACCCGTCCCCATGCCCCCATGGCCGCAAAGGCGCCTGGAAGCGCGATGAACAACACCCCCTCGGCGTCCGACGCCGAGAGCCCGATGACCTGGTCGCTGAATCCCAGCGCGAAGACCACGGGGAAGACCACGAGACCAGCCACGAATGCGACCGCGAAGTCCGCAAAGGCGATGATCACGCCTTCTTTGCCGAGGTTGTGGCCGCGGCCCATGTACGACGCGAACGTGAGAATCGCGCCCATTCCCAAGCTGAGCGAGAAGTAGGTTTGGCCGGCGGCGAGCCCGATCGTCTCGGCATCAAGCAACTGGCTGAAGTCGGGCGATAGGTAGAATTCGTACCCCGCGCCGGCACCCGGAAGAGTGGCCGCCCATATGGCCAAACCCACGAGTATGGCAAACAACAAGGGCATGAGAATGACTGCTGCTTTCTCGATCCCCTTCTGAACGCCGGCCATGACGATCGCCACCGTGATAGCTACGAAGGCCACGTGATAGATCGCCGCCGGAACGCCGGTGGCAATATCCCCGAAGTGCTGCCCTGGATCGGCAGGCAGGCCAGACAGAACAGCCTCCAGTCCATACCGTACTGCCCAACCCGCGATGACCGCATAGAAGGAGAAGATCACGAACCCAGCGATCACAAACAGATAGCCGACGGGTACCCACGCGGGCCCGATGGCGCCGCGCAGAGCCCCGATCGGACTCAGTTTCATGCGCCGGCCGATCGCCAACTCGGCCATGAGCAGTGGGATGCCCACCAAAAAAGTGAGCCCGATGTAGAGCAGCACGAACGCCGCCCCACCGCTCGAGGCTGTCGTGGCGGAGAACCTCCACATGTTCCCGAGCCCGACGGCGCTCCCAACTGCCGCGATTATGAACCCGAACTCGGACCCCCACGTCCCTCGGTTGTTCGAGGCTCCAGGCTCAGTCGCTTCGGGCATCTCACTTCCTCCGGTGCGGGCTGCCAGCACGGACCGAAACCGGCCGGCTGATGGTCGCGGCAATAAGAAGCCCCGGGCATGCCACCGTCAAGGAAGCCGCGCTGGAGTCAGGCGACGCGGTACCGCTCGAGCCACTGTAGTCCGAAGTCGTCCGTTCGAACGACGTACGCGGTCCCGGCACCGAATCCGATGATTCTCGAGTTGGGAGCGAAGGTTACCTCGCCCGTCTTGTTGCCTTCGTGGTCGAAGACGTCGTAGAGCGTCTCGACACCGAGCTTGGTGGTGCGCCCGACCCAGATGCCACCGTATGGGTCGACCACGGTCGCACCCGCCCTGAACGCCGGCATCCTGCTGGGCCACTCGTACGCTCCAATGTCCGGAGTTCCACGTCCGCCATCCCCACGGCTCATGGCTATGGATCGCTGGCCCCCGGGGCCGGCCTCGACACGAATGGATAGCCCGCCTCGGCTCGCTTCGACCCAGGCCAGCTTCTCCGCGTCTCCGGGTCGGACGAGCTTATGCTGCACGGTGGGGCCGGTCGACACCCGCCCGTCGGGATGGATCACCTGGACGTAGTAGCCGTCCGATCGGATCAGCGCGATCGTGCCGTCACGCCCAACAGCCCAATCGTCTTGGGGGGTCATGGGAAGCGGACGAATATCGATGTCCCCGCGACTTTCCGACCGCCGCACTTCTCGGGGCTTCACGCGAGCAACTGTATCGATCGCCCGCGTCGCTCGATCGTACCGACCGATCGCCGTGGAGTCCGCCCCTCCGAAGCCGCCACCAAGTGCGAAGTAGATCCGGCCCTCAGCGTCCACCGCTCTCGGGAGCATCATCTGGAGGGAGCCCGGGCCACCGCGTCCTGCCTGACCCACCGCGATCGGCACTGTCTGCCCGAAGGTACCCTGCGCATCCATCATCGTCAGGCGCGCGTTCCCAAGATCCACCAAGAGCGTGGAGTCCCCGGGCATTGCGTGAACGGCATCCGGCTGTCGGTACTCATCCGGACCGGGCCCTTCTCGGCCGAGCATCTCCATCTCTCCCGAGTCCATGTCCAAGATCGCCAGCATCTGACCGAGAGGATCGGCGACCATCACCCGGCCGTCCGGAAGCTCGCGAACGGTGCTCAGCAGCCCGAAGCCTTCGGGGAATTCGGCGTCCTTGGTCAACGTAGGTCCCTGTGCAAACACGGGGACGGCCGAAAACCCCACGGCGCTTACCGCCGCAAGTCTCAGAAGTACCTTCCTCATCACGGTTCTGCCTTCCCGCCAACGTTGGTGGACTCTTCCACAGGATTAGATCTTCTACAAGTGTCATCCTAAGGTGTGGTGGAAATACGACGCCTTCGCCAGAGAGAGGGTTGCCTTGCCGGTAGCCCCAACGGCACGTGATCTTCCACGGCCCTCCGGTCGGCCTTTGCCCTCCGGGTGGGCTCTTACCGGCTATGCGTGGGTATGCGATCCGTACCTGTAAGCACCGACACGACCATCACCTGAACTCATATGAATCCTGACCTTCTGAACCTCCCCATGACGCGCCGCGCTAGTACGCTTCGGTTTGCGGGACGGATCCTATATCTGCTGGACGACGCAGAGCAGATGCGCGCCCAACTCGAAGAAGGCGCTCGCCTCGACCTCACGAATGACCTGCGCGCGAAGCTCCGTGATCAGATCAGCACGGACGAGATCACGCCGGCGTACATCTGCTACTTCCACGATGAGACATTGGGCGACTTTCCGTACTTGGGACTTCGGGCAACGAACCACGCTACCGGCGACGCTGAGTCACCGGTCACACGAGGCAGTGTGAGAAACGGCGGCTTTGTCTGTTCGGTGGCCGGCAAGCGGCGTGGCAAGGGCAGCAGCCGTGAGCAGAGCCCGTATGCCGAACTCATGGCCGGTATCCAGGTCGTGGTCGGGGAGAGCATCGAGAGGATCTACAACGAGAACTGCCAGAATCTCGGCATGCTCACGACGACCGACTTCGATCTGATTCGGAGGATCGAGTCGGGTGAGGAAATCCAGTTGGCGGAGTTCACGGAGGGCACGGACGAGATCACGCGACAGATCATCGAATACGGAGGGCTGTTCGAGTTCAATGTGGCCCGGCTTCAGGGGCAGGTTACCGTGCCCACTCCCACCTCGCTCGCCGAGCGGCGGCCTTCCGATCGTCCCATGACGCTCGGCGAGAAGATCTTCGCCAGCCACTGGGTGGTGGACGCGGCCGAGAATGAAGTCGGCGTGCCTGCGGTTGCTACGGGTGAGGCCGGGTTCTTCCGTACTGACATCCGTTTCTCACACGAGTACGTGACCCCCATGTCCGCCATCTTCTTCGAGCAAAAGGTGGGCGCGGACGCCAAAGTCGTGGACCCCGACAGCATTCTGTTCTTCCGGGATCACCTCACCTTCCTGTCCAAGGTCATGAGTCAGGAGCGAATCGAAGAGGGCCTGCTCGACGTCGCGAACGAGTTGGAGGTCAAGCAACGGGAGTTCGCGAATAAACAGGGCATCCGCCTGTACGGCGAGCTCATGGGGCAGCGCTTGGGCTCGGAGGCCATCTGCCACTCGAAGATCCTGGAGGAATATGCCGAGCCGGGCATGCTCGTCATCGGAACCGACTCTCACACGCCACACGCCGGTGCCATCGGGTGCGTGGCCTTCGGAGTAGGGACGACGGCAATCTTCAACTCGTGGATCACCAAGGACGTGCGCGCCAGCGTGCCGGTGTCCTTCAAGGTGGTGATCGATGGGACGCCTGCAGTCAACGTGACCGCGAAGGATTACATGCTGGAAATCCTACGGCACCCCTACATCCGGGAGGGGCACGCGATCGGCCAGATCATCGAGTACGCCGGCCCCGCGGTCGAGGCACTGTCGGTCGATGAGAGGGCGACGATGACGAACATGGCGGCCGAAGTGGGCGCATTCACTGGACTCGTCGGTGCCGATAGCAAGACCGTCGAGTTCCTGGTGAGCGAACGGGGTATGGACCGCGCGCGGGCCGAAGGCTTGGTCGAGGGAATGCAGAGCGACACGGCGGCCGAGTACGTGAAGGTCATCGAGCTCGACGCCTCCCAGGTGCGTCCCATGGCGGCCCTTCCGGGTGACCCCGGCAACGGTCTGCTCATCGACGAGCTCGATGCTCCGGTCAGAATCGACATCGCCTATGCGGGTTCATGCACGGCGGGCAAGAAGGCAGACATGGACATGTACGCCCGAGTGTTCAGCGAGGCGAACGACCGCTGGGGCCTAGCGGTTCACCCGGACGTCGACTGCTATATCCAGTGCGGATCCGTAGAGGTTCGGGAATACTGCCGGGCGCAGGGCTACCTGGATCTTTTTGACCGCGTCGGCGCGAGCTTCGTCGAGCCCGGCTGCGGTGCGTGCATCGCTGCGGGCCCAGGCATAACCCGTGAGGCGAAGGAAGTATCGGTGTCGTCCCAGAACCGCAACTTCCCAGGTCGATCGGGTCCTGGGCAGCTCTATCTGGTGTCACCTTACTCCGTGGCGGCCAGCGCCCTTGCAGGACACGTCACCAAGTGGGAGCCCGGTGTCGAGATCGAGCCCCTTGCGCCACGCAAACTGGCGACGGTCTAGCGTGACCTTCGTACCGGATCGAGAGCTCTTCCCCTTCGAGTCGCGGTGGTTCACCAGCGACGTTGGGCAGGTGCACTACATCGACGAGGGGTCGGGGCCGCCGATCCTCATGCTCCATGGGAATCCCACGTGGAGTTTTCTCTATCGTGGCATCATCATCCGACTGAGAGAGCACTTCAGGTGCATCGCCGTGGACTACCCGGGGTTCGGGCTCTCACCCCACCCACCGACCTACAGGTACACGGCCGCCGAGCACGCCGAGGTCGTGAGCCAACTCGTGCGTGAGTTGGGATTGTCGGACCTGACGATCATGGGACAAGACTGGGGGGGGCCCATCGGGATGCGCGTCGCACTGGACGACCCTGACCGCCTCCGGGCCCTCGTCATGGGGAATACGTGGTACTGGCCGGCAATCACCCTGCCCATGCAACTGTTCAGCAAGATCATGTCCTCCGGGTTCATCCAAGGCCAGATCTTCAAGAAGAACATGTTCGTCGAGCGCATGATCCCCCTCGGAGTGAAGCATAAGCTCGCGCCCGAGGTGATGGACCATTACAGGGGACCGCTCAGTTCGATGGACAGTCGGGCCGGTGTGGCAGAGTTCCCGAAGGAGATCATCAATGCGGAACGTTGGCTCCGCGAGATCGCCGCCAACGTGGCATTCGAGCTGGGCCGCCTACCGCTCCTTCTCGTGTGGGGAATGAACGACATGGCCTTCACGCCCGGGTTCATGAAGCGCTTCAGGGAGGACTTCGAATCGGTCAGCATCGTACGCCTCGAAGCGAAGCACTACATCCAGGAGGACGCACCGGTTGAAATCGCCGCCGCCATCAAGGCGTTTCTGGGCACGTAATCGCTTGCACGACCCTCGGCGGCCAGTTTCCGCCTAGGCCTCTTCGGTCCCTGGCCGGTACAGAATGACGCGGGCCTTCTCGAGTGTGATCAGGCCCCCGCCAATCACGTTCTCGAGTTCGGGTAGGATCTCCTGAATGCGCTGTTCCTCCTCCACCACCTCCACGATGATGGGCAAGTCCGTGGAAAGCCGAAGGATCTTGCCAGTATGGATCATGGCGCTGGCCCCGAACCCGGCGATGCCCCGGACAACCGTCGCCCCTGCGAAGCCCCGTTCCCGAAGGATGAGCAGCAACGCGTCGTAGAGCGGGCGTCCCTTGTGCGGACCTGACGAACAGTGGTCGCTCTCCCCCACGAAGATGCGCATCAGCGTGCGCTCTCCCTTGAACTGTTCGGTCATGGCCGCCCCCTTACGCCGAGCAACGCCGATCCGGCCGAGAACCCCAGAATGACCGCCGTGATCCCGAGAAGCATACTCCCCGCCATGTACCAGCCGGCTCGGCCCCACTCACCGTCTTGCAGCATGGCCACCGCCTCGAAACTGAAAGTGCTGAACGTCGTGAACGCGCCCAGCACACCAATGGTCACCAGCGCACGGAGCTCAGGAGCCACCGGCATCGCCTCGAGATACCGAAGCGATGCGCCGAGCAGAAACGACCCCAATACGTTCACAGTCATCGTGCCCGCTGGGAATCCCGAGCCCGCCAGGCTCTGCACCCACCCAGACACACCGTAGCGTGCGGCCGCCCCCAGGGCGCCGCCGAGAGCAACGTAGACGAGTGTCACCGAGCCTCCCTGTAACGATGAGAGCGTCACCGGCAGCCACAACAAGCCCCCCCGCCGGAGTCGGACCAGGGGAGAATCTCACGGGTGGCACCGCCGGTCAACCGGCAGAGCACCTCTATTCCCTTCACGCGCCTCCCGTTGGACCACCGCTTCCCCACGCCCGGTCAGCGAGCTGAGGAGGTGCTTGTGGTCTTGGCAACCTGCGACGGTCGCCGAATCGGCCGATTGTAGACCGGCGAGGTAAAGGTTGTGGTGGTCGGAAAGGTCCGCCGAGGGCACCCTCCCGTAGAAGGCAAGCACGGGTTCGTGCCAGCGTCCCACTTCCTCCATGTCTCCCGACATCCTCTCCCGGAGCCACGCTGCCAGGGAGCGCGTCGCGATCGGTGGGAGGGCTGCCTGCGGACATGGCCCGAAGATGTGGGGCCCTGTTGGGGGCAGCAAGACAACCTCCGGCCGCGGGGGGGATCGTCAGGCGTAGGGCTCACCCCGCCGACGGGACTACATCGGTCCATCCGCCGTCGGGGACCCAGGAGCGCACCGAGGGGGAAAGGCGCTGTGGGCAAGACTCTGCGGAATGATCGATCTTTCCTTCGAGCTCGAGTATTCGATGGGCGGGCCAGTAACTGTCGCTCGGTGTGACTTGGCGAAACTCGAACTCGGTGGAAAAGTCGTAGACCCAAGCGATATCCGAGCCGGGAGGGCCCTCTCTCACGGAGACGCTGATGCCGGCACTCGTCGCCTGGATGTCGACGGTTTCATTGTACGGCAGGCCGCTAGCGATATTCACGTGACTTTGTGGAAACACGAAGTAGCGAAGTGGGGTCCCCCGGGGGCAATCCTGGCATTCGAACTCGGATCCCGGCTCTTCGGGAGAGCTTCCGTCGATAGCCTTCGCATCAAGCACTGCGAGCATTGCGCCGGACCGTGAGTTGCTTATCCCCCCGGCCAAGAGTCGATCACCACCCGGACTCTTTGACACGGCGGTCTGGTTGATCCACCCCGAGTTCACGAATCGACCCTCGAGCCCACCCACTTCATTCAGGATGAACAGGGTGGATGGCCACCAGGTGTAGTGGTGCACAGTCCATGCGATGGTAGGCTGCCCTCCCACATCGTGCACCATCAGGCTTCTTGATACCCAGGGTGGGGAGAATGTCTCGGACGCGAATCGGTAGGAATCTTCTCGAATCATACGCCATCGGAGTTCTCCCGTGGGAGAGAACGCGAAGAGCTCCCCTCGATCCGAGAGACCGCGTTGCTCGTCTCTCGTATTCGAGCTGAACAGGATGAGTTCGTCGCCATTCGGAAGTCTCAGCGTTTGCTGGACTTGACCGTTCGGCGTGAAATCGCGGCCCTCCGGCTGCTCGTAGTCCCACGCCACTTTGTCGACTGGCCCCCTGGCGACGATGTGACCCTTCATCGCTTTCAGTCGGGGGATGGCCGCGACTCCTTCGTCACCAATTCTCCGTGAGACAACGAACGTCGCCCCAACCACGGTCAGGAAGATCAAAACTAGCGCCGCGAGGGTTCTTGGATCACGTGCGTGTGGAAACACCGCGGGTGCTGCCGAGTCGTCCTCGGGGAGGTCTCGCTCCATCATCCAGGCGTCCAACTCGCCGGTGAGACCAAAGACCGACCGCCCCTTTTTCTCCCCCGGGATGCGATGTACGGGCATACCGTACGTCTTCTCCCACCTCATGACCGTCCGCACGTTCCGGTCCAAGTAGCGAGCGATCTGCTTCCAGGATCTCAAGCGCCGGCTCTCCCCGTTCAACATTCTCCACTCTCTCCCCGAGGCTTCCTGGTGCATCCAACGCCGGTTTGTCTTGGCAAAAGTGAAGAGTGGGGGTGGGGCGCGGCTGGGCGCAACTAACCCGCCTCGGTCGCCGGCCTCGATGCCCGATGCCAACCCCGGGGGCAGAACGCTACAGCTTTGTCAGCTTTTGTCACCTCTTGTCTGTTGCCTGGGAGTCCACCGAAGGAAAAGTTTTTGCTCTATGGAAACCCGCCATCCGCCCCAAGGAGGTGACAGGGAGACAGACATGCCAACACGACCATTCCGTATTCTCGTTTGCGCGTTTCTCGTGCTGATCGTTGCCGGCTGCCCAGAGCCACCTACCTTTCCAACGGTGCCCGAGATTCCATCGTTTCGGGCATCATGGCTCAACGCCTCGTGGGCGGGCGGGCGTGTCGGGCAACCAAACGACGCCAAGTCGCCTCAGGCCACCAACGCTCCCGGCCGCGCCTGTAAGCCGAACGCCAATTTTCTCGGCTCGATGTACCCATTCATGGATAACCACAAGCGGACTCCCGGCCATCTTACGGTCGTCAACAACTGCCTCGGCCTCTCGGTGAGCTTCGCTATCTGCCTGGCCTCCGGCTCGCCGACGCAACCGTCGACAGCGACACCGGGCCTAAAGAACTGCGCCACGGACCCTCTCGACACACCCATTAGCCAACTCACGTTCGTCACGCTTACCGGCTCAACCCAGGGTACCACGAATTTCGGCACTTTCTATCCGTCGACCCGAAACTTGTTTGTAAACATCTTCTGGTGCACCGACGAGACGCAGCTCTTCACCGGGCCGATCCGCTGCGTGTGACGCCACTCATGACCAAGCGGTAACTCGGCACTCTTGAGCTAGGACGAAGAAAGAGAGGGTGGGCCGAAACCCTCCCTCCCCATGCGTCAGCCGAGCCGAGTCAACCCGTCCGCGGATGCCGGCGCTCACCCCGTTCGGGTCGAGGTTCTGCCATACGTAACTGGGCAGCGCCCTCTGCCGCGGCCACACCTCGTCGATGGTGTTCCCGTCATACAGACGCCCGTTCTTCATGATGAACTGAAGGCCCATCGTGTTGCGCAGGTCCTCAAGCGGATCGGCATCGAGCACCAGGATGTCGGCCAGCTTCCCGGGCTCCAAGCTTCCCAGGTCGTTGCCGAATCCGATCGCCTCCGCCCCGAAGTTGGTGGCGACCCTGAGCACATCGTGTGCGGACATGCCACCCGAGCCCATCGACCACATTTCCCAGTGGTAGCCGATACCCTGAATCTGGCCGTGACTACCAACCGCCGTGCGAGCCCCATTCTCGATGAGCTTCCTCGCGAACTCGGCGTGTTACGGCGAGGAGTTCGGCAACCTCATCCACCACAACTATCCCGGCCAGGACTACGACGACCTGATGTCCGGGGTCGACGAAGACAACCTCTTCGTCACGGGAGGCAGCGGCGGTGGAGTGCTGACCGCTTGGATCGTGGGCCAGACGGACCGTTTCACTGCGGCCGCGGTGCAGAAGCCCGTCATCAACTGGTACAGCTTCGTCCTCACCATGGACCGCTCCCCCCTCTCCCACGTCGGTAACGTCACGACGCCCACGATGCTGATCACGGGTGAGTCCGACTACAGAATCCCGATGTCGGAGACCGAGCAGTTCTACGCAGGCCTCAATCTAGAGAAGGTGCCGACGGCGATGGTGCGCATTCGCGATGCTTCACATGGGATCGCGCGCCGGCCCAGCAATCTACTCTCGAAGGTCGGGCACATCCTGGCCTGGTTCGAGCGCCACAAAAAGACACCACCGGTGATCTCGCCGTAGCCCCGATCTCACCGTGGCGCCGAAAAGCATGGTCGCTACTGGACTCGAACCAGTGACTTCTACGATGTGAACGTAGCGCTCTACCAACTGAGCTAAGCGACCAAAAACATTCGACCCGGACACGCAGTCCGGCCCTTCAGTACCCCCACGGGGAATCGAACCCCGGTCTCCTGGCTGAGAACCAGGTATCCTGGGCCACTAGACGATGGGGGCGTCTGCTGCTCCAACCACGGAAGCGGACGAAAGAATATAGAGTCCGTTGAGGTGGTTCAAGCCCTGGAACGGTCGATCCCACTTCGGGTTACCTTCTGCGCAGTTGCATACTCCTCCGCGACGGCGCGCGAATCGGAGGAGCACGGTGCCCACAGGAGCGGTTGATGGCGGAAAAACTCAACGACGAGTCCATCCGAGGCTGGTTACGCGGTCGCCCGGGGTGGAAGCGTGACGGGAAATACCTACGGAAGGATTTCAGCTTTCCGACCTTCAGGAACACGATCGTATTCGTGAACCGGATTGCGAGCATCGCCGACGACCTGAGTCATTACCCCGACATCGACATCCGCTACGACAAGGTTCGTCTGTCGGTCACGACCAAGGATGCCAAGGGCATCACTCAGAAGGACATCGACTTCGCGGAAAGGGTCGAATACGCGACCTCGGCCCGCTGAGCTTCAGCCGGGCGCCCTGCTGGTGAGGACCTCGCTCGGCGCGGCGAGAAGGTAGTCGGGCCCCGCCTCTTCCAGAATCGCCCGATCGATCGGACCCCACAACGCTGCGGCCGTGCCCACGCCAGCCGCCTTCCCCGAGAGCACATCCCACGACGAGTCGCCGACGAAAAGCACGTCGGGCCCTGGCTCAACACCAAGGGCCTCCAGAGCCCTGTTTACGGGCTCGGGGTGTGGCTTACCGTGGATCACCTCGTCGCCGACCACGATGTGACGAAAGAAGTCCACAAGGCCGCAGCACTCGAGCGTCCTTGTGGCCATGCGGCGACCCTTGCTCGTAACCACGGCCAAAGGCACTCCCGCCCGCTCCAGATCACTCAGAAGCTCGACAACCCCCGGGAACGGCCGCACCATACGGTCATGAATAGCCTCCTGATGCCGCACATACGTTTCAACCATGCCGGCATGCTCCTCCGGCGATGACGCGAACGCCTGCATCTGTACTCGCAGGGGTTGGCCCATGGTGGAGAGCCACAGGTCATCGGGGAGCGGGCTGCCCCGATGTCGCTCCATGGTGTGACGGTAGCAGGTGAGGATGAGATCGGTCGTATCGGCCAGCGTACCGTCGAGGTCGAACAGCACGGCCCTCCACGGCTCAGAGGGCGGCGTCATGCCGGGGCAACGAGGGCGGCGTCCAACACGGAGCGGATGGCCGCGACGAGGACACCGACCCCCGCCTCGACTTGCTCGGATGTCATCGTAGCGGGAGGAGCTAGCTCGACCACCTGGCCCGCCTCGCCCGCCGGGAGCGTCAGCAGTCCACCGGCGAGCGCGGCGGCGGCTACTGCCGCTCCTCCACCCTCCAACGGTTGCCCGCCGGGAAGGGCGAGCTCGATACCGATGAATAGACCTCGCGCTCTGACCTCACTCACGCCGACCACTCCCTTCAGTTGGCGCCGGAGTCGGCCGGCGATTTCGTCCCCCAGGGCGCCGGCGCGCTCCACCAGATTCTCATCGTCCAGTACATCCAGAAACGCCAACGCAGCGGCACACGAGAGTGGGTGCCCCAGAAACGTGCTTGTGTGCAGCGCTTCGCCGGCGGATTCCGGCCAGGCCGACATGATCTTCTGGGGCCCTAGACATGCACTGAGCGGAAGACCGCCGCCGAGTGCCTTCCCAACACAAAGAAGATCCGGCGCGACGCCCTCGTGCTCGAAGGCGAACATGGATCCAGCGCGCCCGAAGCCTGTGAAAATCTCGTCGAAGATCACCACAGCGCCCGCCCGCCGCGCCAACTCCACCAACCCGGCCAGGAAACCCTCAGCGGGAATACGGACACCGGCACGCCCCTGGATCGGTTCCACGATCACGGCACCGATCGGGTGACCTGCGGGCGCACCCTCGCTCAACGCCTCTTCGACCACCCCAAGGGCGTCTGCCACGCCACTCCCGGCCGGGAACGGGGCAAAAGCCACCCCGTCGAAGACCCGTTGGCGGAACGGCTCCTTGAAGGCGGGTCGGTCGGTGGCGGCCAGGCTCCCCAGCGTCAGGCCGTGATAGGCCCCTTGAAACGAGAGAATGCCAGATCGGCCAGTCGCCAACTCTGCGGTCTTGAGCGCGATTTCCACGGCCTCGGAACCGGTCGACGCGAGGACCCCGCGGGCGTCGGCCCACGGTGAGAGAGATGCGAGCCGCTCGAGCAGATCTACCTTGAGTGCCCCAGGGTGCACGTCTCCCATACCGTGGATGAGCGTGTCCGCCTGCCGACGGATCCGGGCAGTGATCGCCGGGTGGGCATGTCCCGCCAGCGACACGCCGAACGCTCCCGTGAAATCGAGGTAGACGTTGCCGTCCACATCGCGAACGTTCGCTCCTGCGGCCTCTTGCCAGAACACGGGAAAGCGGGGCGAAAGATAGGTGACGTTCCGTGACTCAACGCTGCGTAACCGCTCTGCCAGAGCCTTCGAGCGTGGCCCAGGCACGGCGGTGGCGATCTGCGGTAGTAGCGCACCCAGTCGGCTCATGCCCACCCGGGGGTGAGGGATCGGGTCAGGACTCGCGGAGTTGGTCGGTCGCCGCCATCCCCATCACGTGGAATCCCTTGTCCACGTGCACGGTGGCGCCGGTGATGCCGGCGCCGAGGGGCGAGCACAAGAACGCGGCGGTGTTACCGACATCCTCGGCAGTGTTGACCTCGGGCAGCGCGGAGTGCTCGCGGTAGTAGTCCACCATGCGGTCGATCGACCCGATGGCCTTGGCCGCCCGGCTAGCCAATGGACCGGCGCTGATGGTGTTGACCCGGAGGCCCCAACGCCGGCCCGCCTCATAGGCGAGGGTACGCGTGTCGCTCTCGAGCGCAGCCTTCGCCGAGCTCATCCCACCGCCATAACCCGGCACCACTCGCTCGGCCGCCAGATAGGTGAGCGACACGGCGGCCGCACCCGGCCTCATGAGGGGCCCGAAGCGCTGCACCATGCTGACCATCGAGTAGGCGCTGGCACTCACTGCGGCGAGATACCCGCTTCGGCTCGTTTCCAAGAGCGCATTCTGAACCTCCGGGCCGTTGGCCAACGAGTGGACCAGGATGTCGAGGCATGGCTCTCCGAAGTCACTACGCATGGCGTCGGCGACCCCCTGAATCGTGTACCCCTCCAGGTCACGGTAGCGCTTTTCCTCCCGGACCTCGTCAGGCACGTCGGCCGCCTCGTCGAAGACGGCGTCCATGGGGTAGATCCTCTCGAACTCCAGCGTGCCCCCGCCGGGCAACGAGCGGTCGAGCTTACCTCGCTCGAGGCTCATCGTGAAGATCTTCAAAGTGGGAGGCCACGTCCCCACGCACACCGAAGCGCCGGCCTCGGCGAGGGATCGCACGATCGCCCAGCCGTAACCGCGGTCGTCGGCTACTCCAGCCACCAGCGCCCGCTTCCCTGTCAGGTCGATTCCCAGCATGCCTCAACGATCTCCTTCAGCTCAAAACAGCACCCAGAATGCGAGCGCCGCGTAGGCGCCCAACAGGACGGCCCCCTCCGAGCGCCGGATCGTGAGATTCGTCCTCACGATCGGTACCAAGAGGACGGTAATCATCACGACGGCCGGGAACTCGACACTCAGCACAGCTTGCTCCACGTCGAGCGGACGCACTAGAGCAGCGACACCCAGAATCGCGGTGAGGTTGAATACATTCGACCCGATCACGTTTCCCACCGCGATATCCGCCTCATTACGGTACGCCGCAACCGCCGAGGTGGCCAACTCGGGAATCGACGTGCCGATCGCTACGGCCGTGAAGCCGATCACGGAATGGGAGATATTGAGCCGCATGGCAATGGAAGTCGCCCCCTCCACCACCGCGAACCCGCCCAACGCGAGACCCGCAGACCCCATGATCAGCAATCCCGCGATTCGGACCGCAGCGCGGGCGTCCAGCCCGGCCGTCTCCTTCGCCAGTCTCTCGAAGTCACCAAGGATCTTCTCGTCTTCGTCCTTGATCACCTTGAAGACGAATGCCAGGTACACGACCAGCAGGCCCAAGAGGCCGAGCCCTTCGAGGCGGCTCACCTCGAAGTCCATGAGCACGGGATAGACCAGGCCCGTGATCAAGAGCATGATTGGTACCTCTCTCGTAACCACCCGTCCCGACACCGCCATCGGGCGAATCATCGCGCTCACCGCCAAAATCAGGCCGATGTTCGCCAGGTTCGAGCCCATGACATTTCCGAGGGCCAGCCCACCGGAACCCTGCGCAGCCGCCACGACGCCGACCACCAACTCGGGCGCCGAGGTGCCCAGTGATACGATCGTGAGGCCGAGCACGACTGGAGGTACGCCAAGCCTGGTGGCCAACCGGGCTGCGCCGCGCACCAGCCATTCAGCTCCGAAAAAGACGACACCGACGCCGCCAATGAGCTTGAGGACGTCAGTGATCAAGCCTGCGACTCCGAGCGGCGGCCGAGCCAGGCATGGAACGCCTCCACGGACATCGAATTCAGCACGTCGCCAGGCTCGAGCCATCCACGCCGCGCCTGCTCGACGCCGAATCGCATGCTCCCAAGCGAGCGCGGCGCATGGGCGTCAGTACTGATCGCCACCTTGACGCCCAAATCCTTCGCCCGGCGAACGTGGACATCGCTCAGGTCCAGGCGCCGGGGGCTCGCGTTCAACTCTACCGCGACATCGAGCTCAGCGGCTGCCTGCAGAACGGCCTCGACATCGAGCGCGAACGGCTCGCGGCGGTTCAGGAGCCGACCCGTGGGGTGGGCGAGGATGTCGGCGCAAGGGTGCCGCATCGCCTCGATCACTCGATCCGTCATGTCCGATTTCGCCATATCCATCAGCGAATGCACGGAGATGACGACAAGATCCAGTCCCGCCAGAATCTCCTCCTCCATGTCCAGTGATCCATCCTTGAGGATGTCCACTTCCATGCTTCGGAAAACGGTGATCCCCTCCAGCCGTCCCTGGATCTCTTCAATCTCACTCCATTGGAGCTTGGCCTTTTCGGCGGTGACTCCCCGAACCATAGCTAGATTCGGGCTATGGTCCGTCATGGCCAGGTAAGAGTAGCCCAACTCCCGGCACCGCAGGGCCATCTCTTCGATGCTCGCCTTGCCATCACTCCACGTGGAGTGCATCTGCAGATCACCACGAATGTCATCTAATGTGACGAGCGCCGGTAGTGACCCCGTCTCGGCGGCTTCGACTTCGCCCCGGTTCTCACGAAGGACCGGAGGAATCCACTCCAAACCGAGAATCCGGTAAGCGTCCACCTCTTCCTTCCCGCCGAGTCGCTCGCCGAAATCGTCGGCTCGCTCGCCGGCGTCCTGGCCCTCCGGGACCCGGAACACCCCCCACTCGTTGACTCGGAATCCCTTCCTGACGGCTCGGGTCCTCAACGCTACGCTGTGCTCCTTAGATCCTGTAAAATACAGAAGGGCGGCTCCCCACGAATCTCTGTGTACGATTCTCAGGTCGACTTCGAGCCCCGACCGGAGCACAACAGCACCCTTGGTCACTCCCGCCGAAACCACTCGGTCTACAGACGGAAACTTCACGAAGCGATCCATGATCGCCTCCTCGGACCCCTCGGCGGCGCAGGCCAGGAGGTCGAGGTCGCCGACGGTTTCCCTACGCCGCCGGAAGCTGCCCGCAACCTCCAGCTCATCCAGGCCATCGGCCTCGCGAAGGTAGTCCAACATTCCCTGGATCAGGACCTCGGCCTCGGACAGCAAGAAGCGGCCTGCATGCTTTCGGTAGTCCTCGATCGATCTCCGAATCTTGCCGGCGCTCGTCTCGCCGAAGCCCTCCAGGCCCGCGACCCTGTCCGCGTCGAGGGCCTCCTCCAATTGATCGACGGTGGTGACCCCCAGCTCGTTCCACAGTTTCTTGACCTTCTTCGGTCCGACCCCCTCGAGTTTCACCAACTCCGCGAGCGAGCGGGGCACCTCGACCGCCACCTCTTCCAGGCGACTCAGGCCTCCGGTCGAGATCAACTCTTCGATGTGGCCCGCAATGTCCTTGCCGACGGCCGGAAGCTCGGTCAGATCCTCGCCCTCCTCGACCATGCCCTCGAGCGATTGGGTCAGGCTATTGATGGTCCGGATGGCGTTGCGGTAGGCACGGATGCGAAACGGATTGGATCCCTTGATCTCGAGCAGGTCGGCCAACTCGCTCAAGACGCCAGCGATCTCCATGTTCTCCATCGCTCAGCCCTGCGGCTTCCGGCCGGTCTCACAATGCATCGGGATCACGGGAAGTCCACGCCCGCGGTCCGGAGCAACTCGACCAGCCCAGACTCGTCGAGGATCGTGATCCCGAGCTCCTCGGCCTTGTCCAGCTTGGAACCCGCCTCCTCCCCAGCGACTACGTAGTCCGTCTCCCTGCTCACCGAGCCCGTGACCCTCCCGCCCGCGGACTCCACGAGCTTCCTGGCCTCGGGTCGCGACATCGACGGAAGCGCGCCGGTGAACACGAAGCGGCAACCGGCCAGAGCGGACTCACGGGCTGCCTCGGGCACGATCAGGTCCATTCCCTGCGCCAACACAGCCTCGATGTGCACCCGATTGCGCTCGTCCTGGAAGAACCCCCTGATCTTCTCGGACATGATCGGACCGATACCTTCGACGACCTCCAACTCCTCCGTGCTCGCGTCCATGATGCGACGCAAGTCGCGGAAGTGGAGAGCCAAGTCGCGAGCTACGGTGACGCCCACCTCGGGTATGCCGAGGCCGTAGAGAAAGCGCTGGAGTTCGACGCGCTTCTTGTGCTCGATGGCCTCGACCAGGTTCTGGGCGGACTTTTCGGCGAAGCCATCCAGTGGAATGAGATCCGCCGCCACAAGGCGGAACACGTCGGCGAGGTCGAGGACCAACTCTCTGTCCACGAGCATGTTGACCGTCTCACTACCCACACCCTCGATATCCAACCCGGAACGCGAGGCGAAATGAACAAGCCGGCCCTTTAGCTGTGCGGGGCACCCAAAGTGATTGGGGCACAGGGTTGCGGGACCATCCTCCAGGACCGGCGTGCCGCAAGCCGGGCATTCCGCGGGCATCTCGAAAGGCGGACCCCGGTCGACGCCGGATTCCTCCAAGCGCTCCACTACCTGTGGAATGACGTCACCGGCGCGCTGGATCCGGACCATGTCTCCGGCCCGTATGTCCTTGCGTGCGACCTCTTCGCGGTTGTGGAGAGACGCCCTCGAAACGGTGACGCCTCCCACCTGAACTGGTCGCATGAGGGCCACCGGCGTGAGGCGTCCGGTACGGCCGACCGAGATCGCGATGCGCTCGATACGGGTGACCTCTTTGCGCGGCTCGAACTTGAACGCAAGTGCCCACCGTGGATGATGGGACGTGGCTCCCATGGTGACACGAGCAGCAAGGTCGTTGACCTTTACGACCACCCCATCGATCTCGTAGTCGAGGGAATCCCTATCCTCCGCAAAAAGACGGTGGTACTCGAGGACCTCGTCGATCGAGACCGCCCGCTCCACGCGGTCGGGTATGCAGAGCCCCCACTCGCGTAGTGCTTGGAGAACTTCGTGATCGAACGTGAAGGGAGGCCCGGTCATTTCCAAGACGTCGAACGCCAGTATATCCAACGGGCGCTCGGCTGTGACCCGGGAGTCCAACTGCCGTAGGGAGCCCGACGCCGAGTTCCGAGGGTTCACGTAGGGTTCGGCGCCCCGTTCCACCATCCGTTGATTGAGCGCCTCGAACGCAGAGAGATACATGATCACCTCGCCACGTATCGCGAGGAAGGCCGGCGCAGGACGAGCCTCCTCGCGGAGGCGAAGCGGTAGCGACGGAACGGTCCGCACGTTCTCTGTGACTCCCTCCCCCTCGAGACCGTTTCCCCGCGTAACGGCACGGACGAGTACGCCGTGCTCGTAGACTAGCTCCACGGAGGCACCATCGAGCTTCGGCTCGAGCACGTATTCCACGTCTTCGCCCAGGGCTTTTCGCACACGTTCGTCGAACCGGAGGAGTTCATCCTCGTCCTGGGTCGAGTCGAGGGAAAGCATCGGGGAGGTGTGTGGTACGGACGGCATCTCCGAGCGCGCCTCGGACCCCACCCTCTGGGTCGGCGAATCGGGTGTCACCAACTCTGGATGGGCGGCCTCGATCTCGCTCAGCCGCCGGTAGAGCCGGTCGTACTCGCCATCGGCTATCTCGGGACGCGCCTCGACATAGTACAGATAGTCGTGCCGCCGAATCTCGGCCTTCAGCGCCTCGACTTCCCGGATCGACTCACCGGAATGGCCATCGTCAGGGCGTTCGCTCAAGTGCGTTCACTCCGTAGTGACACGTACGAGTGGACCCGGTTCGACTCAGTTGGGAACCCATAACGTGGCCAATCACCTCGCCACCGTACAGGGCTTTCCTCACCCGAGCCAGGGACGCGTCCGACCCTCGCCGGCCCGTTGCGCCTGTTGGGACGCAGCAAGTATATCAGAAGCTCCCGCACACCTCTGGGTCGGCTCCAGGTATTCGCCGGTCCTGCCTGACATTCGGAGAAGACCGATGAGACCGACAAGACTCTGGCCGCTGGCTGGCCTGGTTGTCGCCATGATGCTGACGCTCGCAGGCCACGCCACCGCCCAGATGGAGACCACCACACCCCGTCGACCAGACGAGGGGGAGGGTCCGTTCAACCGACTGATCCTCCGGGGCGTGATCGTAATCGACGGCACGGGCGCCCCGCCGCGTGGACCGGTCGACATCGTCGTCGAGGGCGACCGGATCTCGGAGGTGACTTCGGTCGGCTTCCCGGGAGTGCCAATCGACGAGAGCCGACGCCCAAGCGGCGCGGATCGCGTAATCGACGCTAGCGGCATGTACGTCATGCCCGGTTTCGTGGACATGCACGCGCACACGGGCGGCGATCCGAAGGCCCCCCAGCCCGAATACGTCTACAAACTCTGGATGGCTCACGGGGTGACGACCTCCAGAGGCGTGGGCCATGGCCCGATGATGTGGGCCCTCGGGGAAAAAGCCCTCGCGGCCAGGAACGAAATCGTGGCGCCGCGCATGTTCACCTATGCCCGACCGGGCGAGGCGTGGGACAAGGGGCCCATCAGGGACGCCGAGACGGCGAGGGAGTGGGTTCGCTGGGCGGCAAATGTCGAGGTGGACGGCCAGAAGATAGACGGGCTCAAGCTCGGCGCTTTCGATCCGCCGATCATGGAGGCGCTCATCGACGAAGCCCATAAGAACGGCCTCGGAACGGTGGCGCACCTGGCCCAGACGGGAGTCGCCCGCATGACTGCATTGGACGCCGCCGAGGCGGGCCTGGACATGATGACCCACTACTACGGGCTTTTCGAGTCCCTGCTCAAGGACTACTCCATCCAGAACTTCCCGCTCGATTACAACTACAACGATGAGCAGCACCGCTTCGGGACCGTGGCACGGCTCTGGGACCAGATCTACGAACCGGGCAGCGACCAGTGGTACGCCCTGATGGACCGCTTCCTGGAGCTCGACTTCGGGCTCGACCCCACCATGACGATCTACGAGGCGAGCCGTGACGTGATGCGAGCGCGCAACGCCGACTGGCACGACGAGTACACGCTCCCCAGCCAGGAGGAGTTCTACCAGCCCAGCCGGAACGCCCACGGGTCGTACTGGTTTTATTGGACCACCGAGGACGAGGTGGCGTGGAGGAACTTCTACATCCGATGGATGCGATTCCTGAACGAATACAAGAACCGGGGCGGCATCGTGACCACGGGCTCCGACTCGGGTTTCATCTACAAGCTGTATGGGTTCGCCTACATCCGGGAGCTCGAACTGCTCCGCGAGGCGGGGTTTCACCCGCTCGAGGTCATACGCTCGGCCACCATGTACGGCGCCATGCAACTCTACAAACCGAAAGGCGTCGAGCCCGAATTCGGCATCATCCGCCCGGGCCTCAAGGCCGATCTGGTGATCGTGGACCAGAACCCCCTCCAGAACCTCAAGGTGCTCTACGGCACAGGAGCCGTGAAGATCAACGACCAGACCGGCGCGGTCGAGCGCGTAGGTGGCATCAGGTACACGATCAAGGACGGTATTGTCTACGACGCTAAACAACTCCTCGAGGATGTTCGGGAGATGGTGCGCGAGGCCAAGACCAAGAAACGCGTCACGACTGAAAGCGGAGGCGGCTGACGGGTTCGTGCCATCGATGCGTCGCATGGACCTGAGCGCCCTTCGCGGCGACACGCCCGGATGCGAACACTGCATCCACTTGAACAACGCGGGCGCCGGACTGATGCCGAAGTCGGTGATCGCCGCGACGCGGGATCATCTGGAGCTCGAGAGCCGTGTGGGTGGCTACGAGGCGGCTGACCAGCGTGCTGCCGAGATCAGCCAGGTTTACAGATCCATCGGAGATCTGATCGGGGCTCCAGCCCGAAACATCGCGGTGGTGGAGAACGCGACGGCCGGGTTCATCCAAGCCCTTTCGTCGATCCCCTGGAAGCCGGGGGACGTGCTGGTGACCACGCGGAACGACTACGCCTCCAGTCAAATCCAGTACCTGTCCATGGCGGCGCGCCTGGGGATCGAGGTGGTGCGGGCCAACGATCACCCCGACGGCGGGGTCGACCTCGTCCACATGGAGGAGTTGATCCACCGGCGGAGACCGGCGCTTGTCGCGCTCACGCATGTGCCGACCAACTCGGGCCTGGTTCAGCAGGCGGCGGCCGTCGGCCACCTCTGTCGGGCCAAGAACGTTCCCTACCTGCTCGACGCCTGCCAATCCGTGGGCCAGATGCCGATCGACGTCGACGAGTTGCAGTGCGATTTCCTGTCGGCTACGGCGCGCAAGTTCCTAAGGGGGCCACGCGGCATCGGTTTCCTCTACGTGTCCGACCGAGCGTTGGATGCCGGGCTCGAGCCCCTCTTCATCGATATGCAAGGTGCAGACTGGATCGCCGACGACCTCTACCAACCCTCGCCCGATGCGCGCCGATTCGAGAACTGGGAGTTCGCCTACGCGCTGGTCTTGGGATTGGGCGAGGCAGCAAGGTACGCGCAGGCCGTCGGACTAGAGAGCGCCCGGGATCGCGCAAGAGCGTTGGCACAGCGTGCCCGCGCGGAGCTATCCGAGTTGCCCCGCGTGACGGTCCAGGATCGCGGACGGGACCTCTGTGCCATCGCGACGGTCTCTGTGGAAGGATGGACTCCGGCCGATTTGAGCGCCCGACTCGGCGAGGGTGGAATCAACACGTCGATTTCGACACGCATGTACGCGGTGCTGGACTTCGACGCCAAGGGGGTGGAGGGGGCGCTGCGCATCTCGCCCCACTACTACAACACGGACGAGGAGATCGATATGCTGGTCTCGGCCCTTGCAGAGGTGCTTGCTTCGCCCGGCACGTCATGAAGAAATTGGGGCTGGACTACGTAGTCTAGTTTCAAGGAGTGGAGAACGACGGTGCAACCGGAGGTCGAGCGCGAGCTCATACTCAAGTGCAGGTCCGGAGGGGCCCAGTTCTATGAGCCCCTCGTGCGTGCCTATGAGGCCTCGGGGTTGCGACTGGCCATCGGGATGCTGGGGAATACGGATGATGCCGAAGACGCGTTGCAGGAGGCCTTCGTGAAAGCCTACTCGTCCCTCGGCAAGTTCGATGTGAAGCGGCCGTTCGGTCCGTGGTTCTTTCAGATTCTGAGAAACCAGTGCAGGGACATGATCCGGAGCCGGCAGGCCAAAGGGAAGCTGGAGGTACGCGACGAGCGACTCGAGTTCCGTCCCGCGGATTTCGAGGACGGGCCCGAGCGAGCGCATCAGCGGCGGGCGGCCTCCGAGATGTTGCGGGATGGCCTGGCGCGGATCGGCGAAGAGCACAGAGAGGTATTGGTTCTCAAGGAGTTGCAGGGGTTTCGCTACGCGGAAATCGCAAGAATTCTGGACCTTCCCGAGGGCACGGTCGCAAGCCGACTGTACCACGCTCGCAATGCTCTCAGGGGGGCGCTCGAAGAGATGGGCGCCCTGTTACACGCAGAAGGATGAGGAATCGGCCGTGACATCAGGAGTCAGTCGCGAGGACCTGATGCGGTACCTCGACGGTGAGTTGTCGCCGGATGACCGTGCCCGCGTCGATGGGCTGATCTCAGCCTCGACCGAGCTTCAACGGGACCTGGCGGTCTTCGGAAAGATGAAGGAAGATCTCCGCGCATTATCGTTCGTCGAGTCTGAGAGCCAGTCCGTGTGGGGGCGGGTCAGTCGTCGCTTGACGCGACCGGTCGGTTGGGTACTGATCGTGTCGGGGTCCTTTGTCTTAACCCTTTACGGGATCTACCTATACGTAATCTCCGCCGCAAACCTCTTGGAAAAGCTTGCTAGCGCGGCGATCGTCATCGGTGTAGTGATGCTCCTGGGTAGCGTGATTTATGAGCGCTATCGCAATTGGCTGACTGATCCATACCGAGACGTACAAACATGATCGTCGTAACGACACCAGAGATTCCGGGAAGACGACTCACGCAGACGTTGGGCCTCGTGCGTGGCAGTTCCATCCGCGCGCGCCACATCGGCCGGGACATCATGGCGGTCTTGCGAAACATCGCCGGCGGCGAGATCCACGAGTACACGAAGATGTTGGCCGAGGCGAGGGAGCAGGCGATCGACCGCATGCTTGAGGAAGCCGAGACACTTGGGGGAGACGCCGTTGTCGCCGTTCGGTTCCAGACATCCATGGTCATGCAGGGAGCGGCGGAAATGCTGTGCTACGGCACCGCCGTCACCACCGTTCCCTCCGAGGGTGACGAGACCCCCTAACTAGCTTCCATTGGCACTTCTAGCGCTTCTTCAGCCCGACGCCCGCGGGCTCGCGCGGGTTCGAGAGGCGCTTCGATCCCAGCATGAGTTGCTCGCTTGTTCGAGCTGGGCGGAACTCCTTGCAGCGGTGAACGATCGTCCTGTTCAGGGTTGCATCATCGACGCCTACAGCCCTTCCAACTTCGTCTCGAATGACGACCTCCACGAGCTCTCCGGGATCAGGCAAGGCGTCGCGATCCTGATCTACTCGGACTTCGCGAGGCGGGAACTCGAGCTCTTTCGGCTCGGCCAGCAGCGGGTGGACGCCATCATCATGGCGGACTTCGAGGACGGTCCCTGGCAGATTCAGCAGGCCACCGCTCGGGCCCTCTCCGCGGCGGTGGCCACGCACATCGAGTCACGGCTTGCGGACACGCTCACCCGCGTGGAGTTGGAGGCGTTGCTGTGGGCGGCCGAACACGCGCTCTCGCAACCACACGTCGAGGACCTCGCTCGCGCTATGGGGCTCAGCCAGTGGCGACTCGCGCGCGCCCTCCCCAGCTCGGGACTCTCGACCGCCAGAGAAGTCCTGCTATGGGGCCGGCTGTTTCAGGCGGCTCGCTTACTACCAGAACCGAGGGCAACGGTCGAGGACGTGGCCTACCGCCTGGGATACTCCAGCGACTCGGCCCTCCGGCGGGCCCTGAGAAGCAGGGTGGGGCTGGCGCCCACGGAGGTCATCAAGAAGGGTGGGCTCACCTGCGTGCTCGACGCCTTCCTGAAAGGCAGGTAAGAGCCTATCCCCCTCGGATCAACTGGGCACGCGCGTCTCCAATGTCGAAGATCCCGTTGCTGTTTCCCACGGCGTCCAGATGGTTCCGTTCAGCCTCGGTGAGGGGAGCCTCGTCACTGAGAATGAACGGCTGGACCAGGCGATCGTCGCTTACCACGAACGGCCCGATGACCAGGTCGAGCACAACCTCGGCCTCGCTTCCAAGACCGTCCGTGAGCCTCACCAAGAGTTGAACCGGCCCGGTCTCGGCGGGCACACCACCGATCACCAACTGCTCGCCGTCGACGGCGACGCCGAGACCCTTGGTGGGCATCCCCGTGGGGAGCACAGCCGTGTAAGGTAGGGCACCACCTGCCATCCGGACGCGACCCTCATAGGCCTGAGCCAGTATTGGAGTCGGCAACTCACCGAGGCCCAGCAACGTGGGTGTGGCCACCGTTGTCACGCGTACTCTCGCGTTCTCTCCCTCGAGCGTGATCGAATGAATCGTGACCGTGCTCGCCTGGTTACCGGCGTCTCGGCGTGTGGAGGGAACGCTCAGGCTGTTGATCGGGCCCACCCTGCCATCGACACCCCAGGCATCGGAGGCCTCGCCACGATTCCCACCCCGGGTCCTGGTGATAAGCAGATCGCTTCGACCATCGGCCTCTTCGAGCGAAAACGCATACGGCACCCCAGAGCCCCTGTCGGGCCGCAAATCACCGCCGAGGTCCCAGTGATAGACCAACACGCCGGACACGGGCAGGAACCCGTCGAACCCCACTCGCGGACGGAATTCGACCACGAGGAACTCCCGGCCGAGGTCGTCCATCGGGATGCGGAGGGCATTCCGCGAAGTTTGAGCCGGGCCGAGGATGTACTCCTGGTCGAGCGCATCCGCGACGTCGATCCAGTCGATCCATCCCAGGCGGTCCTTGGACCAGGGGCTGAAATGAGTCGGGCCGAAAGTGCCGGCACTCCCAGGTGAGTCGTCGCAGCCCCAAGCACCCGCGGCCATCAGTGCCCAACAACCGAGCACCCATCGGCGGTTCTGTGGCTCGATTCCGTCGATGGGATGATAGATATCCGGTAGGCCCAGCACGTGCCCGAACTCGTGTGAGATGACGTTCGCGGTCTGAAGCACTGTGCCGCTACAGTCGGTCGTGCCCTGAATGATGTAGCCGTCCACCACCACGGGTGTCCCGTCGGGTTGGAGTTCACCCGTCGTGTAGGGTGCCCCGAGCCAAAGTTCCAGACCCGCCCGGTGAGGCCAAATCGCCGGTCCGCCGCAGGATCCAGCCACCTCGTTGAATTCGAACGTGACCGCATCCACTACGCCATCGTCATCGCCCGAGTTGGGGATCCCATCGGGCCCGTCATTGTCGAACTGTCCGAAATCGATGCCCGGGTCGGCGAGAGAGAGGGCCTCGGCCAGATACTCTCCCACGCGGGAATCCGGACCGATGCCGGCGGAAGTCCCAACCACGTCCGCCATGGTGATGCTCGTACGGACCCAAGGGGCGGTAACCCCGCTTACCGCCAACAACCCCCCGGAGGCATCGCGATAGAAATCGGTGATGGTTCCGGAAGGCGCAGGTCCGTCGAACAGGCTGCGCTGAATGTCTTCAGCGGTGAACACCGGTGTCCCCGAATCCGAGAACAGCGCCGGGATCACGATGATCGGGAAAACCCCGCTGACCGGGTCGGCGGCGGCCCCACCCACCTTGGCGACGCTACGACCTCTCCAGACGTTTGGGAATTCGAAGAAGTCCGGGTGCTCGCTCACTAGCTCACGGTATCCCGCCGGCATGGGAATACCACGCATGGCCGCCACCGCCTCCATGTCCTGGGCCGCGCCCGAGAACGGCAAGACGGCTACAAGCAGCGAGGCCACGGAAAGCACCAGGCGCCTCATTGCGAGAACCTAACCCGATAGGCCGAGAGGTCGGCTCGGAGTGCATTCGTGCCGTCGGCAACCTGCACGACCGTCGCCACCGGAGGGGTAGCCACGTCGGGAACCGAGATCCTGAAGGCCAGCTCGCCCGGTTTGTCCAGCACAAGCAGGATGCGGGTCGTGTCACCGCGAGAAAACGTGAACACACGGCCCTCCACCGACTCCGCGAAACCCACGCCGACGCCGACGAGGCTGATCAGCACGGCACCCTCGGAGCCGTTCGGGGACACGAGCGATGCCGTGAGAAGGCCCGGCCGCAATTCGGGCCCGACATCACCGCCGCAACCGACCGCTGCAACCAGCAGCGCCGTAGCCGCGACGCGGAAAGCACGTCGTGTCACCGAAATACGTCCTTACTCCGCTCCAACGCATCGCGTGTCGCTCGATATCCCTCGTCGAGGTAGAAGCCGATCTGCGTGAAGTCGAAGGTGTCGTGTTCCTCCACCGCCGGCCGCACGAGCAGCAGCGGAGGATCCGTCCAAGCGTCCAACATCTCATGCCGGTTATGGTTCATCATGATGCCGTAGACCCGCTCGTGCACCGCGATCAGTCCCCTATCGACGACGGACTGCGGATCTCGCTCCGCACCTGCCCCAGTGTCCACGGCGATGATGCTGCTCGCCCCCAGCTCGGCGGCCCGCCCCAGCGCCAGTGGATACTCGGTACCACCATCCACGAAGTAGTCCTCACCGAGCTTCGCTGGAGGATAAATCCCCGGCAAGGCGCAGGACGCGTATATCGCCTCGGCGGGCGTGACGTCCGTCCGCGCTCCCGGCCCGAACCAATGGGTTCGACCCGTTCCCAACGCCACAGCGTTCACCTGGAACGGGCGCACGAGATCGCTCCACTCCGAAATCGGTAGCAGGCTTCGGATATAACCGAGGAACGGATCGCCCAGAAACACGCTCTGCTGGCGAACGCCTCCGAACCACTTGACCCTCCGGTTGATTCGCAGAATGTCCGGCTTGCTACAGGCTCGCGCGTGCCTCTCGAGCTCATCGAGGTCCATGTCGGCGGCCAAACATGCCCCTACCAGACCACCCACGCTCGTCCCGATCACGCCATCGATCTGAACCCGCGCCTCGGTGAGCGCGCGCCACACGCCAATGTGCCCGAGCCCCTTGAGGCCACCTCCCCCAAGGACCAGCCATCGGCCTCCCCCACCCTGGGCGGGAGAACCCGCGGGCCTCACGTCAGTGGACATTTCTTGACCCGAGTGTCAGTAATCCACGTGCACGGCCGCCGGGGAACCCGCCTCGCTCTTGACGGTACTTCAGGGTCCGTCTAGCTTCCCTGAAAAAGAGAATCATTCTTAATAGAGGCCTTTCGCAAGCACTGGGACGATGAGTGATACACCCGTTATTCTGAAGGTTACGGACCTCCACGCCAAGGTGGCCGACCAGGACCAGGAGATTCTCAAGGGCGTCGATCTCGAGCTTCGCCGAGGCGAGATCCACGCCATCATGGGACCCAACGGATCCGGCAAGAGCACGTTGGCTAAGGTAATCGCCGGTCATCCCGGGTACGAGGTGACGGCCGGAAAGGTGGAACTCGCAGGCAAGGACGTGTTGGAGTTGGAGCCCGACGAGCGGTCCTTGGCTGGGCTCTTCCTCGCCTTCCAGTATCCCGTGGAGATTCCCGGTGTCTCGATCGCCAACTTCTTGAGGACCGCCCTCCAGGCTCGAACTGAAGAGGGTGAGGATCTTGACCTCTTCGACTATCAGGATCTCCTGCTCGACCGGATGGAGCTCCTCGAGATGGATGCCTCATTCGCCGAGCGCCCCGTGAACGACGGCTTCAGCGGTGGTGAGAAGAAGCGTAACGAGATCTTGCAGATGGCCCTTCTGCACCCGACCGTGGCGATCATGGATGAGACCGACTCCGGGCTCGACATCGATGCCCTCAAGGTCGTTTCCAGTGGTGTGAACAAGCTCCGCGAGGAATCGCCGGAGATGTCGATTCTTCTCATCACGCACTACCAGCGGCTGCTCAACCACATTGTTCCGGACGTAGTGCACGTAATGGTGGAGGGCCGGATCGTAAGGACCGGCGGTCCTGAACTCGCCCTCGATTTGGAGGAAGCGGGCTACAAGGACTGGAAAGAGTGGGAAACCGCAGGAGTGGAGGGGTAGAAAAATCTATGCCGAGTAATGAACTCGTAGAGGGACTTGGGCTCGACGAATATCGCTACGACTTCGTCGACGAAGAAAAACACGTCTTCCGCACCCCCCCCGGCCTACGCGAAGACGTGGTTCGGGAGATCTCCCGTCACAAGGATGAGCCCGAGTGGATGCTCGAGTTCCGCCTCAAGGCGCTGAAGATCTACGAGGGGAAACCCATGCCCAGGTGGGGAGGCGACCTCACCGGCCTCGAGAACGTGCTCGACGAGATCTACTTTTACGTCCGTCCCACGGACAAGATGGAGCGGTCCTGGGACGACGTTCCCGACAACATCAAGGAAACCTACGAGCGTCTCGGGATTCCCGAGGCGGAGCGAACCATCCTCGCGGGCGTCGGCGCGCAGTACGAATCCGAGATGGTCTACCACTCCCTCAAGGAGGAGTGGGAATCCCAGGGTGTGATCTTCGACTCCATCGAAGACGGGCTCAAGAACCACCCCGAGCTCTTCAGAAAGTATTTTGCTACGATAATCCCGCCCGCGGACAACAAGTTCGCGGCACTGAACTCGGCGGTATGGTCCGGTGGATCATTCGTGTACGTGCCACGCGGCGTGGAGCTTTCGACGCCACTCCAGGCTTACTTCCGGATCAACCAGGAGCGCATGGGGCAGTTCGAGAGAACCCTGATCATCATCGAGGAGGGTGCCCGGGCCCACTACATCGAGGGATGTACGGCGCCCGTTTACACCACCGAGTCGTTCCACTCGGGTGTCATCGAGATCGTGGTCAACGCCGGCGGGCACTTCCGCTATACGACCATCCAGAACTGGTCCAACAACATGTACAACCTGGTCACCCAGCGGGCGATGGTGCACCAGGGGGCAGCCATGGAGTGGCTCGACGGGAATCTGGGCTCGAAGCTCACCATGAAGTACCCGTCCTGCTACCTCGTAGGTGAGGGCGCACAGGGCTCCATCATGTCGATCGCCTACGCCGGCGACGGCCAACACCAAGACACGGGCGGGAAGATCATCCACGCGGCGCCCAACACCAGTTCTACCATCGTGTCCAAGTCGATCTCGAAGGGCCATGGGCGCTCTTCGTACCGCGGGCTGGTCAAGGTTCACGAGGGTGCGGTGAACAGCAAGTCGAACGTCGAGTGTGACGCGTTGCTGATCAACGAGACCTCGCGCACCGACACCTACCCGTACATCGAGATCGAGGAAAAACGCTCCACCGTCGGGCACGAGGCTACGGTCTCGAAAGTAGGTGACGAGCAGCTGTTCTACTTGAGGAGCAGGGGCATGAGCCAGGAGGAGGCCATGGCACTCATCGTACGTGGCTTCATCGAGCCGATCGCGAAGGAGCTTCCCCTGGAGTATGCGGTGGAGCTCAACCGCCTCATCGAGTTGGAGATGGAGGGGTCGGTCGGCTGATGTCCAACACCAACGTCATCGACGCTCCTGTGGACGCGCCGGCGGAGGGGGTGACGCAAGCCCTCAACCTGAAAGCCGTGGAGCGCGTCGCTGAAGCTGGCCCTGCCTGGCTGCGAGAACGCCGGTTCCACGCGTGGGCCGTTTACGAGAGCACGCCGATGCCCACGACACGGCTCGAGGAGTGGCGCTACACCGACCTGTCTCGCACCCTCGACCTCGACGCGTTGCGCTTGGAGCCTGCCGACGCGGCGACCTCCAACGCGGGCGAGTTCCCCGCCCCGGTGCGCGAAACCATGGACGAAGACACGGCCTCCACAGGCCGTCTGATCGCTGTGGACGGTAGGGTAGTCCATACGGAGATCACGTCCGAGGCCAAGGGGGAGGGCGTGATACTCACCTCCCTCCGCGAAGCCACGAAAGACCATCCCGAATTGCTCGAGAGGTACCTCGGCACGCAAGCGGTCACCCCTGAGGTCGGGAAGTTCCACGCGCTCAACTCGGCCCTCTGGAGCGACGGTGTACTCTTGTATGTGCCGCAGGGTGTGCACGTCGAACTGCCGATTCGGGCGACTCGCTGGGTCTCGCATGCCGGGACGGCGGTCTTCTCCCGAACGCTGATCATCGCCGAAGCGGGCAGCCGGGTCACCTATGTGGACGAGATCCTCTCGGACGACTTCGATGCGCAGAGCTTCGTATCCGATGCCGTCGAGGTGATCACCGAGGACGGCGCCAACGTGCAGTACGTCTCCTTGCAGAGGCTCGGACGCCGGGCGTTCTATCACTCAGCTCAACGGACACTGGCGGCGCGGGACGTCGAGCTGGACACGCTCAATGTGACCCTGGGGGCATCGGTCAGTCGCGTGGACTTGAACGCCCGCATGGTCGGGCCCGGTGCCAGCAGCGAATTGCGGGGGCTCTACTTCGGTGACTCTGACCAGCACTTCGACCACAACACCAGTCAGGACCACGTCGCGCCAAATGCCACCAGCGTCCTGCTCTACAAGGGCGCGCTCGACGAGCGATCCCGTGCGGTGTTTCGTGGCATCATCCGAGTTCATCCGGATGCGCAGAGGACCGATGCCTACCAGACGAACCGTACGCTGTTGCTCTCGGAGAACGCCCGTGCCGACTCGCTCCCGAATCTGGAGATCAAGGCGGACGATGTCCGGTGTTCTCACGGGGCGACGGTCGGCGAGTTGGACAAAGAGTTACTCTTCTACCTGATGAGTCGGGGGATGAACCGGCAACAGGCCGAACGCCTCGTGGTTCAAGGGTTCCTAGGCGATGTCTTGACACAACTGCCGTTGGGCGGGCTGGTGGAGAAGGTGACACGTGCCATCCTGAACAAGCTCGCTCATGGCTGACTGGCGGTTGGCCGGGACGCTGGACCGCTGCCCACCGGGTAACCTCCTGGAGGCCGAGATCGACGGACACAAGATGGTTCTCGCCAACGTCGACGGCGAGATCTATGCGCTGCACGACCGATGCTCCCACCAGGAATTCCCGCTTTCGGATGGGGAGTTGGAGGGCACCTCGCTCGAGTGTATCTACCACGGTGCGACATTCGACGTTTGCTCCGGGCGTGCAACCGGGCTGCCGGCGATCGCGCCGGTCAGGACCTACGAAGTCGAAGTTCGGGATCAGGAGATCTACGTTCAGCTCGACGGCTAACCCAAGAGCCTATGCCTGCGGAAATCGAAGGGTTCGACCTCCCCACCATGAGAGCCCAGTTCCCCGCGCTGGATCAGGAAGTCAACGGCCGACGGTTGGTCTACCTCGACAACGCCGCCACGGCCCAAAAGCCGCGGGTCGTGCTGGACGCCCTTGCGTCTTACTACGAGCGGGACAACGCCAACGTTCACCGTGGCATCCATGAGCTGAGCCGTCGCGCCACGGAGGAGTTCGAGGAGGCCAGAGCGAGGATCGCCTCGTTCATGAACGCCCCCGACTCCGCCGAAGTCGTATGGACGCGGGGCACCACGGAAGCCATCAACCTGGTCGCGGGGACCTGGGCGCTCGACAATGTGGGCGAGGGCGACGAGATCCTTCTCTCCACGATGGAGCACCACTCCAACATCGTACCGTGGCAGATGGTTGCCGGCCGCACGGGCGCCAGGATCCGATTCATCGAGATGGACGACCAGGGCCGGCTCCTGCTCGACCGACTCTCGGACGTGCTCGGCGAGCGGACCAAGATCGTCTCCCTCGGGCACATCTCGAACGCACTCGGAACCGTCAATCCGATCGCCGAAATCACTCGCCGCGTGCATGACGCGGGCGCCCTCATGATGGTCGACGGCGCGCAGGCCGGCCCACACCGCCGGGTCGACGTGCAGGAGTTGGAGTGCGACTTCTACGCGATTTCCGGACACAAGATGTGCGGCCCGACAGGCATCGGCGCGCTATGGGCCAGGCGCGAACTCCTCGAGGAGATGCGACCGTATCAGGGCGGGGGCGAGATGATCCGCATCGTCGAGCGGGAGGGGAGCACCTGGGCCGAGGTGCCCCACAAGTTCGAGGCAGGCACCCCGAACATCGCTGGGGCCGTCGGCATGGCGGCAGCGGCCGACTTCCTCGAAGGCGTCGGTTTCGACGAGATCGCGAAGCATGAGTCCGCCGTAATGGGTTACGCGATGGAGCGATTGTCCGAGGTACCCGGGCTGCGGATCTACGGCCCCGAAGGCCTCGACGAACGATCGGGTGTCATCTCGTTCACGCTGGGAGACGCCCACCCGCATGACATTTCGACCATCCTCGACTCCGAGGGAGTGGCGGTCCGCGCGGGGCACCACTGTGCGCAACTGGTCATGCGTCACTTCGGTGTCGCCGCCACCGCGCGTGCGTCATTCTACCTCTACAACACCACCGACGAGGTCGACCGGCTCGTGGAGGCGCTGGACACCGTGCGCGGGATTTTCGAGGTCTAAGAAGCCCGCACCGCGTCATCCACGAGCATGCACGCAGTTCGCCTGGTCGGCGCTGGTATGATATCGTTCAGGAACCCCCCGACGGACCGACACCACGATGAACGAACCCACACTGAATTCACTCTACCAGCAGCTCATTCTAGAGCACTACCGGAAGCCTCGGAACCGGGCCGAGCTTCCTGAGCACACAGTGGAGGTTCAGATGCACAATCCGGTGTGCGGCGACGAGATTCGACTTCAGCTCCGCCTCGATGGGGATCGCATCGCCGAGGCCAAATTCATCGGGCAGGGGTGCTCCATATCCCAGGCGGCCGTATCCATGATGACGGTAAAGCTCGAGGGGGCTACCTTGGCGGAGGCCGATGACCTCGTCAACCGTTTCGTCGACCTGATGCACGGCGACGAGGCGGCGGCCCGCGACCGTAGTCTCGGCGACCTGAGGGCGCTACAAGGCGTGAGCAGATTTCCCGTACGTATCAAGTGTGCGCTGCTCGGGTTCGACGCGCTTCAGGAAGCACTCAAGCTGAGCCGCCTCGAATCGGGAGCGCATTGATGGCACGAGGGCCAGGAGATGCCGGCGTTCGCTCCACCGTCATGCCGGACACGCCTATCGGGCACTTGGGTATCTGGGCGACCCGTAATGGAGTGCGTCGGATCGGCTTCGCGGTAGACGACCTGGCAGGTCCGAACGGAGACGGTGAGTCTCAGCCTGGGCATTTGAGTAAAGCCGTGCGGCAGCTTCGGGAGTACTTCGGCGGATCACGCACCTCCTTCGATGTCGAGTTGGACTTCTCAGGTGCGACCGAGTTTCAACGCCGCATCTACCGCCGTCTCCTCGAGATACCCCACGGAAGGATCGTCTCGTACGGAGATATCGCCGACGAGCTCGGAGAGCCCGGCGCGGCGCGAGCCGTAGGTCAGGCTGTCGGAGCCAACCCCCTCCCGATCGTCGTGCCATGCCATCGAGTGGTGCGTAGCGACGGACGTCTCGGAGGATACGCCGGTGGCCTGGTCCGCAAGGTAACGCTCCTTCGCCTGGAAGGAATCGATGTCGAAGGACCTCGAGCCGCGAGCAAGGTCCACCCCGAGGTACTCCGCCTCCCTCTATAGCCACACCCTCGTGACGCGCTCAATCTCCCGGGCGCAACACCACCCTGATGGCGCTACTTCTGGCGTGTCTCCCAGCCGCCCGTATCGCGTCGCGGTACTCGCGCAGCGGAAAGACATGTGTAACTATCTTCTCGACGAGCGCTTGGGTGTCGGCCAAAAAGTCATGGACCAACGAGAAGGTGTGGCGTGCCGAGCCCTGCCATTGCTCCCGACCGTACCCAAGCGATCCGTGAACCGCGAGCTCGCGGGCCCACAAGAAAGTGAGATCGAGATCGCGGGCGTGGGAGGCGCACCCCTCCAGAACGACTCGGCCGCGAGACGCCGTGTACCGAAACGCCTGGTCGAGGCTGGCCGGATTGCCGACGCAATCGAATACCAGAGCGAAGCCCCCTCCCAGGAACACCTCCGGGCCAATCGGTGGAAGATAGGCCGACGCACCCGTATCGATCAGGGTCTGCCGCGCCTCCGGTCCCGGCCCCACGACCCGGGTGGCGCCCAGCGCCAGTGCCAGGTCCATAGCGGGCCGTCGCCTTACCTGGGCGGTGACCGGTCCTCGGAAGCCAGTGGCCCGTAACGCCCAAATGGTGCCGAGCGCGATCGCTCCACTCCCGATCACGAAGACCGAGTCGTCCTTCGATGGAGAGTTTCCGAGCACGGAGTGAAGCGCCACAGCGAGGGGTTCGGTCAAGACGGCGGCATTGTCGGAGAGCTCGTCCGGAACGCCGAAGACCTGCGATTCGTGAGCGATGACCTGCTCGCCCCAACCGCCGGGAAGGTCACGGTGATACCCGATGGTGAGGCCCGGCGAAAGCGGTCGGCCGGCCACCTCGGTCAGGCCGTCCTCACCGGCGCGGGCGCATGTGGAGTGGCGGCCGGCCAAGCAGGCAGCGCAGCTCGCCTCGACCGAGAATCCACGTGTCGTGCAGGAAATCATCGGGTCGACCACGACCCTCTGTCCGGGTGTCACCCGTGTCACCCTGGTGCCGATCTCGCTCACGCGTCCGAGAATCTCATGCCCCAACACGGAGGGGAACGACGAGAACGGCTCCATGGCCGGGCTTCCGCCGTACCTCAACGTCGAGAGGTCACTGCCGCACACACCGCATGCTATGACGTCCAGTTTGACCCAGTCCGGCCCGGGGAGAGCGGGGGCCTCGACGTCCTCGAAACGGAGCCCGCTCATCCCACCCGTGAGGAAGGACTGAGACAGCCGGCCCAGCGTCCTCGCCACGGCATAGCGGGGCACTGAGATTCGGAACGTGACGCCTTTCAAGGAGCTAAACGCCGGTGGCGGGAAGAGGATGCAGATTCATGTGCGGAAGATACCCGAGAGGGAGAGGGGCAGGAACCGTGCGTCCCCTGCGGGGGTTACCTTTCCTCTCATAGTCCGTCTTCTTCATGTCCCGCCCCACCGAAAGACGACGCCATGAAACGCGCAGCAGTAGTGGCGGGGTGCCGCACCCCATTCGCCAAGTCGGGAACGCTGCTCAAGAACCTCACTGCCATCGATCTGGGCAAAGCCGCAGTCAGGGAACTCGTGGCTCGGACAGGCATCAAGGGCGAGCACGTCGACCACCTCGTCTACGGCACGGTAGTGCACGATCCACACGCCGGGAACATCGCGCGGGAGGTCGGACTGGGCACCGTCCCCAAGGCTGTACCGGCCTTTACCGTGTCGAGGGCGTGCGCATCGGCCAACCAGGCCATCACGAGCGGAGTCGATCTGATCGCGAGGGGCTATGCGGACACCGTGATCGCCGGCGGGTCCGAGTCGCTCTCGCACATTCCGATCCTGATCAAACAAAAGCTGGCCGACACGCTCATCACATCCTCCCGTGCGAGAACGCTCGGCAGCCGTGTGCGCACCCTCGCGCGGATTCGACCGCGCGACCTTATCCCAAACTTCCCGGCTATCGCAGAGCCCACCACCGGTGAGTCGATGGGCCAGTCGGCCGAGCGCATGGCAAAAGAGAACGGCATCTCGCGAGAGGATCAGGATGAGTGGGCGTTGCGCTCGCATCGACTGGCGGCGGCCGGTACCGAGGACGGCCGGCTCACGGCGGAGATCGCACCCCTGTACATTCCGCCTCGTTATGAGACGGTCATGGAGACGGACAACGGCATTCGCGCCGACTCCAGCCTCGAGGCACTCGCCAAGCTTCGCCCCGTGTTCGATCGGAAACACGGCAGCGTCACGGCAGCGAGTTCGTCGCCGCTGACCGACGGGGCGTCCGCCGTGCTGCTCATGTCGGAGGAACGGGCCAAGGCGGAGGGCATCGAGCCACTCGGATACGTGCGCAGCTATGCTTACTCTGGCCTGGATCCGCGGGGCCAACTCCTTCAGGGGCCCGCCTACGCGGCGCCGCTCGCCCTGGATCGTGCAGGGCTCACCATGGCCGACATCGAACTCTTGGAGATGCACGAGGCCTTCGCGTCACAGGTTCTCTCGAACCTTCAGGCCTGGAGCTCGAAGAAGTTCGCCGAAGAGGAGTTGGGCCGATCAGAGGCCGTGGGTCATCCGGACATCGACCGAATCAACGTAATGGGCGGCTCCTTGGCGATCGGGCATCCCTTCGGGGCCACGGGCGGCCGGCTCACGACGACGCTCCTCAACGAGATGAAGCGACGAGACATGGAGCTAGGGCTCATCACCGTGTGCGCGGCGGGCGCACTCGGTTTCGCGATGGTGGTGGAGCGGACCTAGACCATCCGTTCTCAGCCCAGCGCCGACATGATCGCGTCGAAGTCCGGCATGATCGCCGGATCTTCCGAGACCCACGCGTAGCTGATCCGCCCGTCCCGCCCAACCACGAACGCGGACCGCTTGGACACTCCCCTCAGGCCCGCGAACTCGTCGTAGAGCACGCCGTACGCGGTGGAAGCCTCCTTGTTGAAGTCCGATACGATAGGAAACGGCGCATTGCAGTCGTCGGCGAACTTCTGATTCACGAACGGAGAATCCACGCTGATCCCGATGACCTCCGCGTCCAGATCCTGCCAAGCCGAGTAGCTTTCTGCCACTGAGCACATCTCGGCCGTGCACGTGGACGAGAACGCGAGGGGGAAGAACAGCAAGACGACCGGCTTCTCGCCTTGATAGTCGCTCAGTAGAATCGGTGGGTCCCCGATCTTCAGTGGTAGTGCGAATCCCGGGGCAACATCTCCAACGTCCAAAGTCATGTCGATTCTCCTCGAATGCCTGTCGATTGATTGTCACTACCCGGGTGGGGGAGTCTAATTCCTGCCACCGTCCGGGGCCTTTCGCAGTCCGCGCCTCCGCTTGCCGGCCTCGAAGCGCTCCCGCTCATCGTCGGTGGCGAGGTCCAGCGGAGGCACCGCGATCGGGCGTCCACCCTCGTCGATGGCCACGAACGTAAGATAGCAGTCGTTGGTGACTCTGCGTTGCCTCGTTATCGGGTTCTCGGCCTCCACGGTAACACCGATTTCCATCGATGAGCGGCCCACGAAGTTCAACACCGCGCGGCAAATGACGAGGTCGCCCGCGTAGATCGGCTCCATGAAGTCGACCTGATCGATCGACACCGTGACACAGTGGCTCCCCGAATGGCGCATGGCGGCCACGGCCGCCGCCCGGTCTACCATCGAAAGAACCACGCCCCCGAACACGTTGCCCACATTGTTTACGTGGCCCGGCATCATCCACTCGGTGATCTCCGAGATCGACTCAGAGGGACTCCGGGGCTCCAGTACGTCTTCGGTCATGGGCTTCCTCGGTAGACGGCGTCCGGCGCGAAACGCGCCCCGAAGTTAAAGGACCCGCCCCCCGACCGCCAAGCGCTCGGGACATTCGCTTGCCGGTCACCCCTATGGGGGCCAAACTCACGCGACGTGCCGGCGTTCACAGCCCGCGTGGGAGGGTCGATCTGACCAACCAGCAGGAGGTCGAGCGAACGTACAGGAAGGCTCAGCGTGTGGGCCTCCTCGCCGGAGGCGCGATCTTCGCGCTCATGCTCGCTCTGCCAGGCCCCGAAGCGCTGCCGGAAGATGGTTGGCTCACCGCCGCCGTTGCGGTGCTGATGGCGGTGTGGTGGATGACCGAGGCCATCCCGATCCCTGCCACCGCGCTTCTTCCGCTCGTGCTGTTCCCGCTCTTGGGCGTGCTCGAGATGTCCGACGCGGCGACGCCCTATGCGCAGGACTTGATCTTCCTGTTCATGGGCGGCTTCCTGCTCGCGGTCACGATGGAGCGCTGGGGATTACATCGGCGCATCGCTCTTACCGTCATGACGTCGGTCGGCACCAGCCCGTCCCGCCTCGTGCTGGGTTTCATGCTCGCCACGGCCTTTCTCTCGATGTGGATCTCGAACACGGCGACAGCCGCGCTGATGCTCCCGATCGCCCTCGCCGTCGGAGACAGGTTCCGACCGGAGCAGACCGAGGGTAGTTATCCCTTCGGCGTGGCGCTCATGTTGGGCATCGCCTACGCGGCCTCGATCGGAGGAGTCGGCACATTGATCGGAACACCTCCGAACGCGGTGTTCGCGGCGGCGGCCGACGAGATCCTCGGCGTGGAGATCGGCTTCCTGCAATGGGCGATGGTGGGAATGCCACTCGTCGCCGTCATGCTGCCGCTCGCCTGGCTACTCCTGGTCAAGGTCCTGTACGTGCCCACGGTGGGCGACGTGGATGCGGGCGCGGTGATCCGCGAGGAGCGGACTCGCCTCGGAGCGCCGGACCGCGGCGAATGGATCGTAGGCATCGTTTTCACCTTGACGGCCGCCGCCTGGATCCTACGCGCACCCAAAACCTTTGGCGCAGTGTCGATTCCGGGAATCCAGTCCTTCGCACCGGGTGTGCGCGACTCCACAATCGCCATGGCCGCGGCCTTGGCGCTATTCCTGATTCCGGTCAACTGGCGAAAGGGAATTTTTGCCCTCGACTGGCCTACCGCTCGCCGTATTCCATGGGGGGTACTCGTACTGTTCGGTGGGGGGCTGTCGTTGGCTCGGGCCATGGAGCGGTCCGGCCTGGCATCCTGGATCGGAGGCGCCGTCGGGGGACTCGAGACAGTGCCGGTCATCGTCCTGCTGGCTGTGGTGGCGGCCTTGTTCGTGTTCCTCACGGAAATCACGTCGAACATGGCGACCGCCACGATGGCCATGCCGGTCATGGCCGGTGTGGCGGCCGGGCTCGGCATGGAGCCGCTCCACCTCATGGCCACCGCTGTACTCGGGTCCTCGATGGCCTTCATGCTGCCGGCGGCGACCCCTCCCAACGCCATCGTGTTCGGCTCGAACTACCTCACGATCCCCCAGATGAGCCGGGCAGGTATCTGGCTGAACCTGATCGCTATCGCGGTGATCACTACGGCGGCGACGTTTCTCATTCCGGTAGTGTTGGGGGGTTAGGCGACTCGAAGTCGGCGCACTTGTCCAGAAACTCCACCACCGCCGCGTGCATACCCGGGTGCTGGAGAATGTCGACGTGGCCGGCGTCTGGAACGATACGTAATTCGCAGCCGGCCAAATCGGCCAAGCGGCGGGCATGTCGCCGGGGAACCCTCTTGTCGTGCTCGGGATGGATCACGATGCTCGGCACGGTGACAAGAGCCATTCTCCGCTCCGGCACGAGCTCCGCTCGGTTTCCCCCCGCTTTCATCCACAGGATCGGGACGATCAGCGGGCCGAGAAGGGCGCCAGGCCACCAGCCCTCTCTCAAGTACTCCACCGTCATTTCCACCAGGTCCGCCGGGGACGCCACTATCGCGATCCCGTCCAGCGGCGCACCAGCAGCAGCAGCCAGGATGGACGCCGCCCCACCCATCGAGTGACCGACGACTATTATTCGCTTATTGGGAAGGCGCTTCCGGACGAAGCCGACCGCCTCGACGAGGTCGTCCCGGTAGTCGGCGATGGTGACGCGCGGCGCTTCGTCGCTCCTGCCGTGACGGCGAAAGTCGAAGACGAAGGCGGTATGGCCCGAAGCGACGACCGACGCCGCGATGGGTAGGACGTCACCGCTGTTGGATGCCCAACCGTGGGCCACCACCGCGGCGCCACGCCCCGACGGTTCGCTCGGGTAGATCATCCAACCGCGCAGGGTTCGGCCGTCAGACTCGAAGCTGAGGTCGTCGAACTCGAACGGAAGGTCCGCCGGCGTGTGCGGTATCGCGCGCTTGGGCGGCTGAATGATCCGGAGCGCCACGGCGTGCAGAGACAGCCCCATCGCGGCGAGAAGAGCAACGCCTACGAGGAGCCAGAGCATATTCTAACTCTAAGTCCGACTGTTAGTTATATAACACGATCGCACGCTGCGGACTCAGCGGCGGACATCGAGCGGGCGGGCCACCATGATTCCATTCTGGCTGGTCTTCCCAAGGATGCGTTCCACCAAGGGCAACTCGCTGATCTGAACGGAATCACCGACGAGCGGAGCGTTCAGGAGCCGGAGTTGTCCATCCACCCACAGCGCGATGCCCGTGTGGGCCACGTCGAGACCTTCGATGGTGCTCGTGGCGGCAATGATGTCCCCGTTCTCGATCTTGTCCGCAATGGCGGCGATGTCCTGCTGAGGAATGTAGATCCGGGGCTGCGCGCTGAGTGCCCTCTCGGTCTCTCTCACCGCCTCGAGGAACGACGGGTTCTCACGCAACTGGCGGTAGGCGTCGGGGTGGGTCGTCATGAACGTCACAGGCTCATCGTCGAACACACCACCCAACTCGCCGGAGACATCCCTCAGCAGTCCCATGTCTTCGTTGTCGGAAATCCATTCGCTGAAATAATGCAGCCTGCTGGGGTACCCGTCCAAACGGCCGCCGCGATACCGAATGTTGGTGAGGATGCCCGAATAGAAGGCCTTGTAGACACGTTCCTCGGCCAGAATCCCCGGCGGCGCCCGCTGCACCAAACGCGCCAGCGCCAGGACGTTCTCGACGAACGTGACACAGTCGAGTTCCTCCAACTCGATGACGAGCCCCTCTTCCCCAGGTACCTCTAGAGTCTTGGGCGTGTAGCGCGTGCCGAGGAATCTCTGCCCAATGCGGGCCACGATCTCACCGATCGGGAGGGTGTCGAGCCGCTCGGAGTATGCCCAGCGTGCCTGCGCGACCATGATCTCCCAATCCGCGTCGGAGTTCGGCGCTGTAGTCGGATCATAGCCGGCATCGACAGTCGCCCTTGCTTCCGCAGGGGCGTCCGATCCGGCGGCGCACCCGCCTACCACGCTCACCAGCCCGATCAGCACAGCCGCCCCGATCCATCTCATGTTCTCGACACCTCTCACGAGTCTCCTCTTAAGATTCAGTCGGACTTGCAGTTACGATAACAACCCTCTCCAGCCCAGCCACACGTGGCCGCCCCCCCCACAAGCAAGGTGACGGGTCCTGGGAACTGAGGCAAGCAAGGGAGGGTAGCCTTGAATCTGGTGCGCTCCGTCGTCTTGGAGGGCACGTTTTCAACCCAGGAGTACCCGACATGCCGTATCCCGAGTTGATGGTAGCGCCGATGCGCGAGGACTTGGTTCGCATCGGCTTTCGAGAGTTGCTTTCCGCCGAAGATGTGGACGGAGCGCTGGCCAACGAGTCGCGGACGACGATGCTGGCTGTGAACTCCGTCTGTGGATGTTCCGCAGGATCCATGAGGCCCGCCATCGCGTTTTCGCTCCAACATGAGAATACTCCCGACGTGCTGGTAAGCGTGTTCGCCGGCCAGGATCTCGAGGCCACCGAGCGCGCTCGCGAGTATATCACGGGCTATCCGCCCTCTTCGCCGGCCGTTGCTCTCTTCAAGGATGGAGAGTTGGTCTGGATGTTGGAGCGACATCAGATCGAGGGCCGGCACCCGTACGAGATCGCCGAGGACCTCAAGGCGGCCTACGATGAGTTGCGCACCACTGCCCAGACCTGATGGCGGGAACCCAACGGCGTAGGGGGCCGCCCGTCGCACGGGCCCCCTACCCCATCTAACCCACTGTTTTTTCTCTCCTCCGGGCACGAATCAACCCGTCCAAGCTGAATGCCCCGGCGCCGTTCGCGGCCAGGAACACGAAGATGCCCATGAAGAGCACATTCCTGTCGCCATCGTTCATGATGGGCCAGAGCGAACGCGGGAGGTGCACCCAGTAGTACGCCAACACCATCTCCAAGGCCAAGATGAACGCCACGGGGCGCGTGAAGAGCCCCAAGATGATCAACAGCCCGCCAAAGAATTCCAGAAGCCCCGCCGTGCCCATCCTCGTCCCGAACTCTACTGCATCCTCCCAACCCATCACCCCGAAGAGTTTCTGCACCCCGTGCATCCAGAAAAAGAACCCCGCCCAGATGCGCAGGGCGTTATGCATGAAGTGTCCGATGCCAGTGCGGTCGTAGTTCATGCCGTCACCTGATTAGAGGATCGTCTTTCCCAGCGCGCTGGCCACAAGCCCGACGGCCAATCGCGCGGTCCGGTTCTCGAGGTCCTGGACCGGGTTGAGCTCGACCACTTCGAGCCCCAGAAGTTTGCCTGTTCGGGCGATCTTCTCGCAGATGAGGTGCGCCTCCCGGTAGGTCAGTCCGCCGGCGACCGGCGTACCTACTCCCGGGGCTCTCATCGGATCGATGCTGTCGAGGTCCAGCGACACGTGGAACCCCGCCGTGCCGTCGGTCAGCCGGGCCAGCGCCTCGTCCATGCAGGCACTCAACCCGCGTTCATCGATCTCGCTCATCGTGATCACCCGGACGCCTGCCTCTCTAACAGCGTCCTTTTCGCGCACATCCAACTCCCGTGCGGCGATGACCACCACGTGCTCGGAGCGGACGGCAGGGCCAGCACCCATGAGATCCGAGAGAGCCGTTGGTCCACGGCCAATCAGCGCCGCGAGCGCCATCCCGTGGACATTGCCGCTCAGCGTGGTCTCGGGAGTATTCATGTCGGTGTGGGCGTCGACCCAGAGCAACCCGATCGACTGACCACGCTCGCGATAGTGGGAGGCGACCCCCGCGGTCGAGCCTGCGGAGAGCGAGTGATCGCCCCCCAAGATGAGCGGGAAGCACCCCTTCTCGAGCCCGAGCCGCGTCATCGCGCCCGCTTCCTTGCAGACGCGGATGATCTCCTCCAGATACTTGGCGGTGCCTTCGCCCTGGCTCACCGTCTCCGGGCCACACGCCGTGATCGTGCCAACCTCCATCACCTTGTAGCCCAACGACTCCACGGTGGAGGTCAGTCCCGCGATACGCAGCGCGGACGGACCCATGTCCACGCCGCGGCGGCCCGCACCCAGGTCGATGGAGACGGAGATGACCGCCAGTTCCTTGGCTCCTGCCAACGCCTAGTCCTCCACCTGGACGCCACGCCAAAAGGCCACGTGGTCCCTGATGTTCATCGCGGCATCCTTGGGATCGGGATAATACCAGGCCGCGTCGGCATTCTGTTGGCCGTCCACCGACAGGGTGTAATAGCTCGCCTCACCCTTCCAGGGACAGATCGTGGTGGTGGCGCTCTCTTGGAAGAACTCACGCTTGACCGAGTCCGGCGGAAAGTAGTGGTTGCCCTCCACCATGACGGTCTGGTCGCTCTCCGCCAGCACCTGGTCGTTCCACATCGCGCGCGCCATTCGTGCTCCTCCTGAGTCGCGTGTATGGTTCGGCGGATCAATCGCTGCAATCACTACCCGTCCCAGTCCGACTTCAGTTCGCGGAGTTCCCGGCGCTCGAGCTTCTTCCGCTTCTTGGAGTCGCGTGCGGACTCGCCTGGCAAGCGAACGGCGATCTCCGCCCCACCCAAAATAAACAAGCCCTTGATCCTGAGGAGTGGTTGATCCGGGTCCCGGTTGAGCACCGTGTCGGTCTCGTTGTCGAAGCCACCCATGATCGCGATCCCGTCTACCTCGACCGCCATCTCCGGCGGTACGATGATCTCGATTCCGCCCATGCACGCAAACAGGGAAACCTCGGTCACACCCGGACCCAGCATGGCCTCTCGGAAGTCCAGTTGAACCCCACCCATGATGCCAATGGCCGTGTTCTTTCGGGCCGGCACCCATCGGCCCCGCCGGCTCGTGCCACCGAACACGGCGATCATCAGGCTACGATCGCGCACGTCCTCCGACGGCACTACCACGGCTGAGCCCCCGCGTGAGGGCGTGAGCTTCGAGGTCCTCATCAACGCCGCGGAGGTGGGCAGATCGGTGAGAAGAGCGTTGAGCTCCTCCAGGGACTTCGCGCGGTTGGCCACGTCCAGCCGGCGCTCGAACTCCGTCAGGTCCATGACGTCGTTCGCGAAGTGCTCCATCAGGTCCTCGACGACCTGCTCCCTGCGCTTGCCCACACCACCTGAGTTCTCGCTCATGTCGGTCACGCTTTCCGGACTCCTAGCACCTGTACGGTCGCGCTGGGTCCCTGATGCCCACATCCCTCCGAAATATCACGACAGACTTCTCGCGCGATCTCCAACTCGAGCCCGGAGAGCTCCCTCGTGAGGGACTCACGGTCCATCATCAGGTCTGCCCGAGGCGGGCCTCCGGTGCCGAGGTCGAGCTGCTCGGGTCGATACGCCTCGAGCACGAACACTCCTCCGGGAGAAAGTCCCCTCACGCACGCGGAATGAAGAGGTATCCGGATCTCCGGCGGTAGGTGCGCCCACACAGATACGATCCCGCTCCAAGCTGCTTGCTCGATCTCGAATTCGGCCAGGTCCGCGACCACGGTCGTGATCTGCAGGCCGCGCTCGGCGGCCAGGCTTCTGGCTTTGCTCAAGCCCACGTCCGACATGTCGACGGCCGTGACCGCCCAGCCTCCCTGGGCGAGGAAGGCCGCGTTGCGGCCTTCACCTTCGGCGAGGCACAGCACAGGGCCGGGCGGGATCTTGTGGGCCACCGAGACCAGGAAGTCATTGGGCTCCCGACCATAGAAATAGCCTTCGGCAGCGTACCGGTCGTTCCATTTGATCGACATGATCCATGCCTCGAGGCCGAAAGGACAAGGATTCCGAAGGCCCGTTGGGTCCGGAGACCAAGGTATGGCGTGCGGTGGTAGACGGACTAGGGGCGGATTGACCACGAGCCCTTCACATCACATGCTGCCCAAGGCGTGGAAGAAGAGAGACGTACACCGCTCCACGCGCGGTTGGGCACTTCCCTTCACGAGCGGAGTGTTTGAGAGTGAACGTGTTGGATGATCGCAGCGTATCGATTCCGTTGGCCCAGGTCCTGGCGGGTGCCTTCGCTGTGGTAATTACCATTCCCATGATGTTGCTCTACGGACGGGTGGCTCAGGAGTCGATCTTGAGCGTGCTCGATGGGGATCCAGGGTGGGGCACCACAGCCGCCGTGATCGCCGGGGTCTTGGCGGGCACCTACGTGCACGAGCTGATCCACGCGATGAGTTTTCGGCGCATCGGGAGGGCATCCAAGGCGGCCGTGGGCGTGGGAGTTCACTGGAAGGTGCTCACCCCATATGCCTGGTGTAAGGAGCCCATCTCCGTAGCGGCATACCGGTGGGCAGCCGTGCTCCCGGGGATCATCCTGGGGGTCATACCGTTCGTCGTGTCGTTGATCGTTACGGAGGCCTGGTTGGCTGCCTGGGGTGTCTTGTTCACGCTGGCGGCATCCGGTGATTTCTTGGTCCTGTGGTTGATCCGTGACCTCGAGCGGGCCACCTGGATCATCGATCACCCATCCCGATGTGGATGCGCCATCGTGGAGGGGGGAGTCGAGCCCTGAGGGTCGTTGGTGGGAATTTCGCCGGACGAGACCTCGTGTCCCCTGGTGCACGCGTACGCGCCACCTCCGAAGCGGTGAGGGACCACTGGATCACGGCGCTCGAGGATCACCTCGAGGGTGCCCGAGTGCTCGACCTCTTCGCGGGATCGGGCGCCCTGGGCGTCGAGGCGCTGTCTCGTGGCGCGACGCACGCCGACTTCGTGGAAAACGGTACGGCGAGTCTTCACGCTCTCAAGGCGAATGTGGCGGCGTTCCGCATGAAAAACCGGACCCGAATCTTCAGGCGTGATGCCATTCCCTTTGTCGAGGGTCTCGAGGCGGACACCTACGACATCGCGTTTGCGGACCCGCCGTATGGATCCAGAAAGCTCGACCGCGTCATCGCGCGATGGATGGACGTGCGCTTCAGCCAGGTCCTTTCGGTAGAGCACCGGGCCGATCACGAGGTTCCGGCGACGGGCGTCACGCACGATCACGGACAGACCCGGGTCACCATCTTCGGCCTCTAGGATCCTGCGGCGCCCGCTGTCGGGCCATGGACCACTATGCGTCGCCCTTCAAGAACTCACCTGCGAACGCCTCCAACACGCGAGCTGCGATCTCGATTTCGGAGGTCTCGATCCACTCGTCGGCGGAATGCGCCTTGGCGATGGACCCCGGACCGAAACAGACGGCCGGTACGCCTGCTTCGTTGAGGAAGGCGGCGTCCACCCATGCGGTCATCCCCCCCACATTGGGCGTCTGGCCAAGCGCCTCATTGGCTCCAAGCAGTCCCCTGACAAGCTCGGACTCGATGTCGACCTCGGTTCCGGGTCTCGTGAGACGTCGAGTGATTCTGGCTTCACCTCCGGGCCAGGGCAGATCCGTGAGAACCGCCTGGAACTCCGCCATGACATCGTCCGCGGACTCTCCGGGAAGCGTCCTCCGCTCGATGACCAACTTGCAGCGGTCGGGATAGACCGACGGCGCAGAGCCCCCGTCGATCGTGCCCGCGTGAAACGAACCATGACCAAGCAGCGGGTGTGGATCCCTCGCCGAGATCTCCTCGCGAAGGCTGTCCAACGCCACCAGGTACCTGGCCGCGTGCTCGATCGCATCCACACCTTCGTCCGGGCGAGATCCATGAGCGGCGCGGCCCTGGAACTCGGCCTCGACCCACACGAAGCCCTTGTGCGCGGGCATCACCGCCAGGCTGGTCGGCTCGCACACCACGGCCGCGTCCGCACGGATTCCGGAGTCCACCAAGCCAGCCATGCCGAGGCTGGCATGCTCCTCGTCACACGTGAGCGCCACGATGAGCCGGCCGGGAATCTCTCCCCGTGATAGCGCGGCCGAGGCCGATAGGATGGATGCGACGCCGCCCTTCATGTCACACGCGCCGCGGCCCCACAACCGCCCGTCCCGCACCTCGGCGTCGAACGGCGGCACGGTCATGCCCTCGACACCCACGGTGTCCAGGTGACCGTTGAGGATCAGGGTCCGCCCGTCGCCTCCAGAACCGATCGAGCCGACCACGTTGAACCGGCCCGGTGCGACCACGGTACGAGCGACCTGGAAGCCCCAGGATCGGAGCCAAGTCTCGGTCAGCCGAGCGATAGCCTCCTCGCCGGCGCCACCCGCCTCGAGGACGGGGTTCACCGAAGGGGTGGAGACCAACGCCCGGGCCAGGGCCAGGGCGTCACCGCCCGCCGCATCGCACAGCACATCTGGCGAGATCGTATCCATTGAATCCCTTACCGGGAACTCTGGTCCGCGATCCTCAAGGTCGCCTGTCGATCGCTCGTCATCCCTCCGGTAGCTGCCAGACATCGACCCGGTCGAGGGAGATGTACGGAACGGCGACCCGTCGTCTGCGGGTGTCGATGGCGATGTCCGCCGCCCGACCGGGCGTTCGAATAAGGGGATGCCCCATGCCATTCACGACCCCGTGCAAGGTCAGATCATCCTGGCTGGCAGCGATCAGCAGCCCTCCGAGAAACTCCAGTCCATCGATGTGCCCACCTGGAGTGCGGGCGGCGTTCAGGATCAGTGAGTCCGGGAGATCCGGATCCCACGCGGTGTACGTCCGACCCCTTCGCCAGGGAGCCAGGAGGAAGCGTGCGTTATTCGGGTCCCAGGTGATTCCATTCGGCTGATTCAGATCAGCCGAGTCCGCCGCGACTTCGGCCACGCCGTCGATGATCCGGTAGATGCGGGAGCGCCCGGTATCGGTGACGTAGAGAACGCCATCGGGTGTCGCCGAGACGTCGTTCGGAAACCCGGGGTCGAACGCCATGAGGTCGACGAACGAGCGCTGCTCACCCGTGCGCCGGTCGAAGCCGTGCACGCCGGTCGCATCCGCCACCCACAACACCTCCCCAACGATGAACATGCCTCGCGGCTCGTTGAGTGGGGCCAGGTCGCCGCTCACAAGGAAGCGGAGGGAGTCGATCTCGCCCTCGGCCGTGACCCGAGAGATGAAGCCGTCTCCTTCCTCATCCCCACCGAAGTTCGAGACGAAGTACACATCCAAATCGGGATCGTAGCGTACCGCTTCAGGGCCCTCGAAACCCTCGATCACGAGGACACGGTCGGTGGAGTCCTGGGCGGTGTTCCAGGTGAGCCCGTCGGAAGCGGTGGACTCGGGCCGCGCTTCGGGCTGGGGCGATGAACATCCGACGGAAGACACCACGATGGGTATCGCTAAAAAGGCGCATCCTCGCCACGCGCGATCGGACCTCAGCCATCCAGTCATCCGACCTCCAAGAGTCTGATGGGAGTCCCTGGTCTGCTACCGACCGCGAGAAGCTCAGAGGAGTGAGGTGACCGCGGACGGTGTCAGAGAGTTGTGGAAGTGTAACACGCGGGTAGGACGGGTCCCATCACGATCTGCTGCTACAATGGAGTCTGGAACACCAGAAATTCACGCCCTCCTCCCGAAGGCGCTGGGCGCCTCTCGATGGGCTCCCCCAAAGAAATTTCCGTGACCTGCAGGACGGGTTCTCCGGAATTCAGGACACTCAGCGGGTGAAACAGATCCGCGAGTCTGGCGTATTCTCTTGTCAGACGCACACTTAAGGGCATCGACCAGCACTTCGGATGAAGGCACGATTCGTGCAGCGGGGGGTTGAACGAAGGAATCATCCGAACGGACCGGGGAGGGGACCATTCGCAAGGTGACGTACAGTCTGTTAGGGGCGGCCGCACTCGCCGCCGGCCTGTTGCTGATCCGTCAGCAGAAGCAGGAGAACCTGAAGGTGGCGGGTGAGTTGGCGCCGGGAGAGTCGACCCCGAGTGACATTTCGCTGGAACGCCTCAGGGAACTCGGGATCTGACCTAAGGGCCTCAGGAAGATCCTACCGTAGTAGCTAGGTGTCGAAGTGGACCCTGTTCTTCTCGATGTAGTCGGTCCACTCGGGAGGTACATCCGTGTCGGGGAAGATCGCCTGCACGGGACATTCCGGCTCACACGCACCACAGTCGATGCACTCATCCGGATGAATGTAGAACTGATCATCCGCCTCGTAGATGCAATCGACCGGGCACACTTCCACACAACTCGCGTCCTTCGTGCCCAAACATGGCTCTGCGATGATGTAGGTCATGAAATCTCCAGAGAGCGATCCCTCAGCCTCCGCTGATCCGACAGAGGATTAAGGCAAAAAAGCCCGTGGTCGTCAAGATCATCGGCCACCGTCTTGGTCCCAGATGACGTCCCCCGTTCCCGCGCGATGGTTCTCCAGGCGAGCGAACGCAAACAGGGTATCCGACAGTCGGTTGAGATACTGAATAACCCCCGGGTCGACGTCGGCCTCCAAACTCAGGGTGACCGCGGCGCGCTCCGCCCGCCGGCAGACCGTGCGCGCGAGGTCCACGGCGACCGCCCCGGGCGAACCTCCTGACAGCACGAAGTTCTCGAGCGGCGGGACCTCACGGACCACCTCGTCGATCCAAGTCTCCATCTCACCCACCCGGTGTAGTGGCAGCGGGGGAGTCTCCGGCCGCTTCCGACCTTCGGCGGGCATGGGCGTGGCCATGGTCGCGCCCAACCCGAACAAGTCGTGCTGAACGGTCTCGAGTCGGTCACGCACGAGCTCCACCTCCACGGCGGAGCGTGCATAGCCGAGAAAGGCGCCCAACTCGTCCAGCACACCGCACGCATCGATCCTGACATGCGATTTGGGGACCCGGCCCCCGCCGAAGAGGCCCGTCTCTCCGCCATCCCCCGTCTTGGAGTAGATCTTCATCGTGTCATCGCGTATGTATCAGTCGGACTGGAGTTTAGGGACGAAGTCGTGCCAGGCGCTTAAGCGCTTCCGCACGCTCCAGAAGGGACTTGGTCGGCGTCTCTTCTTCAGAGACTGCCAGCCCATCGCGAATATCCAACAGGGTCTCGAGATAGATCTGGTCTCTCTGGTAGCCGAGGTCGAGTCGGGACATCTCTTGCTCGTTACCGGCGGATTCGGCGGCCTCGTAGGCATCCCGGTAGATGGTCTCCAGGCTAGTGAGAATCTTGGAGCGTTCCCTCATGAGCGACGCCCTCCGCGAGCCACCTTCAATGCCTCGGCACCCGCCCCGGTGGTGAAATACTCGACGATCACCTCGCGAAGATCGTCGAAACGATCATTAAAGTAGTGGTCGGCTCCGGCGATGCGCGCCAGAGTGACGTGATCGCCGAGGGCGCGGACGACCTCCGCTGCCTTATCCCCCGAGCCGAACTCGTCGTCCTCACCCTGTACGACGAGTACCGGCTTGTCCGCACCCGACAGGTAGGAATAGTCGTACATGTCGATGGGTAACCCCATCCCGAGCAACGCCACCACGCGATCATCCGCCACGGCCTCGCCGAGGGCGACCATCGACCCGAACGAGAACCCACCGGCGACCATGGGCATCCCGGGCGCGTCCGCACTGAGCCAATCGAGGGCGGCACGAACATCCTCCCGCTCTCCGATTCCTTCCTCATGACTACCGGTACTGGCACCCACGCCCCGAAAATTGAAGCGGAGCGCGCGAAGGCCCGAATCGGCCAGCGCTTGGGCCGCCCGATAGACGGCCTTGGTGTGCATGCTCCCGCCGTAAAGCGGATGCGGATGGCAGACGACCGCCGCACCGACCGGATCGGACGGCGGCTCTCTCATGGATGCTTCCAGATGTCCGTGCGATACCGGAATCTTCACGAACAGTCCTCCGTTATCACGTGGTACGTCTCGCCTCGACCTTCGGCCCGCGCTATGTTGTGGCTACCCCGACGGCAGGTCAATGGACGGCGGGGGCGGCCGGTTTCGGCAGCAGTTCTCACCCGGAGGAAGTGATCGGAGACCTCCATGGCCAACCAAGCGAAGCAAGACGTGGGAGCCGCGAGGAAGGCGAACAAGCTTTACTGGGGTTCCGACATCAGCGTGAACCAAATCGCCGAGAAATTGGATCTCTCCAAGGGGCGCCTGTACGGTCTGCTCGTGCCTCTTCCGACCGGTGACACCTGCCCCGACTGCGGCGAGGAGACCGGGTACGCCAACCGAACGGCACGAGACCGGCACCAGGCGATGTGTTCCTTTTGTGCCGACGGGACGCAGGCGGGGGGAGCGAAGGCCACCACGAGGCCTACCGTGACCTCCTCCAAGGCCCCGACCAGGCGGAGCATGTCTGGATTCAAATCACAGGCCCTCTTGGGAGCGGCCCTGTTGGGTGTGGCGGCAGGACTCTTCTTTGCCGCTCACCGAAGGCGCTAACGGCCACACCTACCCGACGCCACCAGGACCCCCCGCATGCCCGTAGCAATGCGTGACCCCAAGACTATCATCACACCAGACGCCTTTTCCGTAGCGCCGTTCCTACTGGGAACACCGCTCGCCAGGCCATGGCGAAGGCTGTTGGCGGTGTGGATCGACCTGCTGCTGGTCGCCCTGGTCACCCTGCTCACCAGCGGTGTTTGGTTCATCCTCGGTATCGTGATCACGGCATTCCTCCTGGTGCGTGCGGGAAAGAGCGGGCCCGACGACCGGCGGACGACGGGGTTTCGGGTCTTCCTGGGATGCGCGGGGCTCACCGTGCTCACGGTCACGATCTCGGTTTTTCTCTTTGCCCGGTGGCTGGACCGGCGTGGCGGCCTCGAACACGTCGTCGGCGAGGTGGTCGCGCAACTCGATTCGGGCGCCGCCTCGATCGGCGATCCGGAACGCATCGCCGAAGACCCGAGTTCGGGTCAGAGGGAGGTCGAGTTCACCGACGGGTTGGACGACATCGGATTCGGGTTGGGGTGGTGGACCATGTACTTCGCAATCTTGATGCCCCTCATGAAGGGGCAAACACCGGGAAAGAAGGCGCTGGGTATTCGAGTGGTACGGCTCGACGGCCAAACGGTCACATGGTGGCATGCGTTCGAGCGCGCCGGGGGATACGCGGCGGGGTTCGCTACCGGATTTCTCGGGTTCCTACAGATCTATTGGGACCCCAATCGACAGGCCATACACGACAAAATCGCAGGTACGGTGGTGATCAGAGACGGTGCGCCCAAGGTCCAGGGGCTGTGGGACGCTCCGAGCGACGTCACATGACGGAGATTCAGAAGATTCAGCCCGAGCCCGACAACTTCGACACCGCGGCCGACGCCAGACGAACCGTCGAGGAGCGCTTTGCCCGTCGAATCGTCATGTCCGTCCCGGACAAGCGGAACAAGAGGCTCCAGAAGCTCATGGAGATCGTGAACGACGACGACGACCTCTATGGCTTGTGGCTGGCCAGCAACGTCACTGCGATCCAGCGGCTCGGCATGACCGATCACGGGCCGGTACACGTGAAGATCGTAATGAACATCGCCGTACGCATGCTGCGCCTGCTCTTGGACCGTGATGTCGTGCCCTCGGTGGTCGTCGACTGGAAGCTGTCGAGCGATGACGCTGAGGTGGTGGTCGCGCTGGGTGCGCTCCTCCATGACGTGGGCATGTCGATCCAGCGGGCGGATCACGAGGACTACTCGCTCTTCATCGCTCAGGAGAAGCTCCGCGACATTCTGCCGCGGATCTACGACGATCGCGTGGCCAACGTCATTCGCTCCGAGGTGCTACACGCCATCATCGCGCACCGCTCCGGTGGGAAGCCGCTCACTTTGGAAGCAGGCCTGGTGCGGATCGCCGACGCCCTGGACATGGCCAAGGGCCGCTCGAGGATCCCGTTCGAGGCCGGCTCGGACAGCATCCACTCGATTTCGGCGGCAGCCATCGATTCCATCAGCATCGACGAGGGTGGCGAGCGGCCTATCTGTATCACGGTGCAGATGACCAACTCAGCGGGCGTCTTCCAACTCGACCAACTCTTTCGCGAGAAGCTCAAGGGAAGCGGGCTAGAGCCCCACGTCGAGCTCAGAGCTACGCTCAAGGGCGACGCCGAAGAACGGCTGTTCAAGGAGTTCAAGATCTAGCGGCCTCCGCTAGCGCATCATGGACTCCATTACCATCTCCCTTCCCCTGGCTTTCTTGGCCGGCCTGGTATCGTTTCTGTCGCCGTGCGTACTCCCTCTGGTGCCTAGTTACATCGTATTCGTGTCCGGGATGTCACTCGAAGAACTGTCCGACGGCACGCGGACGGACGCCCGGTGGGCCGCGGCATTCCACGCCGCCATGTTCGGGATCGGGTTCCTCATCGTCTTCATGACGCTGGGTGCGGCCGCGACAGCCGCCGGACAGACGCTGAATCGCTTTCTGCCCATCATGGGCCGGCTGGGCGGCGGACTCGTGATCCTCTTCGGGCTCTACCTCACGGGAGTACTCCGCCTTCCGGTGATGGCGAGAGAGTGGCGCATGCACCTGGCCAAGAAGCCCACGAGCGCACTGGGCTCGGTCGCGGTCGGCATCGTGTTCGGAGCGGGGTGGACGCCATGCATCGGCCCGATCCTCGCGTCCATCCTCTTCTACGCCGCGAGCGAATCCACCGTGCTACAAGGAACCACGCTCCTCGGGGTGTATGGCTTGGGCATGGCGTTGCCGTTCTTCCTGGTTGCGGTGGGTTTCAACTGGTTCCTGACGAGCATGGAGGCCATGCAACGCTGGGTGGGTCCCTTGCAGAAAACTGCGGGAATCCTTTTGGTAGTGATAGGGATTCTGCTCCTCACCGGGAGTTTCGCTTCGATTTCCTCCCGCTTGGCGGATCTCGGGCAGTGGATCGACTTGGAGATACAATGAGGCCTGCACCCCGTCGGTATGGCATGCTTGCGGCGATTGCGTTGCTCGTCCTGAGCGCTGCAGCCTGTCAGACCCGGCCCGACCAGAGCGATGACGATGGGACCCGCATTTCCACGGCAGCGGGCGACATTCTGGCAGCCACGCAGGACGCGGCGACCTCCAGCGTGGTATCGGCTGGGCCGACGGTCTCCTTGGGCCCACCCGCCGCACCACCGAACGGGCAGGAAGCCTTGGACATCGCCAGCCTGGGTTTCGACCTGGGCGCCGCGGATGCTCCGGTCCGGATTGTGGAGTTCAGCGACTACGGCTGCGGTTTCTGTCGGAAGTTCCACCTGGAAACCTGGCCAACGCTCAAGAAAGACTACGTCGACACCGGCAAGGTATTCTGGAAGACCATCCCATTCGTGATCGGTAGCTGGGCGAACTCGGTTGACGCCTCCATGGGAGGCGAGTGCGCCGTCGAGCAGGGGAAGGCCGAGCGCATGACCGCGCTGCTCTTCGAGCGTCAGTCGGACTGGAAGAGCGTGGCGGATCCCGCGCCCCCGATCGCGGCGATCGCGGAGGCCGCCGGGCTCGACATGACCAGCTTCCAGACCTGTATCGACGAGTCCAGGTACCTTTGGCGGGTTCAAGCTCACACGGAGTTGGCTCGCCAAGTCGGGGTGAGGGGTACGCCTACTTTCGTCGTGATCGGATATGCACCGGTGCAAGGCGCGCTGCCATTAGAGCTCTTCAAGCAGGTCATCGACACTGTGCTGGCCAAGGTAGAGGCCGAAGGACGCTAGGGACCTGTCTCTTCGGGGTCCTCTTCGCGGTCTCAGGGCTGCTCGCTACCACGACCGCAGCCTCGAGCCAGGCCGCGCAATGCCTCCCTGAGGGCTCCCCGATTCGGCTCTCGCACGAGTTCGACGAGACCAGCGGGGCGGCCTTCAGCCTCAACGATCCCACCATCATTTGGACCCACAACGACTCGGGCAACCGGGCCGAGTTGATCGCCTTGGATATGGACGGCGAGCGGCAGGCCCGGATCCGGGTGGATGCCCGCAACCGTGATTGGGAGGCGCTCGACAGTGGGCGATGCGAGGCTGGATCCTGTCTCTACATCGCGGACACCGGAGACAACGACCTGACCCGAGAGCGCGTCGACCTCTATCGCATGCTCGAGCCCGGGTTGTCTCGGAAAAAGAAGATTCGACCCGAGCGTTTCCGCATGCGCCTGCCGGACGGTCCCCGCGACATAGAAGCCATGTTCGTGCTCCCCGGCGAACAGGTCTATCTGGTCACGAAGGGCCGCCACCATCCGGTGACGGTCTATTACTATCCGCCGCCCTTGAGGTCCGATAGCCTCATCACGCTGGTGGAGG